>JAAEMV010000367.1 GCA_024225195.1 Planctomycetaceae bacterium | reverse complement strand
ATCAGATGCAGGCAATCGATCCATCGATTCAAGCATGTACCGCCATAGGTTGCTAACCACGTTCTCTTGTGTTTGCGGCCTGATGCGCTGGTAGCTAAACCAACGAAGCAAAGTCTTTTAATTGCTGGAGAGATTAACACATTAAAGTGTTTTAAACGGCCAGCGTTGTGATATCCGAAAATCTTGGATTGTCCCGGATAGAATCAAAATCGGATTCAGAGGCAATTCTCGCCAGATAATCTGGGTTTAGATTTAAGGCAAAGGAGAGGTGCATTAACGCGTCGTCAATTCGCTGGTTTAAAGCGCAATAGCAGGCGAGATTGTAATGGCTGATGCAGCTTTCAGAGTTCATTTCGACGGCTGTTTGCATGACTTCAACTGCGCGGTCGATTTGCTGTGTTCGCTTGCAGCACCAAGCCAGTGCGAGGCAGGTATGTAGGTTTTCGTCATCGATCTTGTGAGACTGTTCAAAAAAAGTGATGGCTAAACGTGGGCGTTGGGCGATTCGGTGAGCCTGTCCTTTTAAGAACAAAATGTATGGCTTATGGCCCCCCGGACGTATCACCTGGTTCAAAGAGTTTAGGGCAAGGTCCACTAACTGTTTCTTCAAATCTAAGTCGAGGCTGCACGCACTATCGAGTGCGGTTGCAAGTTCTAAATAGCCTTCTGCCGCCAGAATGTTTTTTTGGCGTTGAGCTTGTTTGCGGTTCAATGTTTTACTCGTCATGACCAACTACAGAATTTTGTGGTAGGGCGAAATTATGTCAATTCACTCTAGCCGAACCTCTCCCGCTAAGAGTTTACCTTGGCGGATTTCAGTCAAGGCAAGAAAGTAAAAAATTATCGCGCCACTTGTGCTGGCGAGCACCTAAAACCGCAATGATTGTTACGACAATCGAATTCATTGAAAACAAATCACTGGAAGCTTGCTGTCGAATGAGGCCTTTCCTCACCATTCGCGAGACACGTGGTTTTTCGACAACATCAACTCGTCAAAAAACGCCTGAAACGCGGGGGTTTTTTGATTTTCTTCCGTGGCATACCGTTTGCGAAAGTGGGATGCATGTAGCCAGCAAGTTGGAAACGCTGACTTTTGAAAAGACCACTGAGCCCGGAACTGAAATGTTTTATCCTCGACGATTATTATTATCACTTGTCATCGCAGCAGGGGCAGTTTTTAGCAACGTAGTTTTTCCAAATAGCTCGTCAGCTTTTTCACCCCCGGTTCAACTGAGTCAATCGGCTCAGTTGAGTCAGGGTTTTTCGACGGGCCAGCAAGATTCAAGCGACACTTGGATTTCCCTAGCATCTTTAACTGCGATTGACACTTGGCAATTGTCAATTGATTTCACGCAGGTACACCCGTTTGTCTGGGCAGGAATTGTCCTGTTTGCGGTTTTAATCACCATGGTTTGGGCATCGAGCGATCGAGAGATCGCCCGGTTATTAGGCAAAGAACCGACTGAGTCGGTTCAACCGAAAGAATAAGTCAGCAACCCAGATTTTAAACCGCTGCTTCCGCTCCTGCCGCGGGAACTGGAAAATGTTGGCAGAGGTCTTTGACGTTTCCTCGAATCGACTCCAGCTTCGTAGTATCTTCGTGGTGGCTCAGTGCTTCGACAATCCATTGACCAACTTGTTTCATTTGTTCAACGCCCATGCCGCGAGTCGTTAAAGCGGGAGTTCCAATTCGAACACCACTCGGATCCATCGGTTTTCTTTCATCGTAAGGAATCATGTTTTTGTTAACTGTAATTCCGCATGCGCCCAAGGTGTCCTCTGCAATCGTACCGCCTATTCCTTTTGCGGTGACATCAACAAGAACGAGATGATTGTCAGTTCCTCCACTGACAAGAGAGAGACCTCCTGATTGTAGAGTTTCAGCGAGAGCTTTAGCGTTTGCTTTTACTGATTTCGCGTAGACTTTAAAATCGGGTTGCAATGCTTCGCGAAAACAAGCGGCTTTGCCGGCGACCACGTGCATCAAAGGGCCTCCCTGCATTCCGGGGAAAACGCTTGAGTTAATTTTTTTCGCATATTTCTTTTTGCACAGCACAAGTCCACCTCTCGGGCCGCGAAGTGTTTTATGAGTTGTGGTTGTGACAAAGTCGGCGACTGGAACAGGATCATTATGTTCGCCACCAGCGACCAGGCCGGCATAGTGAGCCATGTCAACAAATAACATTGCGCCAACGTCGTCCGCGATTTCTTTGAACCTCTCGTGAGGAATCTGGCGTGGGTAGGCGCTAGCGCCTGCAACAATCATCTTGGGTTTATGTTCTTTTGCCAGCGCCGCGATTTGATCAAAATCAATCAAGTGAGTGTCTCGGCAGACACCATAATTAATAAAGTTGTAAAGCTTGCCAGAGAGATTGAGCCGCATTCCATGGGTTAGATGCCCTCCGTGAGCGAGGTCTAAACCTAGCACGGTGTCGCCGACTTCTAAGGCGGTGAGATAGACAGCTTGGTTAGCCTGGGAACCCGAATGGGCCTGGACGTTGGCAAATTCTGCCCCGAACAACTCCTTCGCTCGGTCACGGGCAAGGTTCTCAGTGACGTCGACATGTTCACAACCGCCATAGTAACGACGACCGGGATAACCTTCGGCATACTTGTTCGTCAAGACACTTCCTACCGCTTCCATCACGGCAAGGCTGGTGTAGTTTTCACTGGCAATCATCTCGAGTTCGTCTTTTTGACGAATCGACTCGTCGTGGATCGTTTGCCAAAGCTCAGGATCTTGCGATTGAAGAATATTCATTAAGTTGCTTGTTGGTTGCGAGGAAAAATAATGGAATGGATGTTCGGCGACCCGACCGGTGCCTCTATTCTAGTTTTTCAATGACGACTTCCAAGGCGCCCTGATTATCATCTAAAAAAGCGGGCGACTCGTTGATCCGAAAACAGAGGACTCCATCGGTCGGTGCGGAGATCACCCCGCTTAATCCGATATCGAGGGGGGTTAGCAATCCCTTGACCTGTTGTTCTGCGGTTTTTGCATTCAGGTCTAAAATCCCGACCTGTAATCGTCCAAGGGGACGCCCTCGATGGTACTGAATTGTAATTCCATTCGCTTCGCATTTCCAAGGCGTTTGCGGATTGGATTGTCCAACCACGAATTCACCACTGCTTTTAATGCGAAAACGTTCTCCTTGTTGAACGTTTTGATTGGTTATTTGCCAGCTTCTTTCCGCAGAAATTTGGAATTTGGTTTGTGGGGAACCCGAGCGGCTACTGGATGGAGTTGCCTTTGATAAACACCCGCGCGGGACCGAGTAGCCGTAATCAATCTCGTTGATAAACAGCAGCCAGTCACGTTTCAATCCTTCTAAGTTATTTCCAAGCAGTTCAAGGAATTCCCGGTTGAAACGGGCTTCATCCAGTTTTGCCAGTTCGGGCAGTTGGGAAAACAGTTGTTTTGTTTTCGGATGATTTTGAAAAAACTCACAACCCGCCCAGGCCCATGCATAATACCGAACATTGTTAAATCCAGCCGGGGGGATATTGAGCACATCCTCAAGGTCTAACTCGTTCTCGGTATTTCGCTCGTCCCGAATTCGCTTGACCCGCCCCCAATACTCAGCCTCTTCGCGACTTCTCAGTCGGTGATTGAGTTGCAGTCGGTTTTCGTTCCATCGGTGAACTCCAAGCAATTCGGCCATTCCTTCGCTATACCATGCTGGCCCGTGACCGCCGAGAAACCACAGCATAAAACCATGCGTACCTTCGTGGAGAAGCAAATGACGTGTGTAGTAGTTGCCCGGTTGGAGATAGAGCCAGAAATTATGGCGTCGCTGGAATCCGGCTTTAAAATTTGGCAGGTCGGGCGGCATCAGGCCGGCCCGTTGAAATTGCACCGAGTTGGCTTTGTCAGCAATCAGAAAGGCTCTCATTTTCCACAATTCAGCTGACTCAACCGAAAGACCAAAATAAGTACACCATTGTGAGACCGCTTGATCAAAAGCGGTTACCAACTCATTGATCGTCTGCTCGTCACGGACATCGGTATAAAGATCGATGTGAGTACCTGAAATTTTTTGAATCCCCGCGGCCTTTACCAGGGTTTCGTCAATTTCAAAGGTATCGGAAACTTGCGGGTTGATTGTTTTCATCCCGGACCGCCAGTCATCTTGCCCCACAGCGGAACCGACACAAAGCGCTGCTATTAAAATTCCAATCGTGGCTTTGCAGCCTTGCCGTTGTGGCGATGCCAACGAGAAGGTTTTGTTCATTGGGCGAGCAAATGTCATAAGATATAATTTGCGGATGAAAATCATTTAGGTCCGGTGGTTGGCGAGATTATTTCGGCGAAATGAAACGCACTGTATCGTAACGAAAAGTGGAGTGTTTCGAATGAAGAAAATAAAGGGTACTAAAATTAAAGCTTCCTCGGCAAACTTAAACCCCTGTTTTTATTGGTTTATCGCAGCGTTCTGCAGTGCAATGATCAGTTTTTGTGCTGGCTGTATTGCCAAGACAGATAATGAAGTCGTTGTCTATTCAGCGCTGGACCGAGAGTTTGCTGAGCCGATTCTAAAACGCGTGGGCCCGGAATTGGAGCTGCGTGTTTTGCCCAAATTCGATCAGGAATCTAACAAGACGGTCGGGTTGGTGACTGAAATAATTCAGAGCAAAGCACGGCCTCAAGCTGATATTTTTTGGAATAATGAAATACTCCACACGTTGCGACTACAGAAACTGGGATTGTTAGAAGTTTATCGCAGTCCCGCTGCTGAAGTATTTCCGTCGCAGTACATTTCATCGCGTGATCAGTGGCACGGCTTTGCCGCCCGAGCGCGTGTGTTGATTGTTAATACCAACCTGATTAAGGATCCGGATCAAATGCCGGATTCTATTTACGATTTAGCGGATCCAAAATGGAAAAACAAATGTGCGATTGCGAGGCCTTTGTTTGGAACTACCGCAACCCATGCGGCCGTGTTGTTTGCAACTCTGGGCGAAACAGATGCGGTCGCTTTGCTGACTAGTATTGCAAACAATGCGGTGGTCGAGGGTGGGAATAAGCAAGTCGCCATTAAAGTGGCTCGCGGAGAATTTGCGTTCGGGCTAACAGATACCGATGATGCAATGATCGAACTGAATAAAGCCAACCCAGTAGCGATTGTGTTTCCCGATCAAAGGTCTGATCAAATGGGAACTTTGTTAATTCCAAATACGCTCTCGATTATCAAAAATGGCCCGAATCCAGCCCGAGCTCGGATGTTGGTCGATCGACTATTGGCGGCCGACGTCGAAGAGGAATTAGCGCAAAGCCAAAGTGCACAAATTCCTTTGAACCGGTCGATCACGACAAAGTCACCGGCAGTTCCAGATTCTTTATCTCTGAAAATTATGGATGTCGATTTCGAGCGAGCAGCAGAGCAATGGGATCAGGCGACAAAAATAATGACACAGTTGTTTCCCGTCGGAAATTGATTGCCGATTGTATTACGTCATGGTGTCGTGGATTCAATAAAAAAGCATCGCTCCTATTCGGAACGATGCCTTGAGTTTTTCAGATTGCGATAAGTGCAATAAAATGACACTAGTTGCAGCAACTACGTCGTGCGCGACGGCAAGATCTTTTTCCACGAAGCTTTGCGACTAAGCGAACTCGCTTTGCACATGGATCGCATCCACAGTCTGTAGTCGCACCGCAGCAGCCGCTTCCAGCAACAACACTTGGAGCCGCCTGTGCGACTGGCTCAACTGGAGCTTCGCTGTCTTGAGCGAACATGGTTCCGGTCATCAACAATGTGCATACGACGGCTGCAATAAACTTTTTCATCCTCATCCCCTTGAATGGTAAAATAAATTAATGCGATTGAATCATTTTCAGATAGCTGAGAATGCACATCACACTAAGGTCCGGATTCGGCTCCAATGCCGTCACCGCGTCACTGGCAAAATTGCCCAGTGAAACAGTCGATTAAATTACCAATTCGGCAAAGTCTGCTCAACCGCCCCGGTTTGCCACATTGTTCAATCCAGCGTTTTAACGGTGAAACCCGATTTAGAAGCTAGACTGGGGGGAATAGGTCAAATGGGTTCGCTGTTTGTCACCCAGTTTCAGTCGCGATGTAGCCAATCTATTTTGGCATCAATCGCGTTCTTAGAAAAAAGTCGGCAATACCACGTTTTGGTTTTACGATTGCGATTACCAAGCCAAGTGCTAGACAGAAGAGAGAGTAATAGACAATTAGGTCTCCTCTGAATTGTGTAATTGGATCGGTCTTGGGCGTAAGTGTTGTTTCGTTCGGAGAATCAATTCCGCTGCCTTGATCGAGATAGAGTTGTGATAGAACGACGATCCCGATAATCGCAAAAATAGGCGTCCACGAAATGATGGAGCGAATTGAACAGATTAAACCACTGGCCTTTTCGCCTTTTAGGTTACAGACTTCGATGCCCATGACTTGAAACACGGGGCCGCCGCACCAACGCCAGCTAAACAAGACAGGCAATACTAAAGACAGAGTGAGACCGATCGAGAAACAATAGGTAATGCTTGCGGGAACAAAGAAAAAACAAGCGAGGTAAGCAACACTCGAGACTAGCGAATATAAAACCAATTCGATACCGAGTGTCGCACTTAACACTCCCAGTCGACCATCCCAGGTCAGGTTGCTAATGGAGTTTGACCGAGACTGTAGTTGCTCCTCAGCCCATTGCAGCGTTTCCACTGTTTTTGGCCGCACTTGAAGCTCGGCTAAAAAGTCGCGCACGGAGTTAGGAAATACTTGGGTTCTTTCAAAGAGTTCTCCCAGTTCTTGCACCAGTCCAACAGCTTTTTCGACTGGGACTGGGATTGGTTGGTGGGAGTCAATGCCGGCAAGATTAGATTGAGGAAGTTCGTTAAGTACTAGCGGATCATTTTCAACAGGGTTAACGAGTTGTTTATCGATCAGCCTGCCGTGTCCAGCTTGATTGAGCCAGACTAAAGACAGGCTAATTGTTTTTGGCAGGGTATTGTCTTTGATGGCTTCTTGAACCTCGATGACAATGTCGAGCATAACTTGGCCGTACAGGCTCCAGTCAGCGTTATTTTGTAGACCCACAAAAATGTGTACGGGAACGCCTTCGATAGATTCGAACGCATCCCATCGTTGGCCGTCGCTAAGCGAACCGCCATCGAGCCACCGTTGACGCGAATCGCGCGCCAAGTTCATTCGGTCAACTGAAAAATCCGTTTCATCTGTGTGGACAACGATCCAAACGTTCCGACGAAGTGTGTCGTCTTTGCTTAAATATACTTTTCCATATTTGGATTCACCAATCAGTTCTGTTGTTTCGTAGGGGCCAAATTGCAGTGGCTCAACGGCAGTCAACGTAGGAACGATCACTGGAATCGGGAATTTTTGCTTGCCTTGATTGAGGCGGATGACGCGCGTTCCCGTTAGCATTCCATGGATGCCTAAAAATCGGTTTGAAGCCCTCATCGTTGAGACACAAATCAGACAGGGGATATAGGAAGCAGCGAGGTCGCGCATAAACACTTGTAACTGAACTTCTACAGTCGCGGTTGGCGAGATATCACTTGCATTCCAAAGCATAAAGAAAACCGGAATTCCGAGGCCGCCCGGCAGAATTGCAGATCGAGCGAAGGCCTTGAGTGCACCGGGGCGTTGCCCTTCGGAGTCGATCAGATTCAACATCATCAATCGCTTACCAACACCACGTCCGAACCAGCCTTCGCAAAAAGTAAAATAGAGCGTCGTCAGTAACCAACTTAAGATTACTCCCCAAGAGCCTACCGACTTTGTCACTCGCTGAAGTTTTTCGTCGTCGAGTTGAAATCCATCTCCCTGGGAAATGATGAAAACCGTGATGACAGAGATTATCAGTGTGAGCACAATCTGAATTACTGTCTGATCGATCATATACGCGGCAAGTCGGCGACCGACATCAGAAATCGACTCGCGTTTTGTAGCGAAAGGAATCAATGCTAAGCGGAGAGATTCCAAAGTTTGAAATCGTTTTGCGGGATCTTTTTCTAGGCATTTCGCGACAGCCCGTCCAAGATCTTTTGGAATCGTCGGATTGATTTCCGAACAGATGGGCGCTCGGTCGGCAATTACCTGTGCGGTGACCGACATGGCGTCACCAAGGAACGGAGTGCGACCGGTGAGCAGAAAAAACAAGGTAGCTCCGACGGAGTAAAGATCTGTCCGTCCATCAACCTTATCGCCCCGGATTTGTTCAGGAGCGGCATAGGACGGGGTGCCCATGAAGGTGCCTGTTTTTGTCAATCCGGTTTCTTTATCACGCGTCGATTTAGAAAGTCCAAAATCACCAATCTTGACTTTGCCATTGGAATCGAGAAAGCAATTTGCCGGTTTGACATCTCGATGAATCATTCCTTGTTCGTGTACAGCAATTAGGCCATCGACGATACCAATGACGTGATCGACGGCAACCGAGCAAGCGAGCGATCCTTCAACGCTAACTAAGTCGGCTAAGGTATTGCCAGGCATCAATTCCATCGCGATGTAAGACTGACCAGCCTCGTTTCCTACGCCATAAATAAAAGTCACGTTCGGGTGAGAGACCTGCGCGGCTAATTGGGCTTCGCGGATAAAACGTTTGACGTATGTCTCATCCGAAACCATGCTTTCGGCATTGCGTTTGATGGCAACGCGACGGCCATTATTCTCGTCGACGGCTTCCCAGACCGTTCCCATCCCGCCTGAGCCGAGCCAGCGAATCATCCGGTAATGGTCGACCAGATCGTTTTCTTGTATCGCAAGCTCCCCGCTAAAGTTCGGTTTTTGCGGTGCGATCGTTAGGTCTTCCTCCGATTCGGTAGAACCCCTCGATTCATCTGTTAGCTGTAAGGGTTCGCCACAGTGCTGGCAAAAACGAGGAGGAGTCTCGCTGTACGTCAGTGCTCGATTGCAGTTGTGGCAATTAATTTTCACTGACTTGAATCTCGGAGCAATGAAGAGTGATCAGGCTTTCCGCATTGTAGTTGCCGTCGAAAACCACGTCGACTGCAACCTCTAATCCAATGGGCGAGGTTTCATATTCTGGAGTTAAACTTGTCTGAGGCAGTGGGTACTTAATGAAATTGATATTAATGATTCATCGGTCGCGGCAATATCGCCTTGTAGCTATAATCGCTTGGAATCGGACAAGAACAAAATTTTTGACCAGTCATCCCTCGGAAGAACCATGGACTTACAGCTAACTATTTTTGCGGGACCAGATGCCGGTCGAATTTTTGATATCGGGGATGGCGAGACTGTCATCGTAGGTCGCGGAGAAAAAAGTGATTTTCGCTTGGCAGATCCTTCGGTTTCGCGAATCCATTTTGAATTAGGAAATCGTGGCGATGAATATGTTATTTCAGATCGAGGAAGTTCAAGCGGAACGTTTGTCGATGGAAATCGAATAACAACCGGTGCGATCAATGCGGGTAGTGTTATTCAGGCGGGCGATAGCCAGATTAGATTGATCAAAAAAGACAGCGACGAGCACACTTATTCGCCCGTTTATCAGGCAGGTGCGGGCTCTGTAAAACCGCTGCAAAATTTAGTCGGCACGGAATTAGGCCCTTACGAGTTGCTGGAAATTATTGGCAAGGGCAACAACGGAATCGTTTTTAAAGCAAGGGACGCTAAGAAGGATCGAATTGCGGCGGTGAAAGTTTTGACTCCGCAATTCACTTCCAACGATGAACAGCGCCAGCGTTTTGTTCGGGCAATGCGAACCATGTTGCCGATCAAAGATCCAAGAATTGTCGATCTTTATAATGCGGGTAAGAACGGCCCTTACTGCTGGGCTGCCATGGAGTATATCGATGGCGAAAACTTGTCTGAATTGATTGAGCGAACCGGAATTGAAGGAATGCTGGATTGGAAAAAGGTCTGGCAGATTGCTGTCGATGTAGCGAGAGCTTTGAACAAAGGATACGAAAACAAAATTATTCACCGGAATGTGACGCCTGCCAATATTTTGCGGCGGCACAGCGATAAGGCGTGTCTGTTGGGTGATTTTATGTTGGCGAAGGCACTCGAGGGAACTTTGGCGCAGCAGGTCACTCAACCGGGTCAACTCCTTGGCGATATTCCTTACATGGCTCCGGAAAGAACGCGAGCCAACATGGAGGTCGATACGCGGTCGGATTTATATGGACTGGGAGCAACTTGCTATGCGTTGCTAACCGGTCGTCCTCCGGTCAGTGGCGATTCGCTGGTCGAGATGCTGGCCAATGTTCGCGATGAAACTCCGAGGGATCCTAAATCGTATCAATTAGCCATCAACGACCTATTCGAAAAGATCGTGATGCAGTTACTCGAAAAAGATCCTGCCAATCGACTACAGACGCCATCTGATTTAATCAAAGAGTTGGTCCGAATCGGCAGATATCAAAATCTGGATCCCGGATTTTAATCTTCGCCAAGGTAAGAGGCAGGAACCAATTTCAGTCATTATCCTTTGAGACTGACCACTGGCCCCGAAGCAACGTGATCGGTGATGACGGTGCCCATTAGGGTAAACGCGGCGACTTCGTAAATTCCAATAGGAATAGTCTGACCGACTAGCCGCGTAGTGCCATCGAATACAACAATTCGATCGCAGTGGGTACGCCCTGTCAGTTGCATCGGCGTCCCTGCGGAGGGGGGCTGACCGTTGGAAAGGTCGTTGACGTCGGCATCGGTTCGTTTGCTTGGCCCCTCAACGAGCACTTCGACGGTCTTGCCAAGGAATTTCTGATTGTCTTCCTCGCTGATTTGGTTTTGAACATTCAGCAATTCATTGTTGCGACGCTTTTTGACCAAAAATGGAATATCATCAGGTAGGTGATCGGATGCTTTCGTTCCCGGCCGTTCAGAATATTTAAAAATGAAACTGTTTTTGAATCGACATTCCTTTACCAAGTTCACGGTCTCCTGGAATTCCTCTTCTGTTTCACCGCAGAAACCGACAATGAAGTCAGAAGAAATCGCAGCAGCGTCGCCTAACGTTTCATTAATCCGTGCCATCATGTCGCGATAGTCTCCCACGGTATAACCACGCTTCATTCGTTTAAGTACGGCATCGGATCCGCTCTGGAGAGGAACATGGAGATACGGTGAAACCTTTTTTAAATCACGAACAGCGGTCAACAGATCGTATCCCATATCTTTGGGATAGCTGGTCACGAACTTAATCCGTTCGATGCCATTGATTTCATGAAGTTGATAAAGAAGATCGGCAAGTCGCGTTGTGGTTCCATCTTTAGCGACGTGCTTGTAGCTGTTTACGGTTTGCCCGAGGAGCGTGATTTCCTTACACCCTTGGTCGGCGAGTATTTTTGCTTCGTCGAAGACCATTTGCGGTGACCTGCCCTGCTCGGGTCCCCGCGTCATGGGCACGATGCAATAGGTGCAAAATTTATCGCAGCCAATTTGAATTCTGAGAAAAGCTTGAAACGGGGTTGGTCGCATGGTGGGGTCACGTAGCGGATCAAAAGTTTCATGGCTTCGTTTAATGTCAGCTACTTTGCCAGCGGTACGGCCTAAACCCACTGCCGTATGTTGACCGCCATCGGTACGCGCTTTTTGAATGAGAGATGGGATTTCTTTTAATTGGCCGGGACCAACAATAAGATCGACGTAGGGCGCTCTCTGGAAAATTAATTTTTGATCTTTTTGTGCCATGCAACCCATGACACCGATGATTTTATGAGGATGATTTTTTTTCTCAGCCCGCAGTCGCCCCAAAGCACTGTAAGTCTTGTTTTCTGCCTGCTCTCTGACCGAACAAGTATTAAACAAAATAGTGTCGGCATCACCAACATTGTCTGATAATTCGTATCCTTCTCGGCGGAGACTCGCAACGACCATTTCACTGTCGAGCATGTTCATCTGACAGCCGACAGTTTCGATATAGAGCTTGTGTGTTTTAGTATCGTTGGACATAGATCGCGAAAGTAAAAAACGGTGAATCGAATAGCCAACTAGAAAGCTGTAAAAACGTGCTAGTTGCCGGGTCGCCAGTCTACCATGAGGCGTTTCGCCGACGCGAGTCGAAATTTCGTGATGCTCAAAATTGTTTTTTAAGCTGACGATGGCAGTTTGCGGTTCGATGACGATTGAGCCGCAATATT
>JAAEMV010000366.1 GCA_024225195.1 Planctomycetaceae bacterium | reverse complement strand
GCGTCAAGATCGTGATCGCGCCGGGCAAAGAGCGAATCTCAGGAAACCAATAATCCTGTTTGGTCCACTGAAAGTATTCACGCAAATACGTTTGCACTGGCCCGCTGTACTGCAGCAAGTCAGTCAATGCGTAAGCCATTAAATAGGGTGGAATAGCCAAAGGAAGCAGCAAAGCCCAGCGCAGCACACCCTTACAGGGAAAATCACACATCGTCACTAACCAAGCACAACCGACCCCTATCAACAGCGTCGCCAGGGCAACGCCCAACGCCAAAATGACGGTGTTACTTACATATCGAAATAAAACCGTCTCTCGCAGATGCTCCCACGTGCCATCGGAAGGCTGGCCGACATAAAGCAATATCTCTGCTATCGGTAAAGCAACCAAGGTTGCCGTGCCTACGGATACAGCTATCCAAAAAAATCGAGAGCGTGTTAGACGGCAGGTGGGCAGCAACGGATTAAACCCCTCCTAAATCAACGTGAGCAAGTAAGATTCCAACCACCAAGATCGACTTATTGCGATCGTTGGCCTGCTTGCTGAACCCAAACCGCACTAGAGAAAAAGAGTCCACAGCCCCAAATTTCATATGTGCCTTAAACAGAGGCTGTGGAATCGTGAATTCACAAATCTACCCTCAACGCCATCCCGCTCGGTCCATCATGCGTAACGCTTTTTGATTGTTGCCTCCAAATACGGCAGGATTAAGAACATCTTCTTTGAACTCACCCAATTTGGTGAGCACGGGCGCAATTTCAACCCCTTCCACAACGGGATACTCATTGTTACCCGCAGCAAAAACTTTTTGTGCATCATCACTCGTAAGAAATTCGATGAACTTAATTGCATTTTCTTTATTGGGAGAGGACTTCACAACACCGATCCCAGAAATGTTGACATGAGCGCCACGATCATTTTGGTTAGGGAAGACAACTTGCACTTTGGAGGCCGCTTCCTTTTCTTCGTCGGAGCCATTTAACATTCGTGCAAAATAATAAGAGTTTGCGATGGCGACATCGCCTTCTCCCGCGGCAACCGCTTTGATTTGATCGCGATCCCCACCTTGCGGCCTTCGCGCCATGTTGGCGACCACGCCGTCACACCATTTTGCAGCGGCCTCTTCACCCTGAGCCTCAATTATGGAACCGACCAGCGATTGATTATAAACGTTCGAGGAACTGCGAATGAGAACGCGATCTTTCCATTTCGGATCCGCCAAATCTTCGTAGCATGTTATTTCGTTATCGCCCACACGATCTCTAGAACGTAAAATCACCCGAGCGCGTTTGGTCAGACCAAACCAGAGCCCTTCGGGGTGCCGTAAATTTTCGGGAACGCGATTTTCCAACAGCTCGGAATCTATCGGTTGAAAAACACCCAGTTGCTCCGCCTTGTGCAGGCGACCTGCATCTACCGTAATAAAAACGTCAGCCGGGCTGTTTTTCCCCTCTCGCTTTAACCGTTCGAGTAGAGCATCGGATTTGGCTTCGATGAGGTTTACCTTGACCCCGGTTTGCTCAGTAAATTTTTCATAAAGTGCATCATCGGTGTCGTAGTGACGCGCGGAATAAACATTTACTTCTTGTGCGGATAAAATTGCTACATGACTCGCCAAAATCAGACATGCAACGCATAAACGTTGGAACATTACAGACCTCTCAATCAAATGGGTACCAAGGAGAGTGGATGCATTGATGATCCACTTCAAAACCACTTCGTTTGGCTGGCGAAAGAGTGCAAAGCAAATTAGCTGGCTACCGGTCACAGACAGTGACACTGCGAAGAGCTGACGAGTATACCGATGCACCCATTTTGATCCCAGTGGGGCGGTAAAAGAAAAAACAAAAACGGCCAAGGCAGAAAAAGGTGGCAGGGACTGAATTGGCAGTTTGCGGCAAGGGGAGGGGGTCCGATCCATGCCGGGCACACCAACACCATTCGGATTCGACCGTCCGGTCCAGTTTCGTTACCTGAAAGGGCTAAGCAACGAAATGGGCTTAATCAATCATGCCGCCGAGTGACTTTATGCGACCAGGAGCCCTGGAGTCAAGCTGCGGACCGATACGCTGGAGAAGATATGCATGAGCCGCCTCGGAAAGTTCAAATTCGTCTATTTCAGCCTCGAGATCTTTCAAAGTCCCGTAGCCAGCACAAAAAGAATTAAGTCGCATGGCCACGGTGGAATCTGCAAGATCTTTTGCTTCGTGATAAAGGCCTTGCATATCTTTCAAGAGAATGGGATGACGCCGCAGGCTAAATTTCTGGTGATAATATTCGGCGTAGGCAAAAGACGTGAAGTCCTCAATCTCCGTGTTTACCTTCCGACCCTTTTTCTCCTCTTGCGCCTTTAAGGAAGCTTGGGCCTGCTCTTTTTGAATTGCGTTGTGCGTCAGAATTAACGAGCGGTATTGGCGACTGGAAGATTTTTTGCATGGTTCATGGGCATCCCAGAAAGCCTCCAATAACTGACCGTAGCTGACAACCTCGGGGTCATAATCGACTTGCAAGGTTTCCGTATGATCGCCGATCGATCGGTAGGTTGGTTTTTCATCCTGACCGCCCGCAAATCCAGCCCGCGTACGAATAACTCCCTTGATCGACCCGAACCGGGGATCTGGGCCCCAAAATCAACCTAGTCCAAAGGTTGCCGTTTCGAACGACTTACTCCTATCTTGGTCCATTGCGGGGATCTTTCGCTGACGGTTTTCTTGGGCTTGGGCACTTGGTTGGCATAGGACCAATCCCATGATTACCCAACTACTAATCCGCAGAACTTTCGTCACACCCCACATGGTACACCCCCGTCACTTGCCAGATAATTTGCTGCAATCCATTGCATCAGCCCAATCTGTGCTCGCTCCATCTTTTAGTTCTTCTTCCGAGCCGGCTAATCGATGAACCAAAACCCGAATTCGGATAAGGCGAGCTTCTTTCATTACTGAAATTTCAATTTCATAATTCGGTTAATCATGAGGCGGAGTTGAACGTTTGTCAAATTTTCAGCAATTCCGCGTTATTCGGATAGCAACGAAACCTGCCCCATTTGCAGATTGAGGTGGTAAAACAGCCCGTCAACCAAGCCTGGCAAAGGAGAAAATGGGGGCAGGGACGGAATTGGTAGTTAGGGTGCTCCCCTTTGATCTTCCTGGGGATCATCGCATGGTTGACTTCGGCTCATGCTTTTTGGCGGTTTTCTTTGGCCACGGGCTGTCTCCACGTAGCCTGCCTCGGGTGACGCAGTAACGTAATATTTAGAGTGCCCTAGCGGTCAGCGATGCGTTGACTCGCTCGACCCAGCCAGGCAATTTACGAATTGGTCAGCTGGCCAGTTTAACCGGTGAATCACCGCCCTGCCAGTTTTGCAAACTGCTCAGCGGCGATTCTCAACTCGCTCCACTGCATTGGGCGTCAAGGCGTTTCGTTCCCCATAACAGCAAACGGTGTGCGCAGAAAGAACGCGATCGTATGCAACGGCCAAGTATCAGTAATTGCCGTCGAGATAATTTACGATAACCTTTCTAACAATAACCATAACGGCCAATCGATTTGTATCCATCGTGACCGTCGGTTTATAGACGTCGTATCCAAAATCATTGAATGAGTTGCGTTCCCAGTCGGCCTCGATCACATTGCCATTGTTACAGGCAATTTTTACATGGCTTATTCCGGAGCGATCGTCTGTAATCGTAATATCGCCAATTTCGGCCTTCACCCTTTTTACGCGGATTCCATTACTGGTGGCAGTACCGATTTGTTGGGCACCTGTCGCGACTTGGTCGCCATCGCGATTGTTAATTCCACTTGCCATATTTTGCACCCCATTTCTGAATTGCTCTCTTTTAGCAAGCGCTTCTTGAGATGGTGGTTTGCCTCGTTCACGCTGGCGATCCTGCTCCTTTTTAGCTGCGGCGTTGCCGCCCAGCACCAAAACTAAAAACAGCGGCAGTGCAATCATGAAGCAAACGGCAACTACTCCGATTCCGCCGAATAGGAGGTAGGTTTTGTTCTTCTTTTCCTGCAGTTTTTTTTGTTGGGCTTTTGACATGCGAGGTTGGTTTTCTGGCACGCGAGTCTGCCTAAGCTGATTGGCATAGTGCAAACTTCCGCCAGCAGAGACCTCGGACGGGCCAGGGAGGTCTAGGTCTCCGAGGTCCAGGATTGTGTCCGGGAATACATCTGAGATGGTTTGCCAAGGCCCCGCTTTTGAGGTTGATAATTGGGTCGAGGAGCTGATTTTTCCGTTTTTTATTGCCAGCTCAACAATTGCGTCGCCAATTGGACCCTTAATAATTTCTTCATTTTTAGGTAATAAGTCAATTTTGGTTCCTTTGTTTCATTTAGGCGTGATGCAGACTTCTCCTTGCAAACTTATTTGCGATTTAGGCAGGGCTTGCGTCTCAAAAAATAATCACTGTCGCCAATTTTTTTTAAAAAAAAGGAGCCAACTCGATTTCAAATTGGATTACGGGGCCAGCCTATCGGTACTTGGAGCGATGGTGGGCTAGGGGAGAGGAACTTCTCGGGACAAGCGTCCTCGGCTGCTTACCACTCAACGATGCGCCCAAAAGGTACTCCATTTTGACCCATCAAGAAAAACGCCAGGAGTAAATAATATTTTTCTGAGACAGCAAAGACTGCGGAATCGCGTTTATGGAGTAAGGGTGCTGGTTGAGATACTGGCTTCATTTCATTAAGGCTTTCGGTATGAAATCATCTCGAACAGAAAAGATTGGCGTTTGTTTTCTGGTATTTTTCGTGCTGGCGATGCTGGGTTTTGGGCCTTTCATTTTCTTGCGTGAATCGATCTTGTTGAGGCGGGCGGTACGTGATGCGACGCCAACCCCTAAAAAATTTCTGATGGGAGTGTGGAGGCGGCTAAAGAAATCGCAGGGGACCTTGTGGATTTTTCTCTGCAAAAATCCAAGGACGTGCTCTCTGAAATTAGGCAGAATTTGAAGGATAGTCCAGAATACCCATCACCCAAGAAGGAAGAGAATATTTTCACACGCAGCTAGAGGGAAATTTCTTTTTCTATGAATTCGCCTTACTGGCAATCGCGGCCTGTGGCGTTGCGTTAGGCCTAATCATGTCGGTATTTTTCTCTGATACCGATATGGCAGTTACTGCCGTTCCTTTAGCAATAATTCCGCAAGTAATTCTTGCAGGAAAAATTTAGATGTTGGAAGGACCTGCTCAAATAATCGGGATGATTGGTGCCCCAGCTTTCTGGTGTTACGGAAGCCTATCCAATATCTGGTCAAGTTGTTTCGAGTAGGAAGTGGTGGAGCGTTATCGACCCGACGCGATGTACTCGGAACAAATTTTCTTGACTTCAGTCGGTGTGCGGCGTGACGGGGTTCTTTGGAGACTAGGTAGTGTGCCGGGTAGGCAGAGACAGTGCACGTGACTAATTCGTTCTCAAAATTACGCCGCTTTATATTTTTTTTATTTTCTTGAGACAGATAGGGCCGCCGGTACGCATAACTACAAAAAATTCCGTGTTATCCGAATAAACAGGCACTTTTTTAGACCTGGTCACTTTTTTCCACGCCGAACACTCTGAACATCCGAATTGGCTCATCTGAGAATGCCGGTACCGATGGACACCCAAGATGCCTCGGCTTTAGCTACTTGTTTCGAAATTTGCATGAGCACTTCACAATACCGCGCTGACATTGATGGACTACGGGCGATCGCGGTCATCGGCGTGATCCTATTTCACGCTAATCTTGGTTTCACAGGAGGCTACGTCGGGGTTGACGTGTTCTTCGTTATCTCGGGATATCTGATTTCGAGAATTATTGTGAGGGAGGTTCGGGAAGGGCGTTTTTCGCTTCAGGATTTTTGGGTGCGTCGCATTCGACGCATTATTCCTGCTGCGGCAACAGTGGTCCTTGCTACTTTCCTTGCAGGGGCGTTCGTGCTTGAGCCCAGTTCGTTGCGCGAGCTTGGTAAATCCGGAATCGCCTACTCGTTGATGGTCGCCAATGTGTTTTTCTGGCGGTCAAGCGGATACTTTTCCGAATCTGCAGAGTTACAACCTCTACTGCATACGTGGTCACTTTCCGTCGAAGAGCAATTCTATGTTGTACTTCCAATAGCACTGGCGTTTATTTTGCGTCGCAAAAGCAGGTGGACTTTTTGTATCATGGCAGCAATTGCAATGGCCTCATTCACCCTGAACGTCTCGCAACTCAGTGGACATCCATCGGCCGTATTTTACCTTCTACCGTTTCGTGCTTGGGAATTACTCGCCGGAACATTGCTGGCGCTTGGCAGCGATCGAATCAAATTAAGTGGAAGCACAAATGAATTACTTGCAATATGTGGTATCGGGGCAATTGTAATTCCAATGCTGTACTATACCGGTGCGACTCCATTCCCTGGGCTTGCCGCAGTTTTCCCTGTCGGTGGTGCGGTTTTGTTTATTGCATCAAATATGAGCAAGGCCACATATACCGGACAACTCGTTTCCCAGAAGCCATTCGTTGCGATTGGGCTGATTAGTTACTCTCTTTACCTTTGGCATTGGCCCTTGCTCGTCCTTTCTCGCCACATCTTTGCCGAGCAGACTCTCTACAACACCTGTGCGGCTTTGGTTTTGACGATGATTTTGTCGTATCTGTCTTGGCGATATATTGAGACTCCGTTTAGGACATCACAGCGACTCCGAGTCCCATCGACGGCATTTCGCTTTGGAGCGACAACCACGGTAGTTGTTGGTGGGATAGCGAGCATCTTCTGGATAAGCAGTGGTCTACCAAACCGCTTTGACGAGTCCACAAGGACGATAATCACCGATATAAGCTGGACGGGTAATGAATACGCAAAAGAAGGTGCATCCATCTCTCCCATTGGGAAGCGCGTAGGTGATTCAGCTAATTCACGTCATGATTTCGTATTGTGGGGAGACAGTCATGGTATGTCAGTGGCTGCCCTAATAGACAAACTCGCAAAAGAACGGGGGCTCAGAGGAAACGCTCTACTTAGTTCCGGGTGTCCACCGGTAACCGGACTGTGGAAGCCACTAAAGGGACCAACTCGTCAAGCGACAACTCTAGCTATAAATAAATCCCGATTTGATTGGATTATTGATTCTGGCGTCAAACACGTGATTTTAGTGGCTAGGTGGAAGGCAATGATCGACGGTCTGCGAGATACGGAAGTCGACGAGAGAACGGGCCGAGTTCAAACCTACTCGATGGTTGTTGATGATCCTGAAATGATTCCATCTGCTGAAGTGAGCCGGAAAGCCTTAACGCTGCAGCTCACTAAAATGATAGAACGGTTCGCCGATAACGGTGTGAAGGTTTGGTTGGTCCACCAAACGCCAGTTTCAACACGAGCACGCGTCGCCCGTGACTTCTATCTCACACGCCGTTTCCCTACATTAAATCCAGAGGGTTTTCGGTTAGACACTTCAAAATCAGAGTATCTTGAGAATCGTGCGGCAATCTTGAATCTATTAACAGCCTTACGTTCGGAAAATCTGCAATGCATTGATCCGCTTCCATTTGTCTTTGAGGGTGAAGCGCAACTGCGTCTGTATGGGGAACGCGCTTACTACCGCGATGAGGATCATTTAACGCGGGCTGGCGCCGAAGTTTTTCTTAGCCCGATGTACGGGGCAATTCTGGATGAAATTGGGAAGTCGGACTAGCGCGGAGGCCTCATTTCGACACTTTCGCTGATGGATAATTAGATACCTTTCACGTGTTTCCGCAGTGGAATGCCCCCATTTTCTGTGCCACGCGTTATGAGAGTACGGGTAGGTTAAGTTCTACGTTTGCTTCATCGTTTTTCCGGAAGTGTTCCGTTGAAGGAGCGCAAGCGACTGAGGCGGAATACTGCCGGGTGAATTCCGCGGGAGTTAGGTAGTCAAGCGAACTGTGAAGGCGGTGCTCGTTGTAGTTGTCGCGGTACATCCGGGTCAGTGTTTTAGCGGCGGTAAGATTCTCGAATTCCTCAAACGCGAGAAATCCGTCAAGTGGGCGGCTGTTGAAGCTTTCAGCATATCCGTTTTTGGGGACGTTTTGGGGACAGGCAAACGGAGCCTTAGTTGCCAAATCCCACAAAAACAGTCAGGGCGACAGGATTGGAACCTGCGACCTCTACACTCCCAACACGACCGGAAGGGCTGATTAATTTTTCTTCCCGTGTTAGCAATTTCCAGCGACAAACAAGTGCTCTTTATTGCTCCCTGAAATCGTTTGGTGACGGCTTGGTGACAACTTCGACCAGCAAGTCATTAATAAATCAGAACGACTTTCTTCCGTACGAAAACCAAACGCTCCAACTCAACCATTTTCGGGTTCTCGATTCTTAGTCGTGTGCGTTTACAGATTCATGAACTTGTGATCGAGGGGCAGGGGAATGCTCTTTGGATTATCTAACGGACCGCTACCCAATCCGAATCCGGCAAACAAGTAATTCGATCTAGTTGCTGGATCGTTCAAAAAGATTTTACCGCGGGATTAAGCTAAACCTTCGAGTAAGCGATCACTCGCCCTAACACCCCAGTAGCCAAATCAGCACCAAAGCGGCCGCTGCAGGCACTACAAAACTAAACACCGCCCCAAAGAAACATGTCGAATTGGAAATACCAAAATTGGAGTGCTTTCCAGTCACTTCTCCGTTTACAAGCATTTCGAAACTGGGTCCAATCATCGTTTCGACGAACGAACTTTCCGCCGAAAAGGGAAGTAATTTAACAGGCCTGTCTAATCCCTGGACGAACTATTTATGGCCAGGACGAATCTTCCATGTCAACCATCACGCGAAAAGAAAGCAAAGGGTGACGATAAGAGGCAGGCACGGTGCAAAATTGCCGCATCGACTCCGAACGGCTCTCCAATGTGGCTGAAAATTCCATTACGGAATCAACTTTTGCAGGAATTGACGTCCTAGCAATTTGCTCGTAATAGGTGGGGTTTTCAGAAGAAAGAACCCAATACTTCACCTCGACCTCTATCGCTCCGGCTAAGATATGGGTGACGTCAATTGGATCTGGGGCCACGTTATCACCGCTCTGGTACGCGGGCGAGGGAAACTTTAACACGGCTTTCCATTCACAATCATCCAAGGAAGTGCCGGTGTTTTGCTTCCGCATTCTGACGTCGATTCCCCCACGACTACTGGGTCGAAGCAGAAACAAACGTGATCGAATCGATGCTTTTTTGACCGGTGAAGAAAACTGGTATCGATAGGTTATCCACCCAGGCTGGCCGCTTTCGGTCGATTTCAGGTAGGCCGTCTGACCGTCGGCTTCAAGCTTGGATTCTAAATTACTACTCTCATGAAAGAAATCATTCATGCCATACTGCATATTGAATCGATGCACAAAAATATCGGACTGAGCACCTCCCATAATTTGACGGTCAAGCTCCATCGGCAGTTCAAGCCTCGCGTTATAGTCAACCAAACCCTTACGGGATGCTGACCTGACAGTAAAGCCGTCTGTCCATTCCCAATATTTCCCGTAAAGCCCCTCAATCAAAGGCAGCGTGCTTGGTTCCTGATCTTTTATCGCTTGCTTTGCAGCTAAATTCTGAAAAGTCTGGCTCAGTGCTTCGATAGGCACGTTGTTGACCAAGTTCTGCTTGCCGAAGGCTGCGTAACAGAGCTGATTCCTGCTTAGCGGATGATAAGTCAATCCATCGGGACAATTTTCGGTCAGCCTACGACAAAACTCTTTGACGTCCGAATAAGCGATGTTTGCTATCGGTTCATCTGTTGTCGATTGGCCTGGATCGATTCCCATGACTCGTTCGTAGAGTTTTGCAGATACCAAATCATCCATAACCATCCAAATCTGGCCCGGCTCAAAATTTGCCCAACCCAAATTTCTCGTAAGCTCCGGATTCAGATCGGAAAATCTATCTTTATCCTCGTACGAAACTTCACCAATTTCAAACTTCAGAAAATCCATCTCCTGGTAATTTCTGAATCGTTCGTCGTCGACCCATGTCCCCGGCGCAGCTACAAAATCTTCTGCCGTGTCGAATGCGCCAAACCCTGATTCCGAGATTCCATAACGCAACCAAAAACTGCCGATTAACAACAAAACGATGGTGACCAAAAAAACTGAATACGGCAAAAATCTATTTACGGTTCTCGATTCCTTGAGATCGTTTCTAGACAACTCAGAGTCCGCTGCAGGCGATAGCGAAATGGATAAAGGTTCGCAATCGTTCCCAACCGCTTTTTCAATTGCAAATTTCAATTCGCGTGCGTCTGCGAATCGATCATCGGGTGAAAGCGAGAGTCCCTTTCGCAACACTTGCAACAAGTCGAAATTGAGAGATTTATTTTCAGCCAAAGCATTGGAACCCGACAACAGCTTTCGTGACAAATCCTCAATATTGTCCGTGAGAAATGGGTGAACTCCGGTAAGCAAAACACTGGCAATCTCTGTCAATGCAAACAAGTCTGTTTTCGTTGATACAGACTCCCCCATCATTTGCTCGGGAGCCATATAAAGAGGGGTGCCCGCCAACATCATCTGTTGCACATCTGACGCGGAGTTGATCGCGATCCCAAAATCCAGAATCTTCAAGTTACCTTGCTGATTGATCATCACATTGCCCGGTTTTAGGTCGCAGTGGACAATACCTGCTTCATGTATTGCATCTAGCCCCTCAGCCAGTTCCTGAAAAATCGATAGTCGTTGTGGAATCTCATTTTGATGGAATTTGTTGACGTCTAACCAATATTGCAAGGTTTTACCTTCAAACCATTCAGTAACGAAAAAAACCACCTCCGATTTTAATTCTTGGGATACATGGTAGACGTCAATGACATTGGGGTGATTGATGGATGTCGCCAATCTCGCTTCGTCGATAAAACGCTTTTGTACATCGGGGTCAGTAGCAAGGGACGGAGCGAGTACTTTGATCGCTACTCGCCTGTGTAGATTTTCATCCCAGCCAGCAAAGACAAACCCATTGGGGCCTGACGAAATTAGCTTCCGGAATTCAAATCCCCGAATCCGTGCAATCTCACCATTCCCAGCGCCTCCGTAATTTTGGGTCAGAAAATCGAGCAGGCTTTCACTCGTATCTGACCGACGGCCTTCTCCCAAAGTAGTCAGCAGCAAATTAAAGAAAATGTTCTCTGACGACTGAGCCTGGTTAATGGGTTGCTCATTTTTAAGTGATAAAAGGGTCCTTAATTCTTCGACAAGGTCCGGCTCACTTTCCGAGATGGCTGCCAAAATGCGATTTTTACTTACGTCGTTACCAGCGGCTTCGATGCGATGAAATGCAGATTCAAGACGACTAAGGTAGGTAGTGTCCATTTTCGGGATTCAACTCAACTCGCAGGCCAAGATTTATTTTCAAAGTTTACCGTACGGTTTATCCGCAAAGGTACAAATGGCGGTCCAACGGAGCGTTAGGCTAATGCATTTCTTCTAGTATAAAATGCGTAAGCGAGTCCATGAAAGTCTCAGTATTTTTTTTATTCGGAAAAATCTTGCCGGGACGACACAATTACCGATAGTCTACAAGCCTGCTCTTCAACCAAAGTTTTGAAAAGTTCCACTTACGAAAGGCTGTCGCCCTAGACATCCCCAATTGATCTGCGGGTTCTTAAATCGACTTTCCCTCAAAAACACGCAGCCTAACCCTTTCGGCATTTTCGGGCATCGATTCCTGCATTAAGTCAAGCGATTCTTTCAAAGAGCAAACAACATTTCGTAATTCATTTTCCTGGGATAGTAGATGCCAGATGCCTGTTGGCTGAATTTTTTGAATACTGAACTTCGGATCTTTTCCTGCCTAACCTACTCCGCGGTCGATCAATGAATTACTGATTCCGCTTTTTGAGTCGCATTTTCAATCTGTTTTTGTTGTAATTTCGCCATTTGGCTATCTATTCATGCTTCAGCCACGAACCCTTCGAGGCAGGTGGCGGACAGACCGTCAGTCGGCATCCGGCCTTTGGACACGCCCGATCCGCGAACGATTCCGCAGTACTTTTTGATTTTCCTGTCTTGAAATTCATGAGACGTAGT
>JAAEMV010000365.1 GCA_024225195.1 Planctomycetaceae bacterium | reverse complement strand
TTCTTGGTACAGCCTTAGTTAAAAACTTTCGATGTATTGGTGACTGGGGAAGCCAAGAGGAGCTATCGGCTTGGGTCTTAAGGACGACAGGGTGTCGAAAAAAAATTGCGTTTGGATTTCTTTTTTAAAAACCTTTGATTGTACCTTTTAAAAATTCAGTCGCTTTTTTTGTATCGTAAAAGTTAACTGATCGCGAATTTTTGGCACGCGTTGCGTTTGTGTCATTTGGGATCAGGGTGCGAAATCGCTCGGTCAAATTCGCTCCATATTTTATTTGATTTTTGCTGCAGTTGGGATGGATTCCCCTTGGAGCATGGGCTTTGGTTTCCGATCATGACATAAGGTTAGAAATAGTTTCTGCAATTAATAGTATCGTGAATCATGGTTCGTTTTTTAGGTGTTGTCTTAGTTTTCTGTTTTGTTTTATCCGGTACGTCTTTTGGATTAGCGCAGGCGCGATACGAGATGGAGCCGATCAATTACAGCCGGGCAAAGCCGACGGATAAGGTTTATCAATTTTCTCAGAATTTAAAGAATGGTGCGGAGTCGCTTGAGTGGGATGAGGAGCATGGCTATTTAAAATCTCTGTTGAGCAAATTGAATGTACCGGTATCTTCACAAGCTCTAGTATTTTCAAAAACGAGTTTGCAGGTGAGCCGCATAACTCCTTCCCAACCACGTGCGGTATATTTTAACGATGACATATACATTGGGTGGGTTCAGAATGGCAGAGTCATCGAAATTTCAGCCGCGGATCCCGAATTGGGGGCGACTTTCTATACGCTTTCGCAGGAGGAATCTAAGCGTCCGAAGGTGCAACGGGAAACATCTCGCTGTTTGCAGTGTCATGGATCCTCGCATACACGCGGAAAGCCGGGGCATATCGTGAGGAGTGTCTTTCCGACTGACACAGGATTACCACAATACAATTTAGGAACTCATTTGATTGATGTGGAAACCGAATACGAAAAGCGTTTTGGTGGTTGGTACGTCACGGGAACCCACGGAAAGCTTCGGCACATGGGCAATTCATGGTTGCCCAAAACGACAAAGACGGGAATGAAGCGTTTTGATCGGGATGCTTCCGAGTTAGATATTGAAAAACACGCCAACCTTGAATCTCTCGATTCTCTATTTGATACGTCTCCTTATCTGACCGGACATAGTGACCTTGTTGCGCAATTGGTGCTTCAACATCAGGTTCATATGCACAATGTTTTGACGGCGGCGATCTTTGCAGGGAGGCAGGCTGCACACGATGCCGTAGTTATGAATGAGGTTTTGGAGCGAGAGCCCGGGTTTGAATCTGAGTCCACAATTAGTCGGTACACTTCCGCTGCTGAGCGGGTTGTGAAAGCTTTGCTGTTTTGCGATGAAGCTCCCCTTGTTGATCCGGTGAAAGGATCAAGCACCTTCGCGACTGATTTTGAGAAGCGAGGTCCGTTTGATTCTAAAGAGCGCAGCTTGCGGCAGTTGGATCTTCAGGGACGATTGTTTAAATATCCGTGTAGTTTTTTGATCTACAGCGAATCCTTTCGAGATTTGCCAGTGGGCGTCAAAACCCGGGTCGTAAAACGGCTCAATGAGGTGTTGTCGGGTGAAGACACCTCGGATGAGTTTGAGCACCTGACTGAAGCGGATCGCTCAGCTATTAAGGCCATACTGGATGAAACGTTGGAGACCCGTCGATGAAAGATTTTAGCTGGCTCCAAGAAAGTTTTTGGTTCCATTTCTGAGCTTCGGAAAGTTTCTAAATGGACCGTTT
>JAAEMV010000364.1 GCA_024225195.1 Planctomycetaceae bacterium | reverse complement strand
ATCGGGCAAGGCAATCTTGCCATCCTGGTTCAAATCACAAGGGGATTCCAAACCCGTATTCACGGGCCCTAGATAAACATGGGGATAGGTGATGGCGGGTGTGCGATTTCCTGTATGCCCCTGACTGACGCCGAGATAATTTTGTTGGAGTAATTTGATCGCCTGCCCGTGCTCGTCATAATCGACTTCGTTCAACAGAATAACATCCGGTTTGATGACCTGAATAACCTGAGCGATTTTTGAAATTTTTGACGCCTTCTCGTCTTTCAATTCAGCAATCAAATCACCCGCTTTTTTTCGATTCAGCGCTACGTTGTAAGTCGCGAAGCGGATCACCCCGCCTGCATCTAGCGAATGCTCCTTCGCGTTTTCTGAATTTGGTGTTGGGGCGGATGGACCCAAACTTTCTTGAGGCATAATCGGAGCCGGGCAACCGGAGGCCATCCATCCAATGAAGGTGGCACCCCACAGAAAGAAAAATGTTTTCATGAGAATTGCTGAATGATCGAAAGACTGGGTGAGAGATAACTCGCACCGAACAGGTTCAGGTGATTTAACAGATGATACAGTTTGTAGACTTCCACGCGTTCTGAAAACCCATCCCGGCACGGTCGCAACTCATGATAAGCATCAAAAAAGCGTTGCTCAAATCCACCAAAAAGAGCGATGATGCCGAAATCAGCTTCCGCCGGCCCAAAATAAACAGCGGGGTCAATCAACACTGGCTGACCGGCATCTCCGACCATATAGTTTCCGTTCCACAAGTCGCCATGCAACAAGGAGAAAGGCTCACATTGGGAACCCAGCAGGCCGTCGAGACGGTCTAGAAACCGCTCACACCTCACCCGCCACTCCACGGCAATTCGCCCATCCCGAAAAGCCAAATCAAGTTGGTACCCCAAACGGTTTCGTTTCCAAAATTCCAGCCAATCCATTCCCCGTTCATTTTTTTGTACGGATGTCCCGAGGAAATTGTCTGTCACCAATCCGCATTCATCCGAT
>JAAEMV010000363.1 GCA_024225195.1 Planctomycetaceae bacterium | reverse complement strand
TATTCCTTTTAGTTGCTCCAACTGCGTTCGCCGATTCGCCGAAAAACATCGTACTCATTTTGGCAGACGATCTCGGTTGGGCGGACACAACGCTCTACGGAAAAACTTCGCTTTACGAGACGCCGAACATTCAACGGCTTGCCGCCCGCGGTATGACTTTTTCCAACGCGTATGCCAGTCCGATCTGTTCACCAACGCGGGCCAGCATCCTGACTGGGCAAAATCCTGCTCGACATGGAATGACCGCGCCAGCTGCGCACCTTGAAGCGGAACGTTTCGCTGCGGTTGCCAGTCCCACAGGCCCGCCACATCAAAAGAGCACGAACGTCCGCTCAACAACGCGACTCTCGCCTGAACTGCCAATGCTGAGCCAACTTCTTAAGAACGCGGGCTACACAACCGCACATTTTGGCAAGTGGCATCTGGGACGAGAGCCACACTCTCCACTTGAATATGGATTCGACTTAGACCTTCCACATTGGTGGGGACCGGGGCCTAAATCCAGCTACTTGGCGCCCTGGGGTTATGCGAATCCAGACTTCAAAGAAGGAGTACTAGGTGAATACATCGAAGATCGAATGGCCAAGGAGGCAGTCGCGTGGCTGAAGAATCGAGACCCTAACAAGCCATTCTTTATGAACTATTGGCAGTTTTCGGTTCACGCTCCGTTCGGCGCCAAGCCTGAACTGGTCGAATATTATCGCAAAAAACTTGGTAACTCGGTCGCTCGCCTCTCCACCCCCGAACTCAGGAAACAGCGACTGTCTTCGCACCCACCCAAAACGGGACTACCTCAACAGTCCCCGACCTACGCCGCGATGGTGCATTCTCTCGACGATGCCGTTGGCAGCTTGATCGATGCCTTGGACGAAGAGGGAATCGCCGACGAAACTATCGTCATTTTCTACTCAGACAATGGTGGCAACATCCACTGTGGTCTCGAGGAGACGGCTGCATCCGGTCAAAAATACATCACCGCCATCACCAGTAATCATCCGCTACGTGGCGGCAAGGGAGGCATCCATGAAGGTGGCGTTCGCGTTCCGGCAGTCGTTGTTTGGCCTGGAGTCACCGAGCCTAATTCACGTAGTGATGTTCGGATTCAATCGATTGATTTATATCCAACGATTCTTCAAATGCTGAATGTCGCAAGACCGAAAGAGCACGTAATCGATGGAGTCGATTTCGCCCAAGCACTTCGCGGTCACAAGCTGGAGCGAGGGCCGATGTTTACTCACGTCCCGGGGCATGGCGCTACACCACACTGGCTTCCTCCATCGATATCTGTGCATCACGGCGACTGGAAGCTTATTCGCACCTTCCATTATGGCGACAATGAAAATCACCAATATCGCCTTTACAACCTTAGCGAAGATATTGGCGAGACCAAAAATCTTGCGGCATCGCGTCCCAATCAAGTTTTAGAACTGGACAATCTAATTGAGGAGTACATCGCCGAAGCAAATGTGGTCGTTCCGTTACCTAATGCGAAGTTCGATCCTGAACAATTCGATCCGTCAAAGATTGGTGTCCAACCTGGCGGGTTAAAAATGCCTGCGGCCTTTCGAGCCTCACAACCAAAACCAGATACCAGTCAGAACGCCCAGCCAGTCAATAAAGCAATGTTATTGGGATGGATCGCAAAGAACGCTTCGGTAGCTGTCGAGGGAGACCTAATGAAAATCAACCCGACTGGTCGTCAGCCTTTTATCGCCAACAACCGAGTCCGCAACACTGGACCTGTTGAATTCCGAATGCGGATCAAAACACACAACGCAGGGGCTGGACGAATTCAATGGCGTACCGAAGGTCAAGAATCGTTTCCAAAGAACGGTCAGAGTAAATCATTCAACATCCCTGGTGGCGATTGGCAGGAATTGACCGTACCCATTGACGTCAAAGGGGACCTTGTACACCTGCGTTTCTTTTTGTCCGACTCCACGCAGCCAACCGAGATTGACTGGCTGGAATGTGGCCCACGAACTCCAAATTCCAAAACCAAAAAGAAGTGGGATTTTAAATCCGGCAGGCCAAGTCCAAAAGCAAAAAAACGCCGGCGGTAAACTTAGGCGAAATCCACCAAGCGAGAAATCGATTCGTAAGCAAAGGTTTTGATCATTTTGCCACTAAATTGAAAGCCACAGCAGACCGCCTGCCAACGTGCTAGGCTGCATCTAGTAATCTATTAAAGTTTTAAAATGAGCTTATTTTCTAATGAAACACTTGGCAAATCGTTGTGCCTCCGCCCAAGCACCGCCAATATTTGAAAACAGCTTTTCATTGGAGAATTCATGAATTCAATTTCTACCTTTTTTACTACCTGCATCGTCGCGCTCGTTCTCTCCAGCTCAGCTCAGCTATCGCACGGGAATGACCAGGTTTCGCCCCGCTCGAATGCCATCTACGCAAAAATCATCTTGCCCGTTGAATCCCCTGACCAATCACCTTCGAACGTCGAGTCATGGATTTCGAAGAATCTAAACAAACGAGGAGAAAAGAAGTTTAGGGCAGTCACTCAATGGATTCGTCTTCCTGAACCGGGCGAAGAGGTCGCTTTGGTGTGGGACGCAAGGCTCGACAATAAACGATGGGGATGCCCCGTTAGCTATCGATCCGTGAAACGCACGAAAGATGGTAAAATTAAAATTGAGATCCAGGGTTTTTCTCCAGCCGAGCCTGAAATTACAGGACAAACAATTGATGCTGGAATCGGCAGCAGAGGAATTGCGGTCGTCGACACCGGCGGGGTTAACGAATACAGCACCGCCTACATTGCCTTATTCGTCGGCCCAACCTTACCTACTGAGAAATCGAACCAAGAATAGCTGACAATCACGAACCCAAATTAACAGGCTCCCTTTCTAGACCACTCGCATTGGACCACTCGCATTGGACCACTCGCATTCTGGTTTAGGGAGTCCGCTACTTTCAAAAAGCATGACCGCAATTTCCAATTAGGTAATGGCAAACCATGACTGGCTATGGGTAGGCTCTCCGCTTAAAGCAAGTCATTTAGTTCTCTTTGGGTGCGCTGACTTGGCGATTTAGCCGCGATCGTTTGGGCGAAAACTTTAGCCCGGTCGGGTCGGGTCCGTGCCAATTCCTTACTCAGCAGGGCCGCTTGGAATAGTCGATCGAATTGCTCAGATCCCTCTGAGGAAATCAATCTCTCAATCGAAGAACATAAATCATCGGCAAGGAACTCGGCTGCATCCGGAATACTGGCAATGGTGGTCGCCAGCGAGCGGTCAAAATCCTCATCGACTGTCAAACACAGCAGCCCGCGAATAGCTGCGAGGCGGTCAGTATCGAGAGTAGGTCGCTCATTGGCATATTGACTGGTTTGGATTGCATCGGCGATCAATGACCAGCTTCCGTCAGCACCGCTGTGGCGCTGCTCCGTGATCGATTCACCCGCCCACGGAACGGTGCTTGGATGCGTACTCCAATTCTCTAGTACTTGAAAAGCTTCTCGATGGCCCCACGAGAGCAACATTAATGCCGCTTTTAAGGCTGCTTCTCCCTCTGGCCCATTGAGCAAGACCAGAAGTTCAGGAATCCGTGCATCGAGGGCTCCGTCTAGGCCATCGTCAATGACATCAACGAATGAGGCTGGCTGCCCCAGTGCGTCAGTGCGAAACAACAATCGAAGATCGGGTTGT
>JAAEMV010000362.1 GCA_024225195.1 Planctomycetaceae bacterium | reverse complement strand
CTGCGCAGCAAACTTCGAGTTGGCTCGGGGATCAATCAGGGAGATAGAGAGCAACTGATTGATTTGCTGCTGGAGAAGCATCTCGCTTTTGCAGTAGAGGATGGTGAGATGGGTTGTTGCAATGCATTCGAGGCGCCAATCGAGACCACTGGCACCCCGGTTGCATTGCCATTGAGGAGAAGGCCCATTCACTTGCGTGACGACGTTGAAAAAGAAATTCAGAAGTTGATTAGGATGGGCATCGTCGAAGAAAGTACTTCAGAGTGGGCTTCGCCCATCGTGGCGATGAGGAAGCGTGGCTCAACTGAAGTACGCATCACGCAAGACTACCGGGAAGTGAATAAGCAAGTTCGGTTGCCATCGTATCCCATCCCGATGATGGTGGATTTGATCGACCGAATGGCGGAAAGGCACCCGAGGTACATGTCCAAGTTGGACATGGTGAAGGGTTACTTTCAGTTGGCCATTCGGGAGGAGGATAGACCAAAGACTGCGTTCCGCACCCATGGTGGTTGTTACCAGTATACTCGGTTGCCCATGGGAATTTCTTCGAGCCCAGGCATCTTTCAGCGATGCATGAACAAAATACTGGGCCATTTGCTAGAGAACGGAGTCTACGTTTACCTCGACGATATCGGCATTGTATCGGAGACTATCGGTGAACATCTGAAGTCAGTCGGAGCTACCTGCGACGTGTTCGTTGAGACGAACATGAAGCTCAAACCCGAAAAATGCGAATTTCTCCTTTTGGAAATGACTTACTTGGGCCAAGTCATTTCGCAAAAGGGAATCAGCGCCGACCCAAGGGCAGTGCAGGCTGTCTGGGACATGCCAGTGCCGATAAACCAGAAGGAGGTGCGCAGGTTCTGCGGGCTTGCTTCCTACCTTCGACGGTTTATCAAGGACTTCTCGAGGAAGTCGAAGGCACTGACGGCGTTGACAAAGAAAGACCAAAAATTCGAGTGGTCAGCAGAGGCCCAAGAAGCATTTGAAGTGCTGAAGGAAGCTATCACCACAGCACCAGTGCTTCAAGTGGTTCAAAAAGGGAAAGCATTTTTCGTGGAGGTAGACGGTTCGGCAAAGGGACTCGGGGCGGTACTGATGCAAGAGGGGCCTGATGGCAAGATGCATCCGGTCGCCTACGCCAGTAGAGCCTTGAACAGCTACGAAGCAAACTACCCAATCAGCGAACTCGAAGCACTCGCGATTGTGTACGGTTTGAACAAATTTCGCGCGTATCTGTTCAATGCCCCCGACGTTCGAGTGATCACGGATCACTCTGCGCTGACGTTCATGATGAAACAAGCCAACCCTAGCGGGCGAGTGCACAGGTGGGCAGCTGATATTAGTGCCTACAGTCCCAAGTTTTACTACAAGAAGGGCAAACACCACAACATCCCGGACAGTTTGTCGAGGATGTATCGTGAGAACGATGACACGTTGCCTGACTTGGGAGAGATGGAATTGGCTGATTCCATCGACGACTTCTGTAAAAGGGAAGAACAGACCGAGAGTTCCAGTTCTAATGTTGGGGTCGAGAATTCGTGCAATGTCGTGCAGACGAGGGCGCAGAAGCGGAAGCAAGAGCAGCAGCAGTCGGCGCCGAGCACAACTGTGGGAAGTGGTTTGGACCGGCCAAGT
>JAAEMV010000361.1 GCA_024225195.1 Planctomycetaceae bacterium | reverse complement strand
CGCCGGAAATCACGTAATGAATGTGGGGATGATACTGCATTTGCCGTCCCCAGGTGTGGAGCACTCCGAAGAATCCAGGCACGTCGCCGCCGATGTGTTTCGGGTCCGCGGCCAGCTTTTTGACGGCCTCGGAAGAGCTTTTGAACAAGGCGTCGTATGCCTCTTTTTGATGGCTTCGAATAAAACGCCTGATTCCTTCGGGCACGGTGAACGTGGCAAGAAAATAATGAACCGGCAGCTTGTTTTTTACCGCTCTCTCGGTCCATTTGATCGTTTTTAGATGTTGGCATGTGGGACAATGCCGGTTTGAACAAGACAATGGGCCGTGGTGTATTTCGCCGCATTCGACGCACGAATACACCGCCATGCCGCATTCTCCGGTCCGGCAATTGCATATGTCATTTATGGCCTTTTTATGGATTCCCGGCATTCTGTCTCCGTATTGCCTGATATAATCCGGACCATGCCGGTGAAAAATCTCACGAATCATTGTTATTCTCCCTCATAATTTTGTTAATGATTCCGTAGGCGTCTTCGCTGCCTCTTTTCGTGAGGTGTAGGTAAACCATGGTCGTTTGCAGGCTCGAATGCCCGAGAAACCGCTGGATGTATCGGATGTTGACTCCGGCGTCGAGCAAATGCGTGGCGCACGAATGGCGCAATGTGTGAATAGTGACACGTGACGCGGCGTTTTTTGATTCCGGCATCGACCCGAGCGGCGCGTATCGCTCCCTGGACGCTGTCGATTGCCATTGGCGATGTGGCGGTGGGGCCGCATTTACGTCCTCTTCCGAGCGCCGGAAAAATAAAAACCTGGTTTCGATGCGTTTTCCAGTAGTTGCGAAGCAGAACAAGCGTGTCCTCAGGAAGCGGAATAACGCGATCCTTTGCTCCCTTGCCGCGATGAACGTGGACTTGCATCCGTTTACCGTCGATATCGGATACCTGGAGATAAAGTCCTTCCTGGAGCCTGAGTCCGAGGGAATATACGGTGAAAAGGTACGAATAGTTATGAAACGTTTTAACTTTTGACAGGAGATTGAAAACCTCTTCCCGGCTCAGTACGCAGGGCAGACGCTTTTCGGGTTGCGCTTTCAGAATTTTAAAGATATGCCAGTCTTTTTCAAGAACATGTTGCCAGAAAAATTTGATCCCGCAATAGCTTATTTTCATGGTGGTGGGCTGCCATTTATCCACATTGCGCTTGTGGAGAAAATAATCTTCCAACTGCTTTTCGGTGATTGCGGGCGGTTCCTCGTCGCAAAATTCGATCAACTGTCGAACGGATCTTGCATACATGTGTTGTGTGACGTCGGCTTTCCCGGCGAGCTGAAGTTTTCTGACAGCCTCATCGTACCATTTGGTTTTGATGCATTCTGCGACGTTTTTTGAAGCGATGACGCTCGGAGAATGCTGATTTTTACGGGGTT
>JAAEMV010000360.1 GCA_024225195.1 Planctomycetaceae bacterium | reverse complement strand
CCAGGAATCTGGCACCAACGGACGACAATTGGAATACAAAGAGCCCAATAAAATGGTCATTGGCACGACCACGATTCGAGGCTATCTCAAGTTCCGAGTCGTTCCTGGAACGAATTCCAAAGATGCAGGTGAAGGAAAATTCGAAGTTCGAGAATTCACCTGTAACAAAGACGCCTCTGAATCTACCAACGCCGATTTGCAGGAATTGCTTACGAAGAGTAACGCTAATTGGAATTTTGCAAATGGCCCAAGCGCGTGGGATCGCTACGGTTTCTTCTTTATCACAATGGCACTGATCATTGGCTTGTTTTATTTCATGCTTCGACGTCTCGGTGGAGCAGGGGGCCCAATGCAGTTCGGTCGCAGCCGCGGCCGCTTGATGGCCGAAGACGACCTCGGAGTCATGTTTAGCGACGTTGCCGGGATTGACGAAGCCGTAGAAGAGGTCAAAGAAGTAGTCGACTTTCTTCAAAAGCCAGAGAAATACCAAAAGCTCGGAGGCAAAATTCCGCGAGGCGTTTTGCTCGTCGGACCGCCCGGAACCGGCAAGACGCTTCTCGCCAAGGCAATCGCTGGAGAAGCAGGAGTACCATTTTTCAGCCTCTCTGGAAGTGATTTCGTTGAGATGTTCGTTGGCGTTGGTGCCGCACGCGTCCGAGATATGTTTCAACAAGCAGAAGCCAAATCGCCTTGTATTATTTTCATTGACGAACTCGACGCGTTGGGAAAAACTCGCAGCGGTAATGCGGTTGGGGGACACGACGAACGCGAACAAACTCTCAATGCTCTCCTCGTCGAAATGGATGGGTTCAGCTCCAACAGCGGAGTCATTGTGATGGGAGCGACGAACCGCCCCGAAACTCTTGACCAAGCCCTGATGCGTCCGGGAAGATTCGACCGACATGTGCTCGTTGACCGCCCCGATGTGATGGGTCGCGCAGCAATACTCAAAGTTCATGTTAAAAGTGTTAAACTCGATCCAGACGTGGAAATTCAGCAAATCGCTGCGATCAGCCCGGGCTTTGGCGGGGCTGAACTTGCCAATCTCGTCAACGAAGCAGCACTGCTCGCCGCTCGCGGAGGGTGTAATACCGTTCAGATGCAACACTTCAACGAAGGCGTTGAGCGGGTCACCGCAGGGCTCGAGAAAAAACAGCGAATCATGAATGCCGATGAGAAACAGCGGGTGGCGTACCACGAGGCAGGCCACGCGCTTGTGGCATACAGCCTTCCCAATACGGATCCCGTGCACAAAGTTTCCATCATTCCACGCGGACTTGCCGCGCTCGGATACACAATGCAGCGCCCCACTGACGACCGCTTCCTGATGACGCAAAGTGAATTGGAAAGCAACCTTCAAGTCCTCGTCGCTGGAACACTTGCCGAGGAATTAATTTACCAAGACATTTCCACAGGCGCGTCGAACGATCTCGAACGAGCAACGGATATTGCCCGCTCGATGGTCATGCAGTACGGCATGAGCTCGATGGGTCGGATTAATTTTAAAGAGGATCGAAGTAATCCGTTCCTGGCAGGTGCCAGCGGAGGCGGTGGCATGCGTCAGTACAGTGAAGACACTGCAAAAAACATCGACTCAGAAGTGAAACGTATTATCGAACAAGCAATCGAAGCGGTGAGAGAAACCCTGATCGTCCGAAAACAAGCACTCGTTGCACTAACAGAACGGCTGATCGAAGTTGAATCGGTCGATGCAGATGAGCTTCAAGAAATCATCGACGAAAATTCACCGGGCCCCTTACTGGTCCCCGGAACGGACGTCCCTGTACGAAGCGAATTCCCGAAGCCAACCGCGAACGAGGATGACCAAGAAGAACGAAATGCCGCTCAGTGATCTGAGAGCAGCAAACAAATTGATTTTCCGAACTTTGTTTCGAGACCGCCAAGGTTACTTGGCGTTGGAATCCCGGATCGCCTCCCACTGACCGCGAGCCAACCCGCTGCGAATCATATGGCTTACCCAAACATTCGATTTCGAAAATAAACGCTTGAGTTTGTATTTCCGAAACTCCGAATGGGATTCGGATTTCAATTCTCCAACTTCTTGACTCCAGCCCTGGTTATTAGCGACTAAAGCACGCCCTTGCCCAACGAAGTAGTCATAAACGTACTTCTGGCTCGAACGAGACGCAGGTATTTGGTGCCAAATCTTCGCTTGCGGAATCCAGGTTCCGGAATGACCATCGTCCAAAAGTCGACGAAACAAATCAAACTCATCCTCCCCCATCACGGCATCTCCCCGCCGGCCAAGCAATGAATCAAAAGGATATTGCTTTTGGATCTCAGTCAGGATTGCAAAATTAGCACCATAAGGAAGCCGATTTGTGTGAAAACCGAGTGGCTCCGATCCTAAATTGCGATCGGCAAAACAACCCTTAAGCTCATTCCAATTCTCCAAAATCCACCTCGGCATTCCAGCTGGGAATTCTGGTTCAATCACACTTCCCCAAAATGACGAATCAGAATCGTTATTCACGAACTCGAGATACCGCTCAAGCCAGTCCTCCGACGCAATAATATCGTCGTCGGTCCAAAGCATCAGGTCACCCGTTGCCGATTCAATCGCCCGGTTTCGGCAAACCGTATGTCCCTGCTGAGATTCCTTTAAGATTTTGACTGAGACTTTCTCGCCAATCGTTGAAGCGAACTGCTCGAGATACCTAGAGGTGCCGTCGGTTGAATTGTTATCGACTACAATAACGTTCGCAGTTACGCCTGCCGGAATCCGCATGCGGCAGACGCTAGTTAATGCCTCGGCCAACATCTCGCAACGATTCCAGGTACAAATTGCAATGTCAACATGTCGAACAACGCGACGGTTCATGCTAGACACTCGACTTTCCAATCACCCGTGGATTAGTTCGACTACAAATTGACACAAGGCAACCATCCTTTTGCGACCGACTCACGAAGAGCGTATTAGCTTAAGTGCTTCGGCAAAATCGCGAACCGGGTCATCCGAATAACGCTCTCGAATATGTTTGCCGGCCAAAACACCCATTTCCTGCCATTGGTGACGTTTTTGCCACGCTCGCTCGAGTGCTTCATCCAACAACTCAACCGACGTCCCCATTGCGACAAAACCAGATTCATTGTCATCCATAAGCTCGCGATTGCGACCAATGTCTGTCGTGATTGCTATCCGATTACACAACATCGCCTCGATCACGACCAACGGGGCACCTTCGTAGCGAGACGGAAGAAGCAGGGCGTGGTTGTTTTCCCAAATCTCCTCGACGCTGTCGGAAAATCCATGAAACACCAACTGCTCTTCCAATCCATGGAGCTTAATCAGTTCGAGCAACTGAAGCTTGTTACCTTGGTCATGCCCGTAAAAAACAACCTTTAACGATCGCTTTCGCCATTTCGGCTGTCGCATTACATCGACAATGATGTCCTGCCCTTTGGATTGAAAATGCACGCGCCCCACCAAGGCAATCTGAAATTCCGATTCGGTTTTAGGCCAATCCGGATTGGCTTCGTGACTTACGTTGAACGGGTTCGCAATAATTTCAGTGTTGTCTAACTTCAATGCGATGTTGTTTTCGAGTTTGAGCTGATTCTCCTCAGACACGAAATATACTTTCTTAGCATTTCGATACCATCGCCTATATTCCTCCAGCCGATCGCCATGAATAAAAAACGAATTGCTCGCACACTGAATATTAATTCCGTACGGGATACCGCGCCGAAAACATTCATCGGCAATCGGAATTGCATCAGGATGATAGCCAAGCGTAATTAACACAGCATCCGGTTTTTCTACATCAAGCCAAGATTTCTTTTGGGGATTCGCTGAAAAAACACGATTCAACAATGGTCGTGGTGGAGGATCACGCAACCAAAGTGACGCCCCATGGTCTTCTAGATGTTGCAATGTAGGTGCCTTGTAAGGCCACCACTTAAAATTGACAGCAACCTCATGGCCTGACCGCTGAAGTAACCGCGCAGTCCTTTGCCAAAGAACTTCGCTTCCCCCCCAAGGCATCCCACTCATGCATGAATAAAAACCGAACTTCACCAAATACTCCAGTAAAAAAACGACGTACTGTCAGTTTGATTAGTTAATCAAGACGACAGAAAAAGTTCACCAAATCCGTTTGAATTGCTCTCTCTCTTTATTTGATGGGGTGAGCAACCCTCCGTCAACATTAGCCAGATTCAATTACTCCAGTAGCATCCGGCGGAATGGCTGGCATCCCTTCCCCCGGAAAGCTGTACCCTTCGAGGCGGTAGGTATCGACTGCCAAATCATATACTTTCTTGAGAAGTGGATAGTCCGCGTAAAAACCTTCCCGCAAGCGTTCAGGAATTGGCTCGTCATAGGTCGAGACATTAACGTGAGGCAACGATGCCGAGGCTTTGCCCAGCACCCGACCTAAATTATCAATGGTGGTTTGCAAGTCTTCAAAAATGCCAATGTAAATAAAACGAGAACGTATTTTCTCTTCGTAGTTTTCCAACGTGACATCCTGCGGGAGGTGGTCGAACAACCAATAAGGGTAGGAGTTCACGTAACTTTCCACATTGGGAAACTGTTTACTAATGTCAACGGCTTCTCCCCGAAACCAAAAACGCCCTTCACGACTACGCCCTTTAGCGAAAAAATACATCGAAACCGCCAGATCAAACGGATCGCGGAGGATCGAAAAATATTGATCGAGCTCGGGATAAAAATACGGGAGCCCATACCCTCGCCCATGATTAAAATGCCCGTGAATACAGCGAACATTCTCCAACCAATTCCCTTTAGCGTCCCTTGTCTCGACCCTCGGCAGAATAATATCGCGATGCTCATCCTGATTTAATTTGTGATACTGGTCGCCAAACCAATGCCGCAACAAACGCACGACACTGCTACCCGCACACTTTGGGATGTGGGTATAAATCAGAGGTTTGGATGGATCGTATTGACGCATGAATTAAACTTCCGGTCTCAAACTAAACTGCCACATCGCCTCGAATTCCTTGCTCCTGTCGCCTCGATCAAACGGCATTATGTTTCCACCGTGTCAAAACAGTTGGCACACAAATCCACCAAGCAGCGAATTACCCTTCGTCACTTAGTTTTTTGCCATCGATCGGAGGTTGCGATGGTTCGACCCCAAATCGTTTCCTAATCGCAACAACACGATTGTGCATGTCCTCTACCCGCTCACGTGACCGATCCAGCGATCGCATCAGTTTCGCTATATACTTATTTTTTTCAGCCAATTCAAAAGGCAACTGTTCTAATCGTTTGATCGCGGCGGCCAACTCTACCTGCAACCGTCGGGTATCGTCGTTTCCGAAGACTTCCTGGCCAGGATCAAGCCCATCTATCTGGGTTTCGCCTCCGACCAAGACTGCTTGCCCAGCTTCCTCGGTCAAGATGTTTGACGGCAACGTAATCGAAACCCCCTTTTCGCGTGCCATGCAGCCAGCCTCGACAAGCGACTGAATCAACTCCAATAGCCGCGGAGTCGCCGGTGTTTGATTGGCCAATTGATCATGAAGTACAAAATTTTGATACATCATTTTGTGACTCGGTGGCGAGGCTAATTCATTCACAACAAAATCAATTTGGTCTGGACTGCTGATGGTCCAGGCAGACGAAATATACTGAGGGCTGTTATGAAAATCCAACCATGCCGTTGGCAGCTTGCGCATTACACTTTCAAGGTAAATCGTTGAAGGCGTCGTCAACACCGCATCCACCGAGTCAAGCACCTGAGACATAGGCTCGCGATCCTCGATAGCGAGATCGTCTCCAACCCCCAATTCGGACTCAAGTCCATCACTTAAACGCCACACAACTTCCACCCGTCGATCCGCTAGGACTGAGTTACGGTCACTCCAATCCTTCACAGCTTGGATCGAACGAAGTACGGTTTTGCGCTGCGACTCGTCGAAAGCAGGTGTACTCGCCGTCGCAACCAGAATCCGAAACCGATCCGAGGACCCTGAATTATTTACCGCAGTCTGATTCACTTGGTCAAGTCGCGGCAAACCCACCACTTCACACTTTCCAGCGTTACCCCACGATTCAACCACCCTTGCCTGAGCCGCGCCGATGCAGGCAAGCTTATGCCCGAACACTGGTTGAAACAGTGATCCATCTACCAAATCAGGGTGCTCCCAGGTATTCCGGTATTCGAGAATACCGTCGGACAGGATTAAAATTGGGATTCGGTTTTCGTCCAGGACCTTCCTCAAAGCCGTCAATTCTTCCCACCGATAATGCATATGCGTGATCAGAATGCCGGCATCAGCTGGAACTGGCCAATCCGGAAGATACTCATCCACGACCACCGTGGGAATCGGCGACTCCGACATCCACGACGTGTAGATAGAACTGGTCTTTGCGAATCGACAAAGGATGTAAGCTTTCAAATTCGACACGCCGTTCCCCCTGAAAAGCTCACCGCTGTAACGTGCGAACGTACTTCCGCTCGCTTTTTCACCTGCCCACCTGTAACAGCAAATGAATATTGAATCGACGCTCGAATTTTAAATCGTGTGATCGACACCCGGTTCTCGAATCATCTCTAACTTGGCGGGTAATGATTTAATCCACTCACTATCTGGTTCGTAACCCATTTTCTTAAGTTGCTCCCCAGCAAATGCATCAAACAGTTCGCCATCGATCAAAGTAAAATAATTTCGCCAATCCCCAACAATCCCCTTCCTTGCTTTCGCAGTTGGTTCCTCTTGCCCGGGCGGGCGCCCCGACATTTTCTCAAACGTCGAACTCTCAACACACTGCTCAATCACTTGTTCATTAACTTCAACTCCGATGCCGGCGAAGATGCTTCCCAGCGCCTCGGGCATATCGCTCTTCATCTGCTCATAGGTGACTGAAACATCTGGCTCTATGTCCGAGAAAACGTCGATCGTTTCACACCAATTTTCAGCCCACTTCTTAATGACCTTGGCGTCAAAAAATCTCTCCAATTTCATTCCGGGAATCGGATTAAAATAAAATTCATGCCGATCTGTTCCCTCCGCATCTTTCAGTAACCAGTCGAAGGTACCGCTGGTCAATACATCTCTTCCGTCACGGACAAGGTGAATAATTTTGGACTCAGGAAATAATCGTCGAATCTCCTCAACCACCAACCCAGCAGTTCCCGGGTAAGGCGTGACTTTATCAACGATTACGTTTTTCCCTGTCCGCCCGCTGGCAAAATGACACAGGAAATTCACAAACGACTTTTTAAAGTCCTCCACAAAGGAGCCATAGTTCCTGTTCATGAACTGATAGAAATAATGCATGGCAAAAGCATCAGCATATTTATCAAACGTAATTCTGGGAGATGAGCTACCATCGTTGTTTTGCCAGACTTCACAAAAATTCCCGAACAGTCTGTGCTCGGTTCCAAAAACATCCGGATGGCCATTAAGCGCAGTCGTTAGCCACGTTGACCCGCTTCTTGGAGCACTGATGATAAAATGTATTTCTGGTTTATCCATTGATTTCCCAGCTGTGTTGGAGCTTGGTTATTCCATTTATACCGTAGCCATCGGCATTCGTTGGAGGTCCGACTATCCGAAAAACTCCACGCAGTGAACTACGATGATAGAAATCGACCTTTTCGCGCCCAAACAATGAAATATTGAAGTGATAGGCGCCAATTAAGAAAGGAATTTTGGGAATTTCAAGTGTAATTACCCGTCCCGGCGGGTCTACGTCGAAATAAATCCCCTGATATGGCGACGAAACGGAAGCTAAAACTCCGTGCACAGGCGAGCACAGAGCAACAATCAGCCGCGCATCTTTGATTTTTTCCCTCGCGTTTATTTGAATTCGCAGCCGAACCGTTTCCCCCGTTTCAAATTCGGCTTGAGGCTCCATCGCTTCATTGCAAACCTCAACGGAACCAATTTCTCCGATGCGCCCCGGCTCCTCTTTCTTTTTTGCACGTACGCGATCACTCGCTCCGAGCATTTCCTCGTAAATCGTACAACCTGTTTCCAGATCACCATCATGAACGATCTTACCCTGACCAAAGACTACCGAACGCGTCGCAACTCGCTGAAGCATGCCAACCGCATGAGTCACCAGGACAATCGAGACTCCTTGCTTCACGAGCTCATTTAGATGTGCAAAGCACTTCATTCGAAACCCAACATCACCGACTGCCAACACTTCATCCATCAGCAACAACTCGGGACGCAAATTAGCCGCGATTGAAAAACCAAGCCGCACACGCATGCCCGAACTGTAGGTCTTGATGGGATCATTAATGACGTGGCCAAGCTCTGCAAACTCAACAATCTTTTCCATCAGTCCATCGACTTCTCGTTTTCGAATCCCCAACACAGCCGCGTTGATGTAGATATTTTCACGACCGGAAAGAATTGGGTTAAACCCGGTTCCCAACTCAATCAAGGCTCCAATTTTGCCCGTTATTTTAATGGAACCTGAATCTGGTTTAATCAGTCCGTTGATCATCTTCAGCATGGTGCTTTTACCGGCACCGTTAGGGCCAATCATCGCTAAGCATTCGCCACGCCGCACCTGAAAACTTGCGTCACTGATGGCGAAGAATTCTCCCGAGCGAAGATCATGATGACTGCGGTCACGACCACCACCAATGATCTCACGCCCAACATCTTTGAGCCCGTACCACATTGCTCGCTTAAGATTTCGACAATAGATCTTCCAAACATGATCTACGTCGAGTATTAGATCACTCGATGACGAACGAGATAAATTCATACAATCTCTCCTATGCCGTCATGCGTTCAATTAGAACCGGAATCGAAACGCGGTAAACCACTAAAGCAATCAACGAAATTGGGATTGCCGCTGCAGCAAAGATCAGCCCGATCGCGAGGTGGTCTGTCGTTCCGATTAACAACCAGTCGCGTGCCAGTAATAACAAGGGACTCGCTGGGTTCACCCAATTTAATAAAGAACCGGGAAAGGTCGTTAACGGCACATAAATAATTGGCGTGATGATCATCCAAAATGGAAGTACCATAGAAATGAATCGCCCGACATCTTGATAAAGCGAACCAATGGGCATGAGCAACAAACCCAATGATGCGCCGATTAAAACCAATCCCAAAATTGCAATCGGAGCGTAAAAAACAGTCGCATGCACCGGCACCTGGAATATCAGAAAAGCCGGAATCAAGAGTAGCAAACGAATGAGCAGATCAAATAAAACTTCACCCACACCGACGAGCAACAATGATTCACGAGGGAAATTAAGCTTGCTGATCAAATTACGATTTTTGTTGAACATCGCCAGAGGCATTTGAAAGGCATCGATGAATGCCTGCCAAAGAATCATCCCCGTTAAAATATAGACTGTGCCATCGACTTGCGTATCGCCCATCGAAAACACGTTAGCCTGCCTTAGGAAAATCCAAATTGCAGTATTGGCAATCGGTGGAAGAAAGGCCCAAAACAAACCGAGCAGCGTCTGACGATAGAGTCCTCGAATGTTTCTAAGAAATAACCGCCACGCTAACTCCCGACCCAGCCAAAAATCGGCGAAGATGTCCTGGATTAACTGAAAGGGATTTCGGATAGAGGATTGAGCTGAATAGGTAGTAACGTTGGCCGAATCCTGACCACTCGCTTTGATTCCATCAGAATTGACATCCTGGGACGTCTCAGGAGTCCGGCGGGCCACTGCAATTGGTTGCTCACCTTTCCCGCTTGGTTTCGACTTTTCGAATTCGGTTTCCATATCAACTCAAGCTAAACCGACACGAATTAAATCATGCAAGTGAACGACCCCGACAAGTTTGCCGGAATCACAGACAGGTAAAATTGTAATCTCGTGACTTTCCATGATTCGCAGCGCTTCCGCAGCAAGGGCCGTGCGATCAATTGTCCTCGGCGCCCTCGACATACGCTCTGACACCGATTCGTTCCAAAAGTTCCCTAGCGAATCGGCAGAACTCGAATCAATTAATCTTCTCAAATCACCATCAGTCACGATCCCCACAATTGCCTCAGATTCGTCCACGACGAACACAGCTCCTAATCCCTTTTCCGAAATAACCCCAACAGCATCCCGAAGTGTTGCCTCAGTCTTGGAAACAATGGGAATCGTAGAATCAACATGCATGATGTCGGAAACTTTGATCAGTAATTTCCCGCCAAGATTGCCGGCCGGATGAAAAATAGCAAACTGTTCCTTCGTAAACCCCCGGCGATCCATCAATGTAATGGCAAGCGCATCACACATCGCCATCGCGACAATTGTACTACTCGTCGGCGCTAGCGATACTGAATCAGCCTCTGTCTCCACTCCCGTATCGATGACAACATGGCAACGCTTAGCAAGCGCGCTGCGTAGGTTACCTGTCAATCCAATCATTGGAATCCCAAGTCGCACCATATGCGGCAGTAGGCGGATGACCTCGCGAGTTTCACCACTATTGGAGAGAGCAAGGAACACATCATTTTCCGTGACGACTCCAAGATCTCCATGGACCGCTTCACCAGGATGAAGAAAAACCGCAGGCGTACCCGTACTACAGAACGTCGCTGCCGCCTTTCTTGCAATGCAACCCATCTTACCCATGCCTGATACGATCACTCGTCCCCGACATTGAAACAGGTATTCAACGCCTTCCTCAATGGAAGTATTAACTCGTTCTGCCGTTCGTAAGATTGCAGCCGACTCTTTTTTTAATACTTCAACGACCCGACGCACCGCGTCTGAATTGGCAACAGAAGACTCTGTTTCTTGCGTTAGCTGTTTGTCTTGGGTCATGGGTTCGCTCCGTCCGACATTGTATCATCTCGACAACGAGATGACTTACATGCAATTACCGCCTTCGCAAATTACCAATTTTAACACTTTTAAGAGCAAACCCTAAGTTACTGGCTCCTGTTCCACCTCATTCTTTCGAACAGAATTACACCATTTCCAGCGGCTTTTGATTCCGCCTGCGTATCTTAGGCAGCCGTTTCTTCACGTGTTTCCAACTCAAAAAACGAACAAGTAAAATAAAAAACACGGCCAACGTTTTGTTGTCGACCGTGCTTGAAGTGCACTCCGTGATAACATTTTAGTATTCCCAAAAATTTAGGTCAGGGAATGATGCTCACGATTCTGCACGAAACTATTTTGTATTGCGACGCAACCTTGACCGTAGACTAAGTCTCACACTTTTTTCGCTGCCGAAAATCAATCAATCATTCGATTCCAGCATCAAGCGAACGTCCGCTTGTTATTTGTCGTCACTATTTGGCTTTAAGTTAACGTCGATTTGGCGTTCGTTCAAAGAAATCATGGCTGGCGTTTTACAGAGAGCCTGATTCTCCAGTCGTGACCTAAGAATGCTGGAGAACCGTCTTATCTACCAGCGATGAAATGCCAGATGGTCGGATTTAACCGCAACGAAAGTTCCAAGACACCGAGCCGTTACTTCGCCATCAATTCCAATCGTTCCCTCGACAACGGCCTTTCTAGCCGATGAGTCCACAACCCAAGCTTCCAGTTGCAGCTCCGTTTCCGAGGGAGTCGGTTTTTCAAACGTCACCTCGTATTTTGCCGTGACGCAACACGGCGGTACAGCCAGTTGATTGCGTTCCATCAGATGCCAAACAGCGGTCCAATTTAAATGGCAGTCAAGCAAGGTTCCAATGATGCCGCCATTTACCATCCCTTCGAATGCCAAATGGTACGGCTGAGGCGTGTAAGTCGCGATGAGTTTATCACCGCTGACAAAACTCTTAATTTGGAGGCCTTTTTCGTTTGCGGGGCCGCACCCAAAGCAGATCAGGTTCGGAGCAAATTGATCCTGTAGACTTTTTGTTTCATCCATTTAACTTGCCAACCCCGCCAAATCTCTGAAATAGCCAAACGCTAACTCAATTGTCAGCCTGTCTGAAAGAGATATCATTTCTTACGTAACACCAATACGGTCTGCCGGACATGATGACCGGGAAGGATTTCCGCTATTTCAAAAAACCGTCCCCAAACCTGTTGCAAATAGTTATTCGAATGAAAGACCTGAGCTCGATAAGGACCGGACTGGGAAAATCGATAAACCGTTCGAGTGTCCGGAAGCGGTCCCTGCAAGGCCTCGCGAACTGATGGGTCGATTCGCAGCATCGATTGAACAAGACGATTCTTTTCATTATCGACTTCTTCGCGAATTAAATCCCATGTGTCTTCATTATGGACAGTGATATAAGCCAACCCATCATCAGACATAATGCGACGCAATTCCGCTAACCAGCATGTCTCAAACGTATCAATGTGGGTGAAAACGGAAAAAGCAGAGATCACATCGATTGACTTATCGGGAATCGGTAAAGTCGGAATGCAATGATTAAAAATTGGTTTTACCGTGTGCGGCAAATTTTCGTAGAGCCAGCGAATATGCCGGGCATTTATGTCACTGCCCCAAATCTCAGGTATTTCCGTTTGCGCCGCATAATGGCGAATTAATCGTCCTGATGCACAACCAAAATCAAACACCGCCTTTGGCTTCAGCGAGTATTTATTTACATACGCCATGATCTTGAGGTAATCCTCAAAACCGCTTAGCCAATAAACACCATCAAATCCCGGCGAATAGCCTTCGCGATCTTCAGCACATGGAATTGGGTAAGCATCCCGAGAAACATACTCGCCGATGTCTGTTGTCCCAATCAACGACTCAATCACGCTTAATCGATTGGCCTTCTCAAGCTCAGATGCCTCCAACTCATTCGGCGGATCGACATTTTCAAAAGGCTTGGTGTCTAACGTATTGCGGGAAATATCCTCTTCCCACGCTACAGGGCGACTTCCCTGAAGCCTCATCGTAATTATTTTATTGATTTCTTCGGCAGAAATATTGTTCTTGGATTCTTTTGATTTCAGCATTTCTAGACTGCCTTGGGGCTCACGCAGATGTGAAATTTTGCATAGTAAACAAAGAATCCTAGCTAATTAAACGAGAAAAATGCAACCTCAATCACCCATCGCCACAAAAGGATTGGGCAATTGGCTCAAATCTCTTGGGGAATTTGAGCAACCCGTGCCTTCGGTGAAAGAACTTTGACCGGACTGGTCCT
>JAAEMV010000359.1 GCA_024225195.1 Planctomycetaceae bacterium | reverse complement strand
CCACAGAGACGTGGTCCACGTTCCTCACTTGCGCATACAAACTCTGCGGAAAAATGCGCCTCGGAAAAACACTAGGAGGGACAGTATTCGCAACTCACATGCTATTTACACAGCTCGATGAGATTCAGGACGTAAATGGCATTCAACAATTCGCGCGAAAAATGCATGATGAACATGACAAAAACAACATGGAACCATGGGATGTAATTGCCAAAATGCAAGAAAGGATCATCAAAGACCGCAAATATTGGGAAAAGGAAGAAAACGTCGACACGACACCTAATTCCTCATTTCTCGCCAACGCACCGCTCACGCGCACAGACAATCGCGGACCTCCCAAACGTCCACGCAGAGGCTATCTAACACAAAAACCTCGTTGGCTTCAAAACCACGATCCTCCTCATCTCGTACCCGGCGCGAGACGCTTTCCAAACGGCGACTGGTTTGTATCACACGAAAATATCAATTTCCTATACTGCGAAAGGTGCTCTGCAGGCCCTCACCGCGGTTTATGGAATCGTACACATACAACCATCGATCATAGAGATTCAATCGCACCGAATCGCGTACGACCTATCGCACGCAACTACGGATCGCGCTCCGAACGCGAATATAGACCGACTGATAGCAGTCGTTCAAACATCACAAACGACCAACCATGGAAAAACAGAAGCTCACAGGCCCCTCGTTCTCAGGCGCCTTGTAATATGCAAAACAATCAAAACAACAACAATAACGACAACAAAAACACAGCTCAATTCCAGAAAGCACTTTTCGAACAATTCAACGCTTTCTTGAAGGAGAAAAACAAGAACTAGGTCTCGATTATCTCACAACTAACAAAACTTAAGGTGTCTTTTTCTATCTCGCGATCGTAATCACGTAAAATAATTCTCGATCTTTCATTTTTCAACACCGGTCAAAATCTGAAAAATACCACTAGCGAAAACAAACATTTAATTCAAAAATCAATTATAGTTACCCAACTCTCGATCGTGCTATTACGAACGAGTGTCAGATAACGAATCACTAACCGCGTACCCTCCAAAAATGAATTTCGGATTCATG
>JAAEMV010000358.1 GCA_024225195.1 Planctomycetaceae bacterium | reverse complement strand
CTGGAGGCCGGTAACGAGTAAGGATCCGATTGTGTTGGCATCGTCCGCACCAATTGAACCTTTGTCGAGATCCAGGATAAGGACTTTGTTGTTGTCCATCATGTATTCAATATCGATCGTACTTTGAGATTGTCCAATCACGTTACGAACCACATCGGAAAGCAAAAACTGATCCACTTTGTTGAGAATTGGCTGCACAAATTCCGCTACCTGGCGAGCGTTCCAGGCGTCAAACTCATGACTAAAAAACTCCCTCACCGCCCTACTCCGGCAATGTTTGAGTACCCACTTCCGATACTCCTTGCGGTTGAGCATCAAGGGCACTGACAGCAATGTGGCTCCACCATGTCTGGCCGGCGCATCCAGGAGGCCGCGCACAGTATGCTTAAAGATATTCTCCATCCTGGCTCCCCAACTATCCGCCCACCGATACCGAAAAGTGCCCACCACCTCCTGGGTTACTCGATCTCTTTCTCTTTCCGGCACGTTAGAAAGTATGTTGTAGCCGAAGGAGCGGGTTGTGTCCGCCAGGTGCAGGTAAACCACATCTCGCATGCGATCGGTTGGAATGTAGTCCAGGAGCTCGCGAGCGGCATCGCCGTGGGGATCGAAAAAAGCAAATCCGTGGCCGGCCTTGAGATCGTTAATCGCCATCCTTTGTAGGAGGGTGGTTTTTCCTGTTCCGGTTTGTCCAATGACAAACATGTGTCGTAAACGAGCCTCATGCGTCAAAGACACCGAAAAATCAGTGTAGTGATTGGTGGCGGTTCCGAGCGTGATTTGTTTCCCTTCCATAGCTCTAAGCCGCCGCCTAGTCCGGCACTCTAATCAACAATGAAAATAAGTTTGAGAATTTGGGATAGCTTCTCGCACTGTTCTTTCGTCTGCCAATGCAGGTTTCGGGAGTGTGGTAGTAGGTGGCGGATCGGAAATATCGACCAGGTAAGAACGGAAGAACAAGTATCAAAATTATTATACACTAAGCCATTGAAAATATTGACGAATTTTTACTATATGGCATTATTTCATCATCCCAAAACCTCTAGTATAAGGATGAAAGAAATGGGTAATAAGTACATTGACTTTGCCTACGTAAAAACTAACGCCAATTTTCCGGCGGTGCTCGGCCACTACAACATAGAAACTCAAGGTGATGGTGACGAGGTTCGTTGCAATTGCCCGTTTCATGATGATGAGACCCCTTCCCTGTCG
>JAAEMV010000357.1 GCA_024225195.1 Planctomycetaceae bacterium | reverse complement strand
ATCCCCCAAACAATGACGTCGCCTCATCAAGTACCGACACCGTCCCGGTTAACGTATCTCCTTTCCCGTAGTTGGCAGGCACGTCGACTGAGATATTAACCAGCGCGACGCCACCCTCAGCTACCTCTTGGACATTCAGTCCCCATCGCTTGTAATAGTTCCTTAGTGCCTGTGCTGTATCTTCCGAGTTGCTCCCACCGGTACCCAACCCAGTAACTAAGCCGCGACCTTCGAGCGTATTCGTTCGATCCGAACGTAGTCGCGTAATATCCTTGACCCGAATTAGATTAGCTGAAACTGATCTCTTAATTGGTTGCGCCTTAGACTGTTCTAAGGCTTGAGGGGACGCGGAGCTCTCAGGGGAATCCGAAGGCTCCTGGCCGTGGCATAACGGAGCCACCCAAGCGAACACGCAGCACCCCAAAAACGCCATCGCAGTACGAGTTGTCAGTATTTTCATTCCGAGCATCTTAGAATCCATTCCAGTTCATCTCATCCAGGTAAACGCGTCACTCTTCGCGATCGATTTAATATGGCCACCAGCGATTAAATTTCCGCCCTAACCAACCCTGATTAAAAAAGTGCTTCTCGACACCTTCTTTTGGATCGGTTGCATAACGTATTTCTAGGTCTGCAATGTCTTTCGATGAGATCTGATTTCGCACGCTAATGTCGACAGAGCGAACAATCCCCGTAAGAATTAACTCCCGACCATCCCCCTCCATGGAGACCATTCGTTTCCCGCGAATCAGCAGATTTCCATTTTGGAGTCGATCTACGACCGAGACGGTAAATCGATCTGAGAAGTCCCGCTCACTCTTGTATCTCGTGTCACCCTGAAAATCCCGATCTGCTGTAGCGTTGGCATTCGCAGTCAAACCGCCAACCCCGGTTCCGATACCTCCGGCCAGAGCATAATCTCCTGAATTGGTAGTGTTCGCAGAATTTGATTTCCGCAATAACCGATTATCTTTATTTTCAATCTTCGATTTCTCTTCAATGATCACGGTCAACAAATCACCTGGTTGCCTGGCCTTCACGTCACCGAATAAGCTGACTCCACCACCTCGCACTGCTCGCTCAAAAAACGAAGGAGTTTGGGCAACTGCCGCATCGAGTCCCCCTAAAAATACTGCCACAGCAACCAGAGGGAAAATATAAATTATCGTTCGAGTGTATCTTTCGAACATTCAATGTCTCACTTAAATAAAAGCCGTTAAACAGTCATAGCTAACAATTAAAAAATCACTCAATTACAGCAGAATCAGTATTTACAACGCGGGCAGTACTCTTCTTCTTCGTGCGGGGGTGAATGAACTCAATCTTCTCTCCCAAAGCTCCGTCAGTCAGCGCTTTGACATTCTTAAACCCCACACTCAAATTTCCACTTCGAGCAATTACGTTGATGAGTGTGTTGCGTTTGATTAGGATTCGTTCACTCGCTTTGATACGACTTACGCTGGAAGGTTTCAGTAATGCATACTTCTCTAAACCCTTGTTCGTTGTTTTCCCAAGTGCGTTTACATAAGTCAGAAAGCTGCCACTCGTTGTTCGCGTTGAAACCAATCGCCGCTCAGATTTCAAATTCCTAAAAGTTAATTCCGTCCCTGCGGGGATGTCTTCCTTTGCCACCGCAAAATCTCGGTACACCGACACCTTTGCTCGAACTCTAAAAACGACTTCTGACTTCGCCTTTGCATCAATCATCCCGGTAAACTGCTGATTCCCCAGCGGCAACTCGGCTCGACCAATTGGCAGGATTTTAAGAGAATCCCAAGCAGCTATATCCGTTGGAAAGTTTGTTACCCGCTCTACATCCACGTGTAAATCGGAGTCGGTAATTGAATACTCTTTTAGCAAGTTCCTTCGTAACATATCAGCAAGGTATTTCTCAGGCTCAAATGCTTTAACGCCTGCCGGTTTTAATGCAGTGAGATGCCTCGCTCTCAAGTCTGCTGGTCTCGCGTTACCCGCGCTCACATGATTCGCTTTGACCACCTTAACTGACGAGGGGCCAACAATTTCAAAATCGCTGGGCCGATACCCCGCAAGACGCAAACGTATTCCCAATTGACCACTCGAAATCGACAATTCGTTCTCGGTACGCGAAAACTCGTCAATATCGATTGCGCCAATTCGGTCGGCTACTCCAACCTGTTCACACTCGATCTCAGCAATCTGATGAAGATGAATGATTGAATCGGGAATCGCGACCACACTATTGGTAACTTTAAGACGAATCGGTGGTCTGCCATCTTGCGCAAAGGCGACGGCACCAAGACTAATCAGTCCGATAAAAACCTGCAGGATAAATCTTTTACTACGCATCATTTTCCTAAACTATCGAACGATCTGACTGGTAGTGGAGAGCATTTCGTCACCCGCCTTGATTGCACGGGAGTTAATCTCATAGGCTCGCTGAGCTGTAATCAGTGAAACCATTTCCGAAACGACTTCAACGTTCGAACCCTCTAAACTTCCTTGTTGAATGCGACCATAGCCAATATCCATAGGATTCCCAGCGATTTCTGGACCTGATGCTTCGGTTGCGAGAAACAGGTTTCCACCGTTCTGAAGTAAACCAGTCGGATTCGCAAAACGATAAAGTTCAATCTGACCGACAACAGACGGCTGGCCATTTTCCGTTACGCTAACCTCACCACTTTTGGAAATCTTTAATTTCTCTGCTGTGCTTGGGATCGTAATCCCCGGTTCAAGTTGCAATCCTGCGGAATTGACCAACAGGCCATCAGCATTTCGTGTGAATGAGCCATCTCGCGTATAGCCAATTAAGTTTCCACTCACATTTTGCACCCTAAAGAAACCATCACCCTCAATTGCCATATGGGTATCGATGCGGTCTTCAATAGGAGCACCCTGAGTGAACACGTTGGTGGTTCCCGTCGCTCGAACACCATTACCAATTTGCGTTCCTATCGGAGCAAATTGGCCATCACCTATCGGAGCTCCCGGCGCTTTAGAAACATCGTAGATCAAGTCAGAAAACTCAACATGACTCTTTTTGAATCCAGTGGTGTTTACGTTGGCAAGATTGTTGGCCGTGTTATCGATCAACAATTCCTGAGCTCGCATT
>JAAEMV010000356.1 GCA_024225195.1 Planctomycetaceae bacterium | reverse complement strand
CAAATTGTCGCGAAATGTTTAGTGGATGAGGCTGGTTTTAGATTCAATCGCTTGTTGACCAAGAGTGTATCTCGTGTCAACAGGCTGTTTTACACCGATTACACGAGTGCCGGAGAACTACCGATGAATAACGATACGAGATACCTAGCCTGGCTTGGTTTGTCACTTACGTTTGTAATGGCGACGACGCTATTTTTCTTGATGGGAATGAATCCAAAAAAGCCTAGCTACGATATGCTCCCCTGGATCTACACTGGGGGTTGCGCCTTAGTCGCTGCCGCTACAGGTTTACTTGCGAAAAGTTGTAACCAGCAACTTGAGTTGCCCGCCAGTCAAAAAAATAGTGCCGGCCAACGTTGATCCAGCCGTCTCTGAATTGCGAGCATTCCGTTAACCAAAGCTTCGCCGTAGTTTTTCGGTAACTCGTTTCCGCCTCCCCGTTTGCAACTGGAGGCTGGCGTCCAAGGTCGCCCTACTTATTTGAACTCAATCGGTATGAGAGCTTTGGGTTCATGCCTATCGGGTTTTCGTAAAACATGAGGCGTGATCGCCGACGGTGGGAACACAAGTACGAACGTCTCCCCTGGTTCAACTGGGGGGTTGGCCTTCTCCTCGTTCCCCGGTCGTTTGTTATCGCTTCGGCGGCGTTCGTAGAGATGGCGGGAGGCCTAGGTGAGACATTCCCATCAACTCGCGTTACGAAATAATCTGATTCACCACTTGGCCGTGCACATCGGTAAGGCGAAAGTCGCGACCTGCGTGGCGGAAAGTTAGTCGCTCGTGATCAATGCCAAGTAGGTGGAGCAT
>JAAEMV010000355.1 GCA_024225195.1 Planctomycetaceae bacterium | reverse complement strand
CGACACGATCTCCAACAAACGATGATATTGCTGCCAAATGGCATCATTCAGAATAGTCTGCTTACTGCCGAGTCGGTGCCCTCTTGCGTCGACCACCGGCCAGTCCTCACGATGCTCATAAAGGTGCCTCAACACCGGCCTTATCGTCAGCAATGGAGATTCCAAAAACACTCCACACGCGTCAACAAAGCCGTCGCGATGTTGCAAGTATTCATTAATGCCGTGTTCATCACGATGCATCAGCGCGTATGACCATAAAGTCCCGTTATAGGAAAATCTCTCCGTTAACAGATCCAACACTTGCCGAAAGAAATTTGGCTCCTTCATACGAAATGCAATCTGGCTTAAATCAATGGCTTGGAGATTTTGAGTTCCCAAGTACCCCAAAACCTGTTGCTCGGTTCCATTTTGTGACAGCCAAGCCCAAGATTGGGTATCAACTTTCGACAATTTTTCCACAACGTTGAATCGCATCGCCTCAGCCGACGCGATTGTTTTCGCGTTAATCGAAAGGTGGGCTGGAAAGTGGGAATAATCACCCGAAGTTGGAAAATAGAAAAAATACTCCATGGTTTGAGTGCTGAATGCAGCCAAGTCCAATTGTTGTGTTTTCGTAAAGTGACTTCCTTTGACAGGTAATGCCCCTTCTGGAATTTGCACCAACAAATCAATTCCCTGCGGAGCCGACGTTGGATTCGTCATTACGATTTGTCCACCGTAAAGCACATGCGGTAAAAATTCCTCTCGCACAAAGTTCTCTTGTTTCTTACCCTCCACAACACGGTAACGGTCGTTAGCGCGAAAGAAATTCTCACTGATAAGCACATTCGTTTCGCCCTTTTCCAACTCTGAAGAACTGACTTGCTCAAAAAACGCAATCAAGTTGGTTTTTGCGGTGAGCTTCATCTGGCTATCCGAATAGACCACGTCGTGCTCGGACGCCACGAATGGCAGATCGAGTACGGCCAAAGCGAACATCATTTCGGCGAAGTTACGAGAGCTTTCGGCAAAATAAGGGGACAAGAACGGTTCCCCGTCCGCATGCAACGCGTAGTCTCTCCAAAATCGATTGACTCGCATGAGCTGCGGATTTTGTTGTTTTGCCGTCACCTGATAGTAGTTATTTTCCACCCACTCCTGAGTTGGTTTCGTCCGCTGATAATATTGCCGTACTTGCGTGCGATCTTTTTTCAATTGCTCCCCGTCAAAATACAGCTCATCACTTTCGCTACGTTTATCCACACTAGCGACTTCATTCTGCACGCGTCCGAGCGAATTGCGAACCTCTTTACCAGCGGCACTTTCTTCCGGCGCAGCTCTCGACTTTTGTTTCGGTCGAGCAGCCAAACTTCGTCTTCCCCTTCCACCACCCAGTCCGCGCGATGCCGCTTCCGCTTTCGATGCACTCGGCGGTGCCATCGGTTCTGAAGTAAGTTCAATACTTTTTTCTTCGTTGTCCATTGAATTACTGGCAACAGCGAAATCAAAAAAACGATCGAACTTTCGCCGACTGGTGGGGTTTTGCTCATAGTCGTCTTTGAGTCGTTGATCCAACCGATTTCGGTACTGATTCAT
>JAAEMV010000354.1 GCA_024225195.1 Planctomycetaceae bacterium | reverse complement strand
GGCGAACCAAGTTTCGGAAAAAAGCGTGGCTGCTAAACCAAAGATGATGCCGGCCCAAAAAAGTACAGTGCTCAGTTTTCTACTGAAAAATGGTTCGTCAATATGACGAGGCCACCGCAAGTAGGCGAATACACCGACTAGGATTAACGCGAAGGGGAAGAATTGGTAATGCGGGCGTCCCCAAAGGATGGACAAGTAGTAGGCCAGTAGCGGAGATAGCGCGGCGATCGCTATGGCGTATGGCAAAAGCACCATGCGTTTGCGTCGCAGAGCTGACTGGTCGCTCTTATCGGCCGAGTCGGTTTTTTTGCCCTGATTCAATTTAGAATCTAGTGCATTAGGTTTCAGGTCGGTGTCCATGATTTGCGCGTGAGACACGGGTGGTAATTGCTTATTTATAATTTACCACGATTTTACTCTTACAGCGTGAGGATTATTTCTCTCGCGGAAGGAAACGCATCGTGGCTAGGAGGATCCTAAGAAGCGACTCCAGACAGAATAGGAGCCGCTGCTAGTTCCACTATGCAATTGATTGCCTAAGCTTTCCAGATGCGATCTCGATGGTCGGTCACGTTTTTGGTCGCATTTCGGGTATCGACGACGATATTGCTACTTTTGACGATCAAGTCGTAATCGAAAGCTGTATGGTCTGTAACGATTACTGCACAATCCAGTTGCCCCAGATACTCTGGATTGAGCTGAGCGCTGTCCAAATTGGGCATGTCGTAATTCCGCATCGGATAGGGCATGGTCGGAACGTGAGGATCGACATAGGAAATCTCCGCCCCCTGCTCGAGTAACAACTCAATGAGCTTGAAGCTCGGGCTTTCTCGATGGTCGTCCACGTCCTTTTTGTAAGCGAGCCCTAATACGCCTATTTTGCTACCGCGAATCGGTTTGCCCGCTGAATTTAATGCTTCAGATATGCGGCTAACCACAAATCGTGGCATCGATGTATTGATTTCGCCAGCCAATTCAATGAATCGAGTAGGCATTTCGTATTTCCGCGCGACCCAAGTTAAGTAAAAAGGATCAATCGGAATGCAATGCCCGCCTAATCCCGGTCCGGGGTAAAAAGCTTGAAAACCAAAGGGCTTAGTACTGGCAGCCTCAATCACTTCCCAAACATCTAGGTCCATACGCTGGAAAAGTACCTTCAGCTCGTTGACCATCGCGATATTCACGCTGCGGTAGGTGTTTTCCAAGATTTTGCAAGCCTCGGCAATTTCGCATGAGTTGGCAGGCACCACACTTGTGATGGCTTGCTCGTAGAACTTGGTCGCCAGGCGAGTGCTGTTGGGTTCGAGTCCGCCGACTACCTTGGGGATCGTACCTGCCGTGTAATGAGCATTACCCGGATCTTCTCTCTCTGGACTATAGGCAACGAAGAAATCAGTTCCCGCAACTAGTCCCGACTCTTCGAGAATAGGCGTGATTACATCTCGGGTAGTTCCGGGATAGGTCGTGCTCTCAAGCACAACGAGTTGACCGGGGCGGAGGCATTGCTTGATCGCTTGCGCGGTTGATTCAACGTATTTGAGATCCGGATCCCGGCTGCTGGTTAACGGGGTTGGCACGCAAATTAATATTACGTCAGCTTCCTTTAAACGGCCCATGTCC
>JAAEMV010000353.1 GCA_024225195.1 Planctomycetaceae bacterium | reverse complement strand
GCGACAACTGGTTTGCAGATCGAATTTACACTTCGAATAAAAAGCAGAGGCTGATCTGCGTCAAATAAAGACAAAGCAAAGTCGAATCACAAATCGATCAATCAAAGAAAACGCTTTTACAAATCGGCAAATGTCAACTTTATTTCATCATTTTTGTTTAAGATTTCAACTCTGTTTTTTTCAATTCCGCATCGAAAAAACCGAATCAAAAGAAGATTTTATTTGGCTGCGACTTTACAATAGTAGGTGCGGGCACTCGAAGCTAATTCACTTCGTCTCGCCTGTTTATTTGCGACCCTTTGAAAGTTTACTGTGCTATCCGTTCGTCCAAAAATTACCGACTTAAATTTCCACTTGTTTGCCAGGAACATTCACCCTGAACTGTTCCAAGTTTGTGCCTCGCGACTCATTGAGCGGGAAAATTACTCACTCAATCTCAAAATCACCACCGACGGCCATGCAATTAGCTTTCATCACGAGTCCATCATTCTGACGGAAGTGAGTGCTGGAGCACATCATATGTTACCCAGCAGTAACATCCTTATCTCCCACCCCATTGAAGGTACCACGATCGATCAAGCCGTTTACGACGAACAAGTTGGTTTCTCTTCTAAGGTTCAACTCGAGTGCGTGCCCGCAAAAATGTTCGTCTCGATCCAACAACAACTCGATCAAAGAGTCGAGTGCGAAGGCTTGGTACAGCGATTCGAATCGAATGGAAGAATCGCTTTTGGCGCAATCAGTTACATCAACGTTCAGGCGTTCCGGAAGCACGTAAAGGTTCGAACCTTTCACACATTTCCAGAAACCTGCTCGATCATCAAATCTGATACGCAGTTTAAACTAACGCAAAGCGATGACTAAAATTTGATCTTCGTGTTAGCTGCGACTCGGTCGAGCGGGACGCTTTGGCGGATCATAGGTGCAGCAATCCTTGGGACAGACATCCCAGTTTGCCGGCATATTGCCAATCGCACGCTTCTCTGAGCCAGTCATTCTCTCCAAGATCAGCTCCCGAATCATTGTGATGAAACTTGGATGAACACCAACGGACTTCGCGCGAGCCATCTCAATCCCCAACTCATCGCATACCTCTTTTGCTTCGGTATCAAGGTCAAAGAGAACTTCCATGTGATCAGAGACAAACCCCACTGGCATGATCACCACTTCGCTAACGTCATCAGTTTCTTTAATTGTTCGCAAATGATCGCAAACATCGGGGTCTAACCAAGGCTGCATTGGCGGTCCCGAGCGACTTTGGTAGACCAAGTCCCAGGGGTGATCTCCAATGGCCTCCATGATCAAACGGCAAGCCTCGGTTAATTGTGTCGAATACTTGCATCCCTCTGCCATCGACATCGGTATGCTGTGCGCCGTAAAAACAAATCGAATTGAGTCTCGACGCGATTCGGTTATCTGGTTTATCGCTTCGCGGACTCGCTCCACCGACGCTTCGATGTAAAGCGGATGATTGAATGCCATCCGAAGTTTGTTTACCGACGGAGCACCTTCGCCAATCTCGGCCTGTGCTTCAGCGATATTTTCTCGGTACTGGCGACAACCGGAATAGCAACTAAAAATTGACGTGAAGAACGCGAGCGAATTTTGCACACCGTCAGCTTTCATTTGTTCGAGTGCATCCGGAATCATGGGATGCCAATTTCGATTCCCCCAATAGACTGGTAGATCGATGCCATGATCTTTCAATTCCTGCTCGATAGCGGCAATCAACTCTCGATTCTGGGCATTGATCGGACTGACTCCGTCAAAGTGACGGTAATGCTCAGCCACCTCTAGCATCCTCTCCCTCGGAACATTCTTTCCACGCAAAACATTCTCAAGGAATGGCATTACCTCATCCTGCCCTTCAGGTCCGCCAAAAGAAACAAGAAACAATGCGTCGTAGGTAGGTTCTGCTGTCATTAGAATATCAATAAATGGTTTGAGAAATTAAACTAAATTAAACCGGCGCTTCGGCAATGAGATCGGTTGAGCCAGTCAGTGCTGCGGTTACAAAGTCGGGAATTAGTATCGCAAACGGCGGTGCATCGTCTGGGAAGCGACAAAACGCCGCTCGAAATATTCCTTCAACGATTACTTCACCATCCTGATTACAAATATCAAAACAGTACGTCACTTGTTTGCCATCCAACTCGGTCAACTTTAATTTAACGAGGACTTGCTCTCCGAAGCTGACTGGGTCAAAAATACTGATGCCAACATGAAGTCGGGGGAACCCCATCGTGCCCCGCTCATCGTACAATACAACCCGAAGTCCACGACTTCTTAGGAAGGCGTACTCCGTTTCCTCCATCATCCGCACGTAGGAAGAAAAATGCGCGAACCCCGTCGAATCAGTGTCAACCAATCGAACTTCGCGAATCAACTCAAACTCGGCGATTAATGGGGATGGATCAGGCACAACATCTCTAAGCGGAACTCGAAACTGAATATAACACCAGCATATCATTTTGAATAAACGTAGGCACTATGGAACCGTCAGAAGAGCATTGGCACAACCGCGCTGCATGGGATCGATTAGCAAAAAAGCAAGATCGACTCGCAAAACCAGCCCGCGATATCGATTTCCAGAACCCACTGCAGTCAGTCGACGGGCCGGGATGGCTGGGCGGTGACATTCGAGGACAACGCGTGCTCTGCCTGGCTGCCGGTGGAGGCCGGCAGGGGCCAATTTATGCTGCCGCCGGGGCAATCGTGACGGTAGTGGACATCAGCCCTGCCATGCTCGAACTCGATCGTCGCGTCGCCGGTCAACGACATTTGAACCTCCAGACCATCGAAGCTTCTATGGATAACTTGTCAGCCATCAAAAATGACTCGTTTGAAATTGTCATCCACCCGGTGAGCACCTGCTATGTCCAAAAAATTGCCCCCGTTTATCAAGAAATTGCCCGGGTCCTCTGCCCCGATGGCATTTACATCAGCCAACATAAGCAACCGACAAGCCTGCAAGCATCACTGAACGCCGAACAAGGTAAATATCGCATTGAGCACCCTTACTATGACCCAAGTCCCCTGCCCCCAAGCCCTCATTCTAATCTAATTCGGGAAGACGGCACTTTAGAATACGTCCATCGCTGGGAAGAACTGTTAGGTGAAATGTGTCGAGCAGGCCTGTTCATCGAAGATATCACTGAGCCGATGCATGCGAAACCTGATTCAGAATCCAACAGTTTTGCTCATCGTTGTCAATTTCTTGCACCCTACATCCGTGTTAAAGCAAGGCGGACGGGAAAACCAAAGACGAATCTGTTTGTTTAACCTCTACGGCTATTATTCCCTGACGCCCCTATTTTACTGGCCCCCCATTTTCTGACGCCTCAAAAGTATTTGACAGACGATCAAGCAACTGGTTTAGGATCGAGGCATCAAGTCATTACATGAAAAAACGCTCCAGCGAAATGTTTCGCTGGAGCGTTTGACTTACCATCAAATTCGATTGTCCGTCACTGACTAAAAATCGCTGCCACGGTCGCCACCGCGATTTCCACCCCGGTCACTCCCGCGATCACCGCCACGGTTTCCGCCGCGATCACCACCTGGTCCACCACGATCACCACCTGGTCCACCGCGTGTTGGTCGCTCAAACTTAAACGCGTCGCCCATCATCTCTTTATATTGAGCGCGTTGATCCGCCGTCAGTTCGTCCAAGAGCTCATCCTGCATTTCTGCTCGCAGTTTCGCAATTTTTTCGTTCATTTCTTTTTGGAGTTCTTCTGCTTTTTCACGAAGCCTCTCCTTTTGTTCTTCTGTAATCCCCAGCTTGTCCGCCAGACCACCCCCCATCAAAGACCTTGCCCCTCCCTGTGCGGAGGCTTGGTTTGCAATCTGCTCCAAACGCTCAATTTGGTGCGGTAGAAGAATATCGTCTAGTTCTTTTTTCATCTCTGCAGTTCGGCGATCGCGAATCTCTCGCATCTTCTCCATCCGCTCCTCACCCGAAAGACCATCGAGCTCAGCCATAATTGACTCACGGTCTCCACCACGTCCCTGCGAAAGGCCTTCAATTAGTTCAATTTGGTCGCTGGATAATTCTAAATCCTTCTGTACCGCTTCATTTCGCAGCAATCGAGATGAACTTTCTTCGCCCCCACCCCGTCCGCCTCGTCCGCCTCGACCACCACCTGGTTGAGCCATCACGTCTGTTGCACAAAGTAAAAAAGCAAGCGCCATGACAGTACATGGCAAACACAGTTTGAATGACAATTTCATAAATTTCTCCGACTAAGTTTTCAATTTGGCGTGAAAACACCAACCGTTATTCGCAAAAAATTGATCCGGCAGGAAAAGAATATAAATACATTCCAACGCTGGAAAGCTGCCTGAACCTAGAAATAGGCTACACGCAAGACTATCCATCTCGCGACACTATTTTTTAAATGTTTTTTTGAATCTCAGGTTGTTGTTGCGAAAGACAATGAAACGAGCCCAAACCCACCGCAATATTTTTTGACGGCAGTCCCAAAATTTGCCTTTCTGGAAACAAAGGGCTCAAAATCTGCAAAGCTTCGCCATCTTCATCTACCCCAAATTGAGGGACGACTACCAGCTCGTTAGTGATCAAAAAATTGCAATAACTCGCCGGTATCGCTCGCCCACAAAATGTGAAAGGACTCGGCAAGGGCAACGATATCAATTGGTAATGATCCAAACCATAAAATTCTAGCTGCTGTTCTAGGTCTTTACGATTTTGCTTAAGACCTTCGCGTTGAGGCCCAATGGTTCCGCCATCAGTCGCCACAACAATGGTGGTTGAATTTACAAATCGAGCAATTTGATCGATATGCCCGTCGGTATCATCTCCCTCGATTGCATTTCCAGTAAGCCAGAGACAAACCTTCACCCCGAGATACTGCTTTAAAATTGACTCGACTTCCTCGATGTCCAGCCCCGGGTTGCGGTTGGGATTCAGAGCACACGAGCGGGTGCAGAGCAGCACTCCTCGATCATTTACCTCGATCGCCCCCCCTTCGAAACAAAGTGAAGGCGAGACGTGGGCAATCCCAAGATATCCAGCCACTCGTTTTGCCACCTGCTGATCAAGATCGTACGGAGGATATTTCCCGCCCCAGGCGTTGTATTCCCAATCCACCGCAACCAGGTCTTTTTGAGAGTCGATTGCAAAAGTGGGCGCATAATCGCGTGCCCACGCGTCATTGGTAGGGATGTCGACGCAAGTGACATTATCCCAGCTACCCAACGTCTTTACTGCCACCTCATTTTGCGTGAAATCGACCATCACCATGACCCGCTCGGTCGTCGCAATTGCGCGAACCAAATCAGAAAATTCACGCTGGGCTGCTTCCAGGTTTTCAGGCCATGTCTCCTGATTGTGGGGCCAACTCAACCAGATTGCGGACTGGCGTTCCCACTCAGCGGGCATAGTCAATGGAAGAGGATGCGTCATTTAAACCACCGCAACGATTTGATAATTGAATTCAGAAATAGTTTAGTTGAGCCAGCGTTTAGAAAGATCACCGTAGGCATCAATTCGACGGTCTCGGAAAAACGGCCAATGCGTCCGGGCAGTTTCAACCAAGGAGAGGTCGCAAGTAACAACCATCGTCTCTGGTTTCGCAACTGCTGCGGTTTGGAGTACCGAACCGTACGGGTCTGCCACAAAAGAAGACCCCCAAAATTCAATGTTTTCTTCGATGCCAACTCGGTTGGGCGCAACCACAAACACGCCGTTGGCAATTGCATGAGATCGCATCATTGTTTGCCATGCGTCCAGCTGGCTTTGACCGAACTCTGATTTTTCGTCTGCCTGCCATCCGATCGCCGTAGGATAAACGAGAATTTCAGCCCCCTGAAGTGCGGTCAAGCGAGCTGCTTCTGGAAACCACTGATCCCAGCAAATGCATACACCGATCTTTCCTACCGACGTCTCGAAACACTGAAAACCAAGGTCTCCGGGGGTGAAATAAAATTTCTCGTAGAAATATGGATCGTCAGGAATATGCATCTTTCGATAAGTTCCCAAAAGCGAACCATCGGACTCAATAATCACCGCTGAGTTATGAAACAAACCGGCAGCCCGTCTCTCGAATAGCGGAGCGATAATCACAATCCGTAAGTCTCGGGCAAGCTTCGACAACCGATCAGTAATCGCCCCCGGGATCGACTGAGCTAAATTAAAATGCTCATGATTCTCCGACTGGCAAAAATAAGTCGACGCAAATAACTCCTGAAGGCAGATCAGCTTTGCTCCCGCCCCCGCAGCGTCCACAATCTGGCCAACCGTTGCGTCGACATTCGCTTCCCCGTCGGGACTACATGTGGTCTGAATTACGGCGATATCGAGAGTGGAATTCATGTTTTTATCTCGGGGAATAGAAACCATAAATGCAGAACGTCCAAATATTCTTTGCTCCGATCTCTTCCCCAACCTGTTTTTAATGTTGATCTTAAAGGGAGAAGACGCGATATTCCGACTTCCTATCTGGACGTTAATCCCCTCAATGGTAGTCTTAAGGCATGTTAAAGAAACCACCCTTCGGATTGTTCATCACCGGCACGGATACAGAAGTCGGCAAAACCTACGTTGCAACCCATATCGCCAAGGATTTAGTGGCGGCGGGGCATCGCGTTGGCGTTTATAAACCAGTTGCCAGCGAATGTGTTTCCGACGGACGACAACTTGTCTCCGAGGACGCCGTTGCCTTGTGGGAAGCCGCAGGACACCCGCTGACGCTCGAGGCAGTTTGCCCTCAACGTTTCCAAGCACCGCTCGCCCCGCACCTAGCCGCCAGAAACGAAGGACGCGAGCTCGATACAGAGTTGATGAGATCCGGGATTTCAGCTTGGGCCGATGAGTGCGATATTGTCATTGTCGAGGGCGCAGGCGGACTCATGTCACCGATCAGTGACGATGAATATTTCGCCGATGTCGCATACGATCTCGGTTACCCAACCATCGTTGTTGCACCGAACTCAATCGGCGTAATCAACCAATCACTCTCGGCTTTAATTACCGCAGCCTGCTTCCGAGACGGAATTCCAATCGCGGGTGTCATTCTTAACGACGCAAGAATGTTTGATGGCGATGTCAGTATGGAAACGAATCGGGAACAAATCTCAAGCCGTTCAGTCTCTCCCGTTCTGACGCGACTTCGGTATGAAGGGGATGAGTTTGATGAACAAATCGACTGGATGATGGTTGCCCAGCAAACACTTAACGCGACTGAAGCCTAAACCGAATCGAATTTGAATTATTCCAAATTGAATTATTCCAATTTGATTGTTTTTAACATAGATCGACGATCTAATTGCCAACACAATCCAAGTCGTGGCAATACTTCCAACCACTGCAATCCGATAGCCCCAACTATCCTTGACACCTAATTGCTGAAACCGCCCTGTTCTTGAGGGTGAGAAAGTAAATCGCCAATGTCTTCGCCTACCGACGTGGAATTTTCGAAAATCATTCGTTGCCCCGTCACGAAATCGCCACTCGAAACTGCTGACCCCGCTTTGATTACATCGCTTAACCAACAGATTCTCGAAAAAAAACTCGTCAATCGAATCGGACAAACCGTCGCAACGCCGCTCGAAGGCGGATACATCAATGAGAGCCAAACGTTGCTTCTTCCCATCCGGGGAGGTATCGTTATTTTAATCGAGGATCAAGCCATCGATTTGCCCCAAGCCGACGAAGAACAAGCCTGAACTCTTAAATTTCCATCTGCGGAACTAGTAAAATGACGAGCGAAGAAAAAACGATTTTCAAAAAGATAATCGACGGCGAGATCTCCGCAGACGTTATCTACCAAGACGACTTGTGTCTCGCGTTTCACGATGCGTCTCCGCAAGCACCTGTCCACGTCCTCCTAATTCCCAAGCAGGAAATTGTAAACGTCGATTCACTCGACGCTGCCCATCAGGAACTCGCAGGACACCTTTTGCTAACGGTACCCAAAGTAGCACGATTGTTGGGGATCGAAGGTTCGGGCTATCGTGTTGTTGCAAACTGCGGAAAAGACGGGGGCCAATCTGTCGACCATCTCCACTTGCACATCCTCGCCCGCCGCCCACTCTCATGGCCGCCCGGCTAGACCGCTTTGAACCAACCGTAGTTCGACAAACGAAAAGTCTGCCAACGATGAGGTTCAACGCACCTGCAAATCGACACGACTCAGTGCGGAAAAACTACTTCCCGAAAACGCCAAGTGACTAACGTCGTCTCTGGCTCGAAGGGACTGCATTTCGGTACGAGACGGTTCTCGAGGACGGCACATAATTCCTGGGTGATCGCTGTACTTCTTGAGAATACCCCGCCACATTGACCGACTTGCTTGAGCGGCAATTAGGACAGTCACATCCACTTGTCATCATGGCAACCGTCGGCTCAGCCGTCTCTGGCATGACCTCTTCCTCCATGTATTCGTGCGTCATCCCTTGTTCACAATCACATCCGACATCAGAACCGCAATCATCGCAGTAACGCACGCCATAGAGCCCGCGAAGTAGAACACCCGGTTGCCAGCAGCCGCTCCAGCAGAAACCACGACTTTCGACACAGCCCTGATCGCAGCAAGGGTCTTGTGCATCAGGCGGAGTACTTCTCCATTCACCGTAGTAAGTTTCAGCACAACCGCTGCCGCATGCCCAACGACCGCGAAGTTGTCGGACACCGTCGAGGGGGCGATAAACAGGTTCAACGCAATCGACGCCACCACACCCGTTGTGACCCATCGAAATATCCACACCACAGCCAATAGGGCCGCAGCAACCAATTGACATCGCTGAAATAGTCAAACCTGTTAAGATCAAGCAAAATCGCATCATTCGTTCATCCCCCAATGAAATTAACATGCAAATGCATGCTTCGGATTTATCGACCGTTATTTGTTCACCAATCAAATAAAACCATACAATTGGTAAACTTTCGCAATTTTCCCCTAGTAGCTTTCAATTCGCCCAATCTATTTTTTCAAAGCAACTCGAATGCAGGTTCTTATAAAAGTAATTTTTGCCAGCGTGCTTGCATGCACTTTGACTGGATGCAGTGATGCTAATCGTTCAAAAATCATTGGGACTTGGGGGATCCAACAAGCCGATACTGTGATGGAGCGAATCAATGAAGATGACCCCACTGCGACACTCGACCCAGACGATTTCTCAGTCAATCCCGGACCTCCAAAAATGTTGATCCGTTTCAGCTGGAATGGTCAGTTAGAAACATCAACAAAAATGGGCGAGATTGATCAGGGTAAAATCGGAACGTGGGAATTTATTTCCTACGACGAATCGTCCGATAAAATGAAGGTGTTATGTGACATCCAAAGCCAGAAATCCGAACACGAAATTAGTTTCATCAACCCAACGACGATTAAATTAGTGCCACCCAACATGGCTGGCACCCGCACAAAAATCACATTTACAAAACAGCCATAAAGCGATTGCTTATTTCGTGGTGAAAGGGAGTTTACCATGTTGAAAGATAGATCTTCACGAACACACTTTTTATTTAGCATCTTCGTCACCGGTTTCTTAGTGGGTGCGTTAGGGTGCTCTGAGCCAACCTCGGAAACATCAGCTAAAAGTCAAACCACAACTCTCGATAGCCAAGCCGCTTCCGAGACCACCTCGACATCGACCACTGTCAAAACCCAACCTACCTCGAACGACTTACCGGGAATTTGGCTTGGCAATGCTGTTATTGACAAGGCAAAACTGACACAGAAAATATCGTCGCTGACTCCAGAGCAACAGGAACTGATCCTTGCCAAAGCCTCCAGCTTTCTCTCGACAATCATGGCAGTTGAGTATAAACCAGACGGCACACTCGAAAATGATTTAGAAATGGTTTCGATGGATGGGCAGGTCATGCGGGATGGCTCTCAAGGAAACTGGCGAGTTCTCGAATCACGCGATAGTGGATTGGTCATTGAAACATCTGAAACACTACCCGACGGCAACATTGCCAAGACCGAATCTTTTCTGAAGTTTTTTGCCGACGGGAATCGCTTTGTTACCGCCGTTACCCTCGGACCGGATCTTCGAGATTGCGATGCGATGATCGTATTTGAAAAGCAGCAATTAACTGGGTTAAATGTTGCGGATCAGAATTTGGAAACGGAAAGGCGATAATCCACCGGTGATTACCGGCATCGATCACTCGGGTTCAAGCCTGCCGGCAACTGGCCTACAATGCGATTTTCACAAGCTCAAGAAACGCGCATGTCCCAACCATCCTTGCCACCCGCCATGTTACTGCGAAGTTTCCTCACGGTTGCTTCCGGTTACGTGATGACAGTGCTGTCGCTATTCTCAACATTTTTATTACTGGGATATTTACTGTTTCCTAGCTTTGTAAATTTCCTGAGCTTAACGGGGGAAGAACAAGAAACGATCATGGCAACCGATCCCTGGTCCGCGATCCCCATTCCAATGTTCTGCCTGGCGGTTGCTGTTAATTGCCTGTTATGTGCCACGATCGGATGGCTAGTTGTAAGGACCGCGCCTTTTGCTTTTTTTCCGCATGCGGTTTTTGTCGCTGTTCTGATGTTTGTTATGCATTTGCAGACAATCATCCAGGACACTCCCGCAAAAAAAACAATGACACTTGTGTACTTACTTTGCTTTCCAATAAGCCTGTTGATTGGGGCTAAATTTTCAGCCAATCGATTGATCGAAACAACTCCGGAACTTTAAATTTTTTGCTGTCCAATTTTGATGGCCGTTTCAAAATTCAGAGTAAACCTCCGACCATCCGACTGATCTCATGAATTTCCGCATCCTTTCCAAATTGCTTGGCGTGCTCACAATTCTGATCGGCACCTTTATGTTGTTCAGTTTGATTTGGGCTGATCCAAATATTGGTTCTCACACTGATGCAGCAGTCAAAGCAACTCAGCTTGAGAGCAATGGCATCTGGGCGCTCTTGTACAGTGCGGTCATTTGCTGGGTTCTAGGCGGGGCGATGGTTCAATACGGGCGTTCCGCTGGAAACGCAAAAATTTACCGTAAAGAAGCGATGGCGATCGTCGGACTCAGCTGGGTTTTAGCGAGCGTGCTCGGCGCCATGCCTTACATATTTAGCGGTACGATTCGCGGCCCGTCGATTCGCGTCTTTCATCAACCCGATACAGTTGTCGTTGCCTCATCTCGCTGGAGAGCCTGGGAGACCTGGCGAGAAACTGACCAGTGGAAAGACAACGAAGACCAAGATCCTGCCAGTCTGAATAACGCTGAAAATTTAATCGTCCTCGAAACACTTGCCAATGCAACCGCTCGAGGACTGTCGACACGGGAACTCATTGAAGCCACAGGGCTCTTCGATGCCCCCGCAGTATTCTCTCGGTTGAAGCAAAAATCGCTATGGAATGAATGGTTAATCGGACCCGGTGAAGAATCGGCTGCCCCCGCAGATCGAGCCACCCACTATCGTTTGAAGTGGGTCAAGATGGGACTCATCGACTCCCTGTTCGAATCTCAGTCCGGTTTTAGCACTACCGGAGCGACGGTTATTTGCGACCTAGAAGATCCGCATCTCGTCCCCCACTGCATTCTGTTTTGGAGAGCCAGCACTCATTTCCTCGGCGGTTTAGGAATCATCGTGTTGTTTGCGGTTTCGCTGGGGCAAGGATCTGCGGGAAAGGCATTGATGAGAACCGAAATGCCGGGGCCCCCTTATGAAAGCCCGCGGGCAAGAATGCAACACACCGCATGGCGTTTTGCGGGCATGTACGTCCTGCTCAACATCATCCTCGCGGTCATTCTATTTTTCCTTGGGATGT
>JAAEMV010000352.1 GCA_024225195.1 Planctomycetaceae bacterium | reverse complement strand
GGAAGTTCGTGTCGTGCATAAGGTGCCACTTATTTTAGAACAGCTATCGCTTGAGCTTGTCTCGACCTCGGGAGCGGGGGCCATTGAAAATCTAAAAGTGATTCGGCATCAAGATCAGGCGATTAACCTTACTCGCAATTTGATGGAGGGGCGACGCCATCAAGGCGGGGTGACATTCGCCCTGATCCCAGAATCCCGCGAAGACTAAAAAAGACAAAGCCTCCTCGGATAAAGTCCACGTCGATATCCTTGATTCGAGTGATGGTTCCGAACCTGTCGAGCCTTTGTAGTCTTGGTTTCGCTTTTCACGCTCTGGTTTTTCACGCAGAATATCACGACTTCTTTGTGGACGGTGTCAGTGAATAGGCAAAGCGAGGTTTTTGGTGATCCACATAGAGTTGCGAGTCGGAGATCGGTCGAGTGTTTTTTAGGAAAACACTCAACCGATCCGAGCCGCGTTCGGATTACATTGCTATTACAAGACCAGTTTCGATCCTGAAAGGCTCCAACGACCAAAAACCGTTATCCCGACCAAAAACCGATTTGCGACCCATTCGATAGACCCAGGTGTGTCTGAATCAACGCCGTTCAAATTTGGTTTAATAAGAGTTGCAATTGATTCAGCCAATCCCCGTTGAAGCTGCTCGCAAACTATTTAGACGCACTTTGGCTGCCTGCACATTCGAGTAACAACTTTACCTCGTCGTCACCGTGTTTTCGAAACACGTTACCCCAGTAGCCACCATCAAGGACTTTGCCGTCGCTGGAGGTTAACCACCAAAGTCCAGAACCGCAAACCAACTTGGAGTTAATGGGGGAAGTGTGGAGCACGCGAGCCTTTAGAACACTGCCATTGGCAATGCCGACTTCACCTGTCCACTTCGTATCAAACGACTGTTGGATTGCATTATGACCAACATGGACACCTTCCAAGCCAGAAACGAGGCGAACAGCATCGGAAGTAAACTCATTCGCCAGCGCTGGTACATCGCCGCGATTGTAGGCCTCTGTAAATCTTTGAATGGAGCGATTGATTCTTTGGAAATCTTTATTTTTCTTTAGCTCATCCGAGGCTTCGGTCACCGCAAAGGTCGGGGGAGCCATGGAATCAAGTTTCTCTGCGTATGCCGACTGCATCAAAAACTTTGCGTTTCCATTTTCCATCCTAAGCACATCACCCCACTTGCCTGAGCGAACGACTTTACCGGCTTCATCCGATACAGTGAAAATGCCGTAGGCCAGGATAGTACTTGGATCAATGAACCGAGCGTCGAGTATTTCTCCCACGAGCGTGGAATTGTCTGGAGTGGAATCGCCTTGGAAAGAGGCCATCAACGATTCCTTGATCGCCTTGTTTCCTTGTGCGGGGCCGGCGGCCAAGCTCACTGAGCGGATTCCGCCATCCACAAATTCACCCATCAATGCGTCGATGTCCTGCTTCTTAAAGCCAGCAACCACTCGGTCAATATGCTCCTGGACCTTGGCTTTCGCATATTCTGGACCGGGCATGTTGGCCAGATTGCTGAGATCCGGCTCGTACATCCATGTCTCGGTCTCGACGATTGCGTTCTCTTGCATAACCGCGTTATGTTCTTGGAGATACTTCTCCCACTCACCTTCTCCATGCAGCTCAATGAACGCTTGCCGCACAACGCCAACGCCCGGCATGTCTGCGGTGTCGTTGTAGGCCATTGTTTCTGCATAGATCATAAAATCGCCGCCATCCTCTAACCTGGAGATACTGAAATCGACCGGCTGCTGAATGTGATCAAAGGCAGCAATCAATTTCTTGTAATTGGCTTCCAATCGCTGATACATTCCCGGCTTCATTCGCCAGCGCCGATGCTGGGAGAATCGCGGGTGACCAGTAGCGGTGATTCCGCGAGAGGACAATCCGTCGATTGGCCGCCAGATTTGTTGGTTGCCAGATTTTTCCTGTAGGGGCGAGATGTTCTTGAGCCAGTGATTTGCTTCGGGGAGTTCCCAGGATGCGGAGATACCCTGAACCGGATGAACGGGTTTAGTGTACGTCTCTTTCGTCGTGCGAAACCCTCTCGCGAATTGATTTGCTCTTGGTCCAGTCAAGATTCTCCATGTTCCCCATTGGGCTGAGTCTTCGGTCATGTTGAATTTCAGTTGTTTGTCTTTTACCGCCTGCCGCCAGTCCGCTACATTTTCTGGTACGACTTCAATAAATCGAAAAACAAAGAGCGGCGATTCCTTCGCCTTCGTTTCATTTTCGTCGGCGCTGCCAACTGAGATGTCGCCGATGATGGGCAATATCCCAACCGCTATTAGTGTTAAAACAAAAAACAGAGATCCAAACGAGGGTCGCGACGGTTCAAACTTCATACCTACGATACCTTTTCCAAAGAAGGGGCTAAAACCAGTTTTCAATTCTCAAATGGCAAGCCTAAGATTTTGGTCATAGTCTGAGAGGTTGTCAAACTTTGGGGTTGAGAATTATCAGACTCGCGTCCATGGCGTCGGTGCGGTTGGTGTTTGCGGTGCTGGTTTTAACTCATTATCGATCCGACTGGTCTTGCACCATTCCGGCGAGCCAAATACAGCTTGTTAACCAGTTGTTTCCCAATGCTGAGGGTGTATTAATGGTGGTTGATATAATTAGATCGGCGTAAATCCGATGCAACCCGTCCAAAGAAATTAACGTGATTGCACATGCGGATCGAATAAATACAATTTTTCTTGCAAATGTCGGTGGGTTGTTGATTCTCCATTGAACCCGTCGGTGGTTTAGTACAATGTCGTCAGATTAATTTTTCTTAACTTTTGTAGAGAAGATCGCGTGTTACAAATTTCCATTGTTCCAGTCACTGAATTTCAACAAAACTGTTCCATCGTCTACGACGACCAAAGTCTGGTTGCGGTAGTAGTTGATCCTGGTGGCGAAGTTGAAAAAATTGCCGCGAAGGTTGACGAACTTGGAGTTAAGGTTGAAGCGATTTGGCTCACTCATGGCCATCTCGATCATGCAGGCGGAGCTGAAGCTGCCAAAAAGCAATTCGGAGTAGATATCATCGGTTCGCACATCGCCGATAAAATTCTGCTAGACAACATTGAGATGGCGGCGGCTGGTTATGGATTGACCGGCATGCATAATACCAGCCCGGACCGTTGGTTAGAGGAGGGTGATTCTCTGAGTGTTGGTGAGCATGAGTTTGCAGTGTTGCATTGTCCCGGCCACGCTCCAGGCCATGTCGTCTTCGTCAACCATGCAAACAAATTTATTTTGATGGGCGATGTGCTTTTTCAAGGCTCCATCGGTAGAACTGATTTGCCGGGAGGGGATCACCAGACGTTACTCGACAGTATTTCGAACAAAATTATGACGCTCGACGATGATTATCAATTTGTGTGCGGTCATTCGGCACCATCGACGGTTGGCGCGGAGCGTCGAACCAACGCGTTTTTGAATTAGCTGGTCCCATTCTAACAGTGGCTTGCGATTGAGTTGTAATCCGTTCAAAATTGCGCGATTTTACGGTGATGAAAGGTAATTTATCATTCGAATTCAATATCAATTGAGTTGGAGGGCGGCAATCCAAGACTTGTTCCGGCGTAGCGCACCGAATAATTGGAACCAGTTCTCAATCCGTAAACTTCTTTCAAGTCAAATTTTACGCTCAGCACTCACCCGGGATTCAGCGTAGTGTAATCGCCGTTTTTTTTATTGGGCGGGTTTCTCTTAACCATCATTCCCAAATAATCAATCTTTTCCTGTGTGCCGGTGATTTTGAATTGATTCGCCGTCCAGGTTCTTTCAAGCGGACTTTGCCACCAGCAAAAGTCAACTGGCTGATCGGATGTATTACGAACCTCGAAGATCATAAGTGCCTTTCCTTCCTTCCGTTCCGACCTAGGGCACTCGCGAATTGGTAGCTGGAGGTCTGAGACTTTTTCAACCCAGAGAAAATTAAAATATTCTTTAGATTGGGCCTGATCCAAGAAGTTAACACAATAAAGTCAGCCCGACGATTAGATGCGATGCAAAACGAAATGTCTTTGCGAATATTTTCCCTTGTTAAGGTTCAAATTTAGATAGCCCTCGCAAAAGCCCTCACCTACGGGGGTTAGTCTTAGCGGCAAAGCCATACGCAAAACAACCTAATGATCTCTGATCCTGCATGCAGCTCTTGGTTGGATAGTTTAAACCAGCTGGTCTAAGGATTTGGATTCTGAGCGAGTAAAACAAACAGAGGTTCATTGGGTAGTGTTAAAATGTCACTTTGATGGCGAAATGCTTATTGAAAAAAGCATTCAATTAATTTACCGATTGCCGAATAAACTCTCTGTTTAAAAACGCCAGTGATTTATCAAATAAAAACTCGATTTGATTCTTATTAAGCGTCGGGGTTCAGATTGCGAAATCAAAAATATCTTAGGGAGATTATTGAATTTAATGTTCCTCGCTACCGGCATGCGGTTCGCTGGCCGAGAAATACAAGCCAAATTCCTTCCTGAAGCAACTGTACGTTCGCTTGGATTAGTCTTTGCTCGCTCTTTTTTCGGAAATGCAAAGGCAAGAAGAAAAGGACTTTTGTTGCTGAGGAAAACAATCCAAGGCAGGGGACTGTTGGCAATTTTAAGTCAGGCGATTAATTGTCGCGTTGAACTTAGGAGCGAATGAGCTCCGGATGCTCTTCTAATTTGAACGCGACAATTTCGATTTTCCGCGACGACGAACCGACAGGCCAAGCAGGCTCAACCCCAACATGGTTAAGGATGATGGCTCTGGTACGGCGGTAATATTAAAATCGCGTATCGCAAAACCCTCGCCACTCTGTCCAGCAACATTGCGGGTGAAGCTGACCGCTAAATAATCGTAGTTGGCAAGCGTCCCGGTTGAGTTAAGACGGAAACTTGCGTTCGCCTGCGTTCCATCATTCGTTTCGCTGAGGCTGATGTTATCCATAGTGATGGCACGCGATGCTGCATTCGAACTGCTGCCCGCGCTCAGAACCGAACCGTCTTTCAGATTGTATCGGGTGAAGTCATCATATTCAGAGCCGGTCAATGCGCCCCAAGAGTTTCCCTCTTGTGAAACAAGATCAGCAACGACTGTATTGGACGTAGACGAAACATCTTTAAAGCCCCATACATGAATATATAGATCGTCTTTTCCAGTGCCTGCAGCGGCTCCCCATGCTGAATAGTTGAACGAAAGGTTGAGCGCATTTTCATTCGTCAAACCCTTGCCTGAGAGATTCAAGATTTTAAAAAGTGGCCCTTCTGCTGTTGACCCATCGGGCGGGCTGCCATCGCCGGTTTGTGTGTTAAAGATCCAACTATTGCCAACGCCGTGTGTCCAACCGGTACCACTAGCAGCCTGCCATAGTGTGTCATCTCTCACTGCTTGAGTGTCACCTTTATCAAGAACATTTCCAGCGCCTTCAGCAAAGGATGTGTCGTAAAGAATAACATCGGCCTCGGCGACCAAAGTTAACGATGCCGTCAAAATAAAAGCTGCGATGGTCGCATGCTTGAAGATACTGTTTAAAATATTTAGTTTCATTAGCCTCAGACCATAAATTTTGACAGTGCTAGTGTTTGGCACAGTATGGTTTGGCCGGGGGAAGAAGTCAATCAATCCAATCGGCGATGCGAGGATTTGTCGATTGTTGGTTATTCCCACCTGAAAGTTGTAGGTTGCGACTGCAATTCAAAATAGTTCGCCTACGTAGAATTTAGAACTTCGGAATTAATACTTGTTTTAACGCAGGCTATTTACCTAGAAACGGAAAGCGCCGCCGATGCCAGCGAAGAGATCGTCCGACGCCTCTGTTAGCCCCCAGCCAATTCGAAAGTCAACAACGACATTCGGGTTGATAAGGTAATCCACTCCAGCGTTGATAAAGCTCAGGCTGCTTTCATCGTCTCTTCCATAAGTGAAAATCCCGAACCACTCGAAATAGCCGGTTGTTTTTTCAGTCACTTTCGCTCCCAAAGCGAAGGACTGGGTCCAGGCAATGAAATGATCTTCCAAATCAGTATCGATTTCAATAAAGCCGATTTCGCCCAGACCGTTTGCATTACCGCCCGTCGAACCTGAAAACGATAATCTCTCGGCTAGTTCCCAAGTATAGATGTAGTCGATTCCTGGTTCCCAACGTCCGGTGCTTAAAGAATCCGCTCCCGTTGGCGCGGACAGTCTCAGTTCAACCGCAGATTCTGGTCGCCGACCTTGTGGTTCTGAAAGCTGATACTTTAAACCAAAAATCATGTCTTGGCCGCCGTCGAAGTCTTCTTCCTCGTTGTTGTATTTCCAGGCGTAGTTAAAGCGAGTTCGAAACTCAGTACGCTCACTCAAGCCGACTCGAAGCAGGATTTCAGGAGCAGCATAAGTTGTTTCGCGTTCCACGCCATTTTCGAGTGTTGAGTAGAACATACCGTACTCGAGTTGGCGAACTCCTTTGCCTACCACTTTGGCTGATTGGGTGAAGTCATGCCGGTCGGTTTCGATTGGATTATCGAATGGATTTTTTGATTCCACCGAAGGAGAGGTAAATGGGTATCCCGTGCGTTCTAATGCAAACCGACTGTCTGAATTAGCCACCATCGGCTGACCATGAAGTGGTCTACGATTTTGCAATACTGACGATTGGAAAACCTGAGCAGTTACTTGAGTCGAGAGTAAAGCAACTGTAAACACGCCAGTGATGGCGATCATCTTTAAACGACGCATTTTCAACCGAACCTCAAAACTAAATCTGATTATTGATTAAACTTCAAGCAGATACCGAACGATGAAGTCGCTCAATCGGCACGGCTATTTCGAAACTTCGCTGTGGGTTTTATCGGTGAGGAGTGAGTAGGTTTTGAGGGTTTCTGCCTTTGTTAGGGTTGGGGAGTTTTTTAAGTCGCCTTGCAGCTAGCAGTTTGACTCGTTTGCTCGGCAGCGGCGGGCTGAGGAATTGAGAGGTGATTAAGGGGGCGCATAATTGGTTTTTATTTTATGGCAATAAAATCGCCAAGTGTGACCAACAAATCAGAAGGGGTTAGGATTCAATTCAGGTAAGAAGGCTTGTCATAGGCGAATTATGCGACATGATAGGGACGCCTCAACCACAACCAGATGAACTGTTTGCCGAATGCGATTCACGATTAAGACACTTTTTATTTTGACATTATTGATTGGTGGTTGCTGCTGGTTTTTTCTGCCCTTTTCTCCCAGGATTCAATTCCACGGAGATGATGGCGTTCTAAATACACTGCGTTATCCAGATCCCTCTTCAAGCCGAGTGAAGGTCAAATTTACTAATCACGGTATCTCGAGTATTTATTATCCTTGCGCTCCCTCAGACGAACATTTGGTATCGAGTTTTGATTTGGTGCATGATGGGAAAGCGATCGTACAAATGAATCCTCATTGGTTGAAGTTGGATTCATACAACCGTTACGTAAAGAAAGCGGAACTTGCACCCGGCGAATCCGCTTTCGTAGATTTCAATTTAACCAACAGCTATTTTGGTTTCTGCATTCAGTTTGAAGTAACTGATTGGCGAGGGCGCAAAGCAATGGTTAAATCGAAGTACATTCATAATGATCAGGTGTCACCAAATTTATAATCGGTAAGCTGGAAAGGATTAAGAATCTATCTGCAACTCACATTGCGATTAAGCCTGCCAGTTAAAAATCATGTGGTTGATCGATGAGTCGTGTGTGGTTCTTAGTTGTACCGGAATGCCTTTCCAAAAAGCTTGATTAGTTGGCGGTCGCTACTGCTTTCGAGGGGAATGTTAGCGGCATCAAAGCCTAAGTACCTGCCCGTGGACCTGTTTTTCAAGATTGGAAACCGCAGGAAATTATACGGGTTAGATCTAAATTCGCTTATTGAATTTGCAGGCCACTGTAAGCGGTTTTCTGAGATTGATTTTTGCAGTGCTGTAAATCGCACCGTCAAAAACAGGAGGGGCAATTTTTTCAATAAAAATCCCTGCGTTATTAAGTTTAGCCGGCGTGGCTAGGATAGTGTCGCTTTTTGATAAAAAGCTGGCCAAAACTTTTACTAGTGTGATCAACTGCTTGAACGAGATTTGATTTGGCGAATCAAAGAATCCCTGTATTAATAAACGTTGCGTACCTAAATAGAGTATGTTGGTGTCTTCGAAGATCGAGCGAATGTTGGGTTTAATTTGAAACGACGCGTT
>JAAEMV010000351.1 GCA_024225195.1 Planctomycetaceae bacterium | reverse complement strand
CGTAACCAGCCGGATGAAATCGAATAATATCTGAGTCATCCACTCTATCTCCGTCCGGCCCATCCAGCAGACCCTCGATGGACTCAGGTTTCTTGAGGCTGAATAGAATGTCGCCATCGGGAAGAAAATCCAATGCATCCATTTCGTAAGGGATGCCGGTTAACACCTGATATGGATCGCCTTGAAGATCGGCTGGGGGCCAATATGTGGTAATTCGATCTCCGCTAACCCATCCTCGACCTCCGCTCCAAGCTACGCGGGTTGGCGACGTCCAATTGGCAAATTGGTTGCCAGGACCGTTTAGCCAGCGACTCCCCAAATCATTGCTACCGTTCAAACCAAAGTTGCAGCCTGCCGCCGATAGGAGATTTCCATCGGGGTTGAAAAAGACATCGCCCGAGGGCGAGGCGTTGTTTGCAAATTGGCAGCCGCGAAAAAAGAGACTCGAATTTTCCTCAGCGGCCAAAACGCCACCGCTTGTACTTGCCCAATTGGCATTGAATTGACAATATTCAACGCGGATATGATCCGTTAGGGGTT
>JAAEMV010000350.1 GCA_024225195.1 Planctomycetaceae bacterium | reverse complement strand
CAACAAACTGTTCGTTACCAACCAGCTGGTCAATCAATTCACTTCGTTTGGTTCGCGTTTCTTGGTCATCGGCTAAGAAATCTTTGACTTGCTCTTCGGTGGGCGGCAGTCCGGTTAGGTCGAGATAAACTCTTCGTAAAAATTCGGCATCGGTACAAAGGTCCGATGGGGTAATCTTCATTCGTTCCCACTTGTTTGCGACAAATCGATCAATTTCACCCCAAGCTTCGGGCTTCTCCCAAACGAAATTGTCACGGTCTCCCATGACAGTAATTGTCGTGGCCGTACATGCCCCCTCGAATCGGGCCAGTGCCGCTGATTCGCCACGACGCAACGCTTTAACCACAGAACCATTGATCGCTGCAATTTCAATATCACCGATTTCGATCACAGCTTCCTGGGTAACGTCTTTTCTAGTGCCGTCTGAATAGGTTGCCACGACACGCATTTGTTGTTTCCAATCGGCGTCAACCAAAATTGGGTTCTTGGGGAAAACTTCAATCGATTCAACTTGCGCTACGTCTTGGTCGAGCTTAGCACCGTTTTTAATCCATTGATGAATCAGCGAATAATGCCGGCTATCTTTATCAAAAAGTTTTCCACCCTCGTGAGGAATTTGACCGGTTGGTTTGAGAAGCATCATGCTTTCAGCTGAGGCGGAGAGGTTTGTTCTTCGTGACGCCATGTCGTCGGTGAATGCTCGAATGTCGTAAATTGGATCGTATCCGCGCAGAGATAGCTTAAAGCCCTTCTTTCCTCCCTGGCTACCGTGGCAAGTTCCTGCATTGCAGCCAAGTTTGGTTAATACTGGATTCACGTGCTGTACAAAATTGGGTGAAAAATCAGATTTAGCAAACTTGGTCTCTACCGCTAATGATTTTTGCAAATCGTTGAATTTGACTTTCAGAATGCCAGTGCCTTGAGTTCCAGCCTCGATCAGTGTCTCGTTCACGGTCGCAGAAGAAGTGTCCGACGATATGTTGCATGCATGGGTCACATCAACCAGTTGTCCGTCAGGATATTTTGCTTGGATCACGAGCTGTGCGTAATCGATGGGCGACTTAAATGAAATGTTTGCCGGTGAAACCACAAGTTCAATGGGGCTAGACCGCAGTCCACCAATCTTTTGGTTGGGTAGGGCAGGGCTTAACGGATCAAATTTCCAGTTCGGAGTTTGTTGAGCTGTTTGCTGGGTATCCGTCTTGACCGTCCGAACTGTATGGTTCACTTCACCCGTTTCCGAGTTCATGATTCGAATCAATCCGTCGGTACCACCAACAGCGAGGAACTTCCCATCGGGGTGAAATGCAATCGAGTAAAGACCACCGGTGGTGATTTTCGAGTCGAAGATCTGTTTGACGTCCTTTGTCACGAACTCGCGCAGGATTGCTTTTTCCTCTTTCGATTGCGAGGTGACGACCTTGCTAACAATTGCCTTAATGTTTGCAGGCTGTGTAGTATCAAATTCGTAGGAATAAACATTAACAAAACCTTGACCATCGAGACTACTCGCGGCAGCAATGCGCTGCCCGTCATCGGACACGACGATCGATTGAACTCGACCTGGCATTTTTGGCAATTCCCGAATCAGATTGGCATCGTCACCGATGACTCGTTTCGTAAGTCGATCCATTCGGTAGACTTTCGGGATTCCATCTGCTCCACCAATTACGATTTCGTCCCGGGTGGGATGCCTATCAATTGCGGCAATACCACCCTTTAATACGCCCGGCGTAATGGAGGTGATATTGTCGATGAATCTTTGAGTGGCGACGTCGGTCAATTTACAACTCATGTCTCTTCCAACGGACACAAGTCTCGTGCCGTCTTTTGAGAATACAGTGTCTCTTACCCAATCATCATGCGCGCCTTGGAATAGTTGTTGTTCGCCAGTGACCGCGTTGATGGTTCGAAGCGTCGTGTCAGTGCATCCGAAAGAGATGGTCTTGCCATCGGGGGACCAATTCACTCCGTAGAGCGTGTCGTAGGATACGGTCTTGGAAAGGGACAATTCTCCCGTCTGAACATCCCAGACTTGAATCTCACCAAACTCTCCCGGGTTACCTCCGCAGACGGCAAGATGTTTTCCGTCCGGGGAATACTTAACTCCGTCGATCCTGGAAGAGAGGCCAATTAGACGCTTGGAGATTTCACCAAGGACCGGTTGGTTTGAATTGCCTGCTGCCCAATTGTCAGCTACCTTCAATAACAGAACTTCGTGGAATCCACTGACGGCGATTTGCTTTCCATCGGGAGAGAAGTCAAGTGTGGTTACCATCGGCAGTCGCGAGTAACTCGGTGGATTATCGTT
>JAAEMV010000349.1 GCA_024225195.1 Planctomycetaceae bacterium | reverse complement strand
GTGTTTTTCGATCCCAACGTGGAAATGCTTTACGAGAACTGGCGGACGCCAGCATGCTTGGACACCGAGCCGTTTGCGTTAACCAGTCACAACGCAAATTCTGCGTCATTCGAGCGTGTCGCGAAACTGACCAACTGGAGTCAGTTTGTATTTGACTTGAAAATGGAACGCACTGTAACGCTGCTAGATTCAGCGACAGCGGCGGAGCATCTTGGTTGTTCTCTGGATGGTCTGTCCGTTGCGGCTCATGAGAGCAAGAATCGACTGGGTAACATTGGCGAATCGCCCTGGGAATTGGAGACCGGCTTAATTGGAATTTGGATGCTGTGTATGAACAAGCCGGCGGCCGGCGCAACGCTACTGGTTCCATTTAAGGTAGGTAGTGAGAGTGAATTGGGGCCGATCGTTAACGCTGACTATTTCGGTAAGCTTGATCAGTCGCGATTGCAGGTGGATGAGTCTGGCGGGCTGGTGTACTTCCTTGGCGATGGAAAAATGCGAAGTAAACTTGGGCTGACTTACAAAAGAGTTCAGCCATACCTTGGTAGTTGGGATCGGGATCGTGGGATCTTGTCGGTCGTTCAGTTTAATTTACCCGACGCAGCTCCCAACGGTTACAACAACAACCTTTGGGAAATCCAAAAAGAACCTTACTCAGGGGACGTCATCAATGGCTACAATGACGGCCCCAATGAGTCAGGTGGTCAGCTTGGCGGTTTTTTCGAACTAGAAACGATCAGTCCAGCCTTGGCCCTAAAGGCTGGTGAATCTTATACGCATCTTCACCGCACGATTCGAATGGAAGGCGATCGGCGGACACTTTCACAGGTTTCTATGAGTGTATTCGGTGTCGAGCTCGATGAGATCGAACGTCGTTTTCAATCATAGAAATCTGCAATAGTGATCTAAGCCGTCGAAGCGAGTTACTTGTTCTTCCGATTCTCCTTTTTCGCTTTAGCGGCTGCTCGCCGTTGTTGCGTTTCTCGATCACGACGGACTTTGTCCGCTTGACGTTGAGCTTCTCTGGCCTGGTCTTTCGCGGCTCGTTGCGATTTTTCTTGAGCCAGTTTCGCTTGAATTTGAGCCCGACGACTAGCTGCCTCGCGATCTCGTTGTGCCTTTTCAGCCGCTCTTTGTTGTTCCTTCATCTGAGAGGCTCGTTTTGCCTCGGCTATCTTTTGTTGAGTAGCTGCGCGACTTCGTTCCCGCTCAGCATTCGCTTGAGATTCACGCAGTCGTTTATTCCGCTCGTATTCCAGACTTGCGATTCTTGATTTTTCATCGCGCTCAGCCCGTTGCTGTGCTAGAACCTGCTGCTGTTGAGCACGCTTAAGTTCATCTGCTCTTTTCTTCGCTGTCTTCTCAATTTCTCTTTGTTGAGCGCGGGATGCACTGTTGCTAGGAGGTCGAGTATTCGAAGATACGGTTTGTGAAGGAGTCGATTTCTTTTGCGATTTCGCTTGCCTTTCTAACTCAAGTTTGCGTTTCAATTCAGCGCTTCGCGTTTCACGAGCTAACTTGTTTTGCGCTGACTTGTGCCTGATTTCCGCGAGTTTTTGCTCACGCTCGAGATCTCGGTTTTGTTTTTCCAAATCTCGCTCTCGTTGCTTTTGAGCAGTTTTCGCACGCGCTTCCTCTGCCGCAAGGCGAGCTGCCGCTGATCTTGCTTCCGAGTTTTTTCGACGATCTGATTTTTGTTTCGCGATTTGATTGGCTTCAACATGATGCTGATGATCGCGGTCATTTACACGGATTGGCTTGGACGAACGAGTGTCCCTGTCCCGTGTTCGCTGCGTTTGATTTCCAGCATGACTTCGGTCAGTCCCGTGGTCATGGCCGTCATGGCGTCCATCACGGTGGTCGCGATCACCGTAACGATTGGCTAGTTTCGATCGGCGAAAATAGTCGTCATGAGCGTGATCATGGTGATTGGATGAGCCAGATAAGTTAATGTGTGCATTAAGAGATATCTGGGGACGCAAGTTCCGATAAGTTTCGTAGTGGCGGTGTTGAGTGTCGATCCAGTTCAGTAACGGGAAGTCGTTGTACCGATGGCTGCGCCCGCAATAATGCGCCATAAGTGGGTCGTATTGATCATGAAGATTCCGGCGGTTTACCCAAGAATGGTAGTGGTTGTCGTGGATTGAATTCTCGTAGTAATCGCCGAAATAGTACTGGTTGCAGTTGTCCCGGAAAAAGAGGTGAACGAAAAAGTTTGCACCTGTGTCAATGCAGTAGTCGGGGCGGTAGCGATACGAGTCGTGAAAGTGACAGTCGTCATCAAAAGCGACTGGCGCGAAGACAGTGCCTCGTTTTTCAAACTCATAATCCCAATAGCCTCGCCGATAGACACAACCGCGAGGGGTCCAAACATAACGAGATGGAATCCAGATCCAATTTTTTTCACGGGGGTGCCAGTGACCTGATCGCCAGAAATACTCTTGACGATCTGTCTGGAATTCCCACTGGCCAGGGCAGTAAAAATAGTTTTCATTAGGAGCTTCCCCCGACGGTCCACTTTCGAAATTACTAGGTGGTTCGGGTAAATAGCTAAGTTCTTCCTGGTCTTGAGTTTCGTCGAGCCAGAACCCGGAAATCCAACGGGCTCCCTCGTCGAGTTCTTCCCAGTAACCCGGAATCCAGTTTCGCTTAGGTGGGGCATCTCGCCAGACACCACTGATCCAGATGAAAGTATCTTTGGCTTCGTCCCAGGACCAGTAACCGGCAACCCAGATTATGTTTTTCCCCTCAGGGCGAAACTCTGGTGGTAATTCTTTAATATCAGCAGGTGGTTTTTGAGTGATGACCGGATTCGGTTGGGGGTCGGCGAGATAGGCTTCGGCAAAGGCTTCGTGAAGCGGGCCGCGCATCAAGACTTCGGGTTCGGGGCTTGTCCGAGGTATTGTCTGAGGTGCTTCCTCTTGCAGGCTAATCTCGGCTTCGGAATCCGTTGTGGATAATGGTGGATTTAGAAGAACGGAATAACTCTTTTTTGATTCCAAAGGCATTTCTTGGCCCATTGATTCCAAGCTGCCCAGGACAGTGGCAAGCATAGCCACGGCAAATAAAGATAAGGAGCGTCTTGGCGTATCGAATAGGTGACAGAGTGTTATCATTTTGACCATGGCTTTTCTGCTTTCGTGAAAAGTGCTTTCCGCGCTAACGGCTGTTCTATTGTCTTTTTTCGGCTTATTCTCGTTGGGAATTAACTAGTGTTGGTAAGTCACTGGGCCAACAAAGGTTATAGAAAGCGAATGGTGTGCCAAAATTGAGAAGGAAGGCAACTTTTGAACGTTGGATGACCGCGCAGGCGTGGGCGGGTTAGTGTGTCGCCTGGATTTTTGAAGGGGCAAGGCCGAGCGAAATGCGATAGAGCGCGAGCGATGAAGTCGATCTACGAGCGCTCAACTGGGGGTGGTTGCCGGAGGGGGCGCAAATTAGCGGACGTCTTTCCACAGTTCCGAGCTGTTAAAGCCATCTCGAATTCTCCATTCTCTGAGTCGCCCTAAGAGTTCTTGCTTGACCGAATCGTGCTCGGGTGCGTCCCATAAATTGTTCACTTCGGTAGGATCTTGTTTTAGGTCAAACAATTGCCCAAACGATTCTTCTAGAAAATGAACGAGCTTCCAGTCTCGAGTTCGAACCATTGTCATAAAATCGGTTTCAGTCAGATTTCCATCGCGGGCTTGTTCGGCAAAAACAATGTCGCGAAAACACTGATCTTGATCTGCTGAGTTATTGAGAACCGGGAGAAGTGATTGGGCGGCCATTGGGTAATCGACGGTTGCCCCAGCGAGTTCTAGGATGGTTGGCCCTAGATCAAATTGCTGGCACAGGCCTTCAATTCGTCGCCCGCCTTCGAATCTTCCCGGCGCCCAAACGATAGTTGGCATTTTGGTGATGGTATCGTACATCGTCCATTTTTGGCTATGTCCGTGATCGGTGAGGCAGTCTCCGTGGTCAGAAGTAAAGATGACAATCGAGTTTTCTGCATAACCTGTTTCTTCGAGAGTGGAAAGTATCTCGCCAATTTTTTCATCAATCATTGTCACGTTGGCGAGATAAAAAGCTCGCTGCCGATGTCGCTGTTCAGCAGTTGGTTCTAAGAGGTAATGCACTGAGTCGTGGTCAACTTCAGTATTATGGATTCGCATTCCTTTGAATGGCTGTGGTTGCGAATCGAGCTCTTGCTGAGTAACTGGCAAAATGTTGAGATCGGTCTGCGCTAAATATCGCTCGGTATAGCGTGGGATGGGGTCGTAGGGCGGGTGGGGTCCGGGGAAACCAATTTCCAGAAAGAGTGGCTCTGTTACGGGGTAGTTATTCAACCACCACGTTGCGAGGTCACCGACAAAAACATCCGGGTGCATGTCTTCGTCGAGCAACCATTCAAAAGCACCGAGGCTTTCTTTGTAGTCGCTTCGCTGCCGGTAAAGTTCTCGTTGTTGTTTGACCAAGCCCCTGGCGCGAAGCGCCTTGTCCCACTCGTCAAAATACCACCGAGCCTCGAGGTAGCGATCTTTATTCTCCACGACATACCGTTGGTCAAAGCCCATCGGCGTGTTGTACGGCCACGTGTGCATTTTTCCAACGTTAACCGTGTGGTAACCAGCTTTTTGTAGATCGGAGGTCCAGCCGCGTGTCCAGTTGTCGGCGTTTCTTAAGATCCCCGTTGTGTGTGGGTAATGGCCTGTGAATAGGCTTGCTCGGGCTGGTGCGCAGGATGCCGCGGTAATGAAGCAATTTTCAAATGTGACTCCCTCGCGTACCAAGCGATCCAAATTGGGAGTCTCCATGTAATCAAAGCCCAGTTCCGCAATGGTGTCGAAACGTTGTTGATCGGTGATGATAAAAATAATATTCGGTTGAGCGGTCATGATTTCGATGGTGAAATAAAGGCTAAATTTATGAGAGACTCGATGACGTAAAAATTACGGAAGCGCGACTGAAAATAACTGTGTAAAAACCATTTCTAGAGCTAAGCTAAATCCTAGCCCAATGATCCCAATAATCAGCCATTGTGTATGTTTCGCTTTCGAAATAGATAGCCCCATCAAGAATATTGACAAAGGTGTTGCGATTCCGAACGGGATTTTGAATTGCAACGCGGCGACATAGGCAATCAAAATTGCAAGACAAGTCGCACCAAGCATCGAAGATTTCTTTGAGTATATACGGTCTGAGGTCGTTGGTGCTTCCGGTACAGCTTCGGGCTCGGTTTTGAAAATAAGAACTGCGACTAGCAGGATTGCTACGATTCCAATTATCCAGATCGGGAAATTTGGCAGTTCAGTTTTTGCATCAACAGAAAGTTCTTGGAATGCTTTGACGCGAACCGCCAAGTGTTCTCGTAAGTCCTCTCCGCTGCGAAATGTCGGATCAATCGAGAGCTTTTGTAATTCTTGATTAACTTCAGGCGATTGCAGAGTATCGTGAAAGGTGCGAGCGAGTATGTCGGCGATATGGTCGGGTGTATCCTTGGGAGCCCAGATGTAATAGGCATTTTCGGCGCGAGTTTTTAGGTTTTGTTCAGTGGAGGTGGCTACTTCGGGGATTGTTGGATGTCGCTTGTCTCCGAAATTGCCGATCGCGAGAATGTTATCGGCTGCGGGTGTGTCGCTAGAGTTTCGAAAGGAGACGTACTCGGCGAGTGAAAAAATCCCTGCCTCAAGTTTACCGCCAAGGAGGTAGGTGTAACGTTTCGCTCCACCTGCTGAAATGAAATTAAAATCGGCTCCTGGGAATTCTCCGAGAAGCTGTTTGCAGATGAAATACGCAGGGGAACCTTGGTTTGCACCGACACGAATTGTGTTTGGGTTTTTCTGAGCTGCTTCAAGAAGTTCATTTAAATTACGATATTTAGAGTCGGCTCTTACGACCATTAAAAGAACGATGCTTCCGGTTTGAGCAATCGGGCGAAAAGCTTCGGGTCCGTAATCGACGACTCCCGCAAGTTGCGTTGCGATGATACCTTCGTGATGACAAAGGAGTTGGTAGCCATCGGGTGGAGCGTCTTTGACTTGTCGACTGCCAATCGTCGCCGAGCCCCCGTCCTTGTTGGTGACAACGAATTCTTCGCCAAGTCCACCTTCACGATTCAGTGATTTTTGGAGGATCCTCGCGAATGTATCAGTGCCCCCGCCTGCGAGATACGGCACCACGATCTGAATTGGCTTTTGAGGGAATTGATTTGGCTGATTGGTTGAGATCGTATTGATCAGTCGCCAAACTGTGATCAACAGCAATGCCAGTAATACAACACCCTGTATTTTTAATTTGTTTGATTGAGCACTCATGATTGGCTCCTCCAATCTCGGTAGCGATTGCGGCAGATTGGAATCGCCAAGAGTAGAACCGCAATGAGCAGGAACGCAAGTGATTTGGGTTCTGTGAAAATTGGTGTCCAGTCACCGCCTGATCCCATCAAGCCGGCAGATAAATTCTCTTCGGCAATCGGTCCCAAAACAAAGCCAATCACGAAGGGGGCAAGTGGGATTTTTTTAGATTCCAAGAAAAGCCCGAGCAGTCCAAAACTAATCATTACCCAAACGTCGAACATGCGGTTGGACATGGCAAAAGAGCCCACTACGCAAAATGTTAGAATGATGGGTAGTAAAAAAGCGCGAGGGATCTTGGTTAGCCAGGCGAGCGTACGGATTGAGCAACACATGATGCCTGCCATCGCGAGGTTAGCAAAAAGACACGTAAAAATAATTGTGTAGACCAACTCGGGACTCTGCTCGAACAATCGGGGGCCGGGTTGGAATCCGTGAATTACTAAAGCACCGAGAAGAACAGCTTCGACGACTGACCCAGGGATGCCCATGGCGACCAATGGAATTAGTGCTCCCCCGATCGTCGCGTTATTTGCGGCTTCGGCGGCAACGATACCGTCCTCACAGCCAGTGCCAAATTTCTCAGGGTTGCGGGATGTCGAGCGAGCAACTGAGTAGGCGGTGACCGAGCCAATATTTGCTCCGATGCCCGGTAAAATGCCGATCCAGGTTCCAACCAATGAGGAGCGAATTAAATTCAGGCCATGATTCTTGAAGTCCGAGATTTTTAAAGCAAGGCCTTGGGTGGCAATCGGGGTCGTTGATTGAGGTTTCGCTGAGTCAATAATGTCTCGGAGGATTTGGTTGACTGCGAACATCCCGATTAAGACCGGCAGCAACTGAAATCCATCATTGAGTTCAGTGATTCCGAAGGTTAAACGTGTTTCACCTGTGGCTACGGCAATCCCCGGCATCGCGAGTAAGATGCCAAGAAATCCTGAAAAAAGCGAGCGTAAAATTGACTTTCCACCGATCGTGGCAATGAGAACCAATGCCATCATCACGAGAGAAAAGTAATCAAACGGCCCAAATTCTTTTGAGTATCTTGCGATCGGCTGGGCGAGCGTAAGTAGGAAACACCATGAGATCAGTCCGCCGGTGACGGATGCCATGATTCCCAATCCGAGTGCGCGTTCGGGTTGCCCATTTTGAGCCATGGGGTAACCATCAAAGGTCGTGACGATTGATGCGGGAGTTCCGGGCATCCGCAGCAAAGTCGCCGAAATCATACCCCCACTGATTGCACCAACGTAAATGCTGATCAGAAGCGTCATCGCGTATTGAGGGTCAGCACCAAACGTTAGCGGAAGTGTCAGCGCGATCAACATCGTTCCGGTTAGCCCGGGAATTGCTCCCACGAAAACGCCCAGCGTCGTTCCAAAAAGAATGAGGATGAGTCCCGTGGGAGTTGCGAGTTGGAGGAGTGCTTCCTGCATAGATCGTGTGTCTGTAAATGCCGATTTCGGAAATGGTAAGCGTTGCGGTAGTTCAGGGTGAGTTTGGATAAAGAGGCGAGCTAAGACGGACGTTAGTGATCGACGGTAACCGTTTCAGAATAGGCTAACTCTCCTGTTCGCCCGTCGAAGTACTGAAAGATGACCTGTGGATGAGGGTAGGCAACGAGTCTTTTGCCTCCCAGCTTTTGAGGCATGTTAAACACATTGTTGACCTGGACAACGCAGTAATGCGGGTAAAGCCTTTCAAGTCGAGGAAGGTCTGGCAGGATGTAACTGCTCCAACGGATGTCGCACTCACGTGGACCAAATTTAAATTTGCCGGTTGCCGGGCGATCCATTTCATCATTTTTAGGGACATGGTTTACGCTGTTATGGGGGCCGCAGCAGAATTCCCAGACATTATCCGTGACTTTGATCGCAAAACTGTTGTGAAGGTCGCCAGTCATGACAAAGACCTTTTTTCCAATTTTATCCCATTCGTCAATCAACATTTCCCGCTCATCAAAAAAAGCTGTCCACGCCTCTTCTTTGTTGCCGGCGACCTCGAATCCACCTGCTCCGCTGTGAGGGATCATGAAGGGGACGGATGAGATCACAAAAAAGAAGTCGGCATCACTTTCACGCATCGATCGAAGGAGCCAGTCCCGCTGGGGTTTGCCAAGCATCGAGACGCCCTTTTTATCGCGTTGGTTCACATCGTGCATGTCACGCGATCCACGGGTGTCGACCAAGAAATACTCACAATTGGCTACGCGAAATTTACTATAGGATTGTCTACCAATTGAATAGCTTGTGGTGTCTGAAATTTTTGCGTTGGCGGTGAGTTCCAGCGTATGGGCGTCGATCACCTTAGCAATTTCATAGACATAAGAATTTTCATGGCCGGAGTCGTTGTCGTACTGAATGTCATTGACGCCTGCCTGAGGAGTTCCCCAATGGACATGCAGGTTGAGCATTTGCTTCAACGGCAGCTTGGTGAAATCCGCTTTAGGGTCGACGAGCAGATTGGATCCAGCCTTCATGGTGCCTTTGCCAAAGTGAAGCCGTTGGGGATTTTCAATCGGATTGGCCCAGCCAAGATAGTTATGCCAAGCGTAAGTCCCGATATCCCTGAATACAGTTCGGCGGTGCCTTTTCCCAGTTTCCCCTGCGCCCCAAATGTCATTGACCAATTCGTGATCGTCGAAAGTGAAGTAAGAAGGGACGTTGCGGTGCCACCTTGCTAATTCATTTCCTCTTGAGAGATAGAGTTTGTAGTTTTCCCAGACGCCAACAACGGTTGGCATGATTTCTACGACACTAGGCAGGTGTTCGACTCCCTGGGTTAGTCGCCAGGCTTCGGTCGGATATTCCCGCTGTTCTTCGTAAAGCCAATCTCCATTCATGATATGGAAGTTAACCTTGTCAGCCCAGTCGCGATTTAGGTTCTCGTAGGTAGGTGTTCTGTGGCCAATGCCGTGCAGCGGGTTTTGATTGGCGCAAGACCCTATTTCAAATCGAAAATTAAACAGTCCTTGGGGATTGTGTTTTTCATTTCTTGAATCCTCTCTGCTGGGTAAGGTGCGAAACGAGCCGGGTAGGCCATGGGGCCGTTCATTTACCCAGACTTGATAATGATATTTTGTGTCCGGCAGCAGGCCAGAGATTTCAATGGTGCCTGTGTTGTCATCTTCGATTCGAGTCTGAGCCACTTGCTGGTTGTCTGTCAATGAATCCGGTGTGACTCCGAGGCGAACTTTGAATGCACCGGGTTTCGAAGTGCGACACCACACTCTAACCGAGTTGTCGGTTACGTGTCCCAACATCGGTCCATGGGTCAGTCGAATGGGATCACCTTGAAACGAACTGAGCGTGACGGAGGGAGAAAGCAAGCTCCCGACAGCAACGAAGACTAATGTTAAATGCGAAAAGATTTGGTTGTACAAGTGAAATCCTCGTTGGTAAAAGATCGCATTAGAATTTACAGACCTTATGTAAACCCAGTTTCTTCCGGATAAAGTCTATCGGAACCCCACTCGAACCTATAGATAATCGGGTCTGAATTTTAATATTTTTGATATCGAGCAACGGAAGGTTTGCAATGCTCCCGCTTCTGCCGGTAAACTAATGAGACGGTAAAGGTAAGTCATTTCAGTCGCACTCAACGGAAAACAAATATGCTTCGGCCTTTTTTATTATTTGCGTTCGCTTTATTGGTCCTTCAGTTTGGTCCAGTTTCCGATGTTTCTGCCCAGGATGATGGGTTTAAACCAATTTTCGATGGGAAGTCACTCGCTGGTTGGACCGGGAATGAAAAATTCTGGCGTGTCGAGGATGGCGCAATCGTTGGGGAGTCAACAGAAGACAATAAAGTTGATGTAAATCGTTTTCTAGTTTGGGATCAAGGTGAGGTCGATGACTTTGTGCTGAGACTAAAATTTAAGGTATCCGGGACTGATCGGGCAAACAGTGGTGTTCAGTTCCGGAGTGCGTTATTTGACGGTGAGAAAGATCGGCTTTCTGGTTACCAGGCGGACATTGATCGGTCTGGAAAGTTCATCGGAATTCTTTATTCTGAGCGAACAGGGCGCGGTATTCTCTGCCAGCGTGGACAAAAGGTGACTTTGCGAGGCAAAAAAGACAAAGACGTAGAAAACGTATCCGATCCGGCTGAGTTGCTAAAAGCGATTGATATGGACGGCTGGAATGAGATGGAAATCTCTGCTCGCGGCAATCACTTGGTAACGCGAATTAATGGCAAAGTGACATCCGACGTTACGGATGAGGACAAGCAGCAGTATAAAAAATCAGGTCTTCTTGGGTTTCAGATTCATGTTGGTCCGCCCATGAAAATTGAATTCAAAGATATTCAATTGAAGCGTCTGCCTTTGAAAAATAAAACAAAGAAGATTGTTTTTGTCGCTGGCAAGCCTAGTCATGGTTACGGCTCTCACGAGCACAATGCAGGTTGCTTATTGTTGGCCAAGGCACTCGAGGAAGCTGCATCGGAAACCGGGCTCTCCGTTTTGACAACGGTTTACAAGAATGGCTGGCCGGCGGATCCGACAGCGCTTGATAACGCCGATACAGTGGTAGTGTATTGCGATGGAGGAGGGCGGCACTACTTGCATAAAAATGGCGAAGCATTTGAAGATATTATGCGGCGTGGCGTTGGATTGGCCTGCATTCATTATGGTGTTGAGGTTCCCAAAGGAATGTCAGGGCAGCGTTTTCTAAATTGGATTGGCGGGTATTTTGAAACTGACTGGTCGGTCAATCCTCACTGGATGGCAAAATTTGAATCGTTTCCTGAGCATCCTACGACCAACGGTGTGAATCCGTTTGAGATTCAGGACGAATGGTACTATCACATGCGTTTCTCACCAGAGATGACTCGTGTTACGCCACTACTGACAGCGATGCCGCCTAATGAAACATTATCCCGTAAGGATGGTCCTCATAGTGGCAATCCTGCAGTCCGAGAGGCCGTGCTAACTAAGAAACAACCGCAGCATGTTGCCTGGGCATTTGAGCGAGGTGATGGGCGTGGACGTGGATTCGGTTTTACCGGAGGTCACTTCCATAACAATTGGAAAAATGATGATTTCCGAAAATTGGTTTTAAATTCGATCGTCTGGACAGCCCATGGAGAGATTCCAGATTCCGGTATTGAGTCGACGACGCCGACGGAGGCAGATTTAGAGGCGAACCAAGATTATCCCGAAAGAAAGCCAAAGGCCAAAGCGAAGGGTTAATCCGAGAGAATTTGTCGAAAATAACATTAAAGCTCCGAGGCTAATCTTTTAAGCCACGGAGCTTTATTATTTAGAGTCGCGTTGATCGCGAGGCGATCGGCGAGAAACTAGCGTACCTTTTTAAGCAGATCGGAGATGTCGACTTTTTCGGCGTCTCCCCAAAGTGCCTCGAGGCTGTAAAACGAGCGAGTATCTTCGTCGAATAGATGGACAACGACCGTGCCGTAATCGAGCACGATCCATTTGCTGTCATCATAACCATCGATGTTCATGCGTTTATCTTTGAGCACCTTTTCCAAGGTGTTGTCGATTTCTTCGCTGATGGCGTGCAGTTGTCTGCGACTGGTACCTGTCGCGATGACAAAGTAATCAAAAATCGCGGTGTGTTTTGACATGTCGAGAACAACTACATCAGTTCCACCATTCTCGGCAGCGGTCTTAGCCGCCGCACGGGCGAGTTCCAGGCTGCGGTCAGGGTCGACACGTTGAGCCGCTGCGCCGGAGGGGGAGTCTTCATTTTCAGGTTCAGTAGAACTAGATTCGTTCACGAAGTTGTCCAGGTAAGTCAGAAAGCAGAATTGAAGTTTGAGATTCTAACTCGAAGGGCGAAAATCTCGACCCTTTATTGTAAGATTCTTAGACGTTTCTACCAACCAGAGGGTTCGCTAGAATGTCCAGAAGGTGGGTGTTTCGGGGGAGAATACGGGGAAAACTGTTTTCTGGTTCTCATTGGTTAGCTGAGATATTTTGGGCGGTGCCGGTTTAGACCGTGCAAAACGGTCTATTTTTGGATTCAAATTGAGTCCGTTTAAGATGTTGTCCTATTCTGCGTCGCGTTATGAGGGTTGAGGATCGAATGAATCGAGATACGGTTTTAAATGAAATGACAAACGCGAATTCAGTATCCGTCCAGTTTGCTGATGTTCGGCATGCCGCCGAGCGGATTCGTTCCTTCGTGCACCGAACGCCGGTTCTAACCTGCGCGGCGATCAGTGAGAGGGTTGGGTGTAATGTTTTTTTTAAGTGTGAGAACTTTCAAAAGTCCGGCGCGTTTAAATTTCGTGGAGCTGTTAACTCAGTAGCCCAGCTTAACGAAGCTGAATTGGCCAGCGGCGTCGTGACGCACAGTTCGGGTAATCATGCAGGTGCCCTGGCTTTAGCTGCTCGGATGTTTGGAGCGAAAGCGCATATCGTAATGCCGTCTAACTCATCGGAAATAAAAAAAGCAGCGGTGCGAGAATATGGGGGGCTAATCACAGAATGCGAACCTACGCTTGAGTCGCGAATGTCAGAGGCCGCTCGAATACAACGCGAGACGGGGGCGGTCTTGATTCCGCCGTTTGATCATCCTCATGTAATCGCAGGCCAGGGGACTGCGGCTTTAGAGTTAATGGAACAAGTTCCGGAACTGGACATGATCGTTGCGCCGATTGGCGGCGGAGGATTGATGTCTGGAACCTGTTTGGCTGCGAGGGAATTGAAGCCTGGGATAAGGATTGTCGGGGCCGAACCGTTGGGGGCGGATGATGCGTTTCAATCCAAGAAGGCTGGGAAGTTTATTCCACAGTTATCACCCGATACGGTAGCGGACGGATTACGCACCAGTCTTGGTCAGTTGACCTGGCCGTTTATTCGGGACGAGGTGGATGAGGTTTTGCTCGCTGATGATTCCGCGACGATATCCGCGATGAAGTTTTTTTGGGAGCGAACGAAAGTAATCATTGAGCCAAGTTGTGCTGTGCCGTTAGCGGCGATCATCCAGCGTTTTTCAGAGGCAGGTTCCAAAAATTCTTTGGGTGAGACTCCCCGGGATATCGGAATAATTATTAGCGGCGGGAATGTTGATCTGCAGGCGTTGCCGTGGTCGAACTAGCAGTTATGTCGCTCAATCACTGAGCAAGCTGTAGAGAACTACGTTGGTGCTGATCTTAAGGGAATCCTCACGAGTGTATCCGCTGCATTGAGATTTTCCTGTATTTTCTAGAGCGCAGCTCAGGTCGTTAGGTGAGAAGACAACGGCAAGACGACCGTCGATTTCAGCTCCTTCAAATTTGGGTTTCGTTTTGGCTTCTGAAAAAGTACCGTCCGGTTTTCGGGTCCGTAGTGTGACGGAATCAATTTTGAAGCCAAACATTGGGTTGGTCCAAATTTCATGATCAGAGGGTATTGAGATCATTGGTTTGTCACCAAGGATGGCGGTCATTTCTCTTCGGAACGCTTTGGTAAACTCTTCCGAAGCGCAAATTGAATCTGCAAAAATAAATCCGCCATACTCAAGGTGCTGACGGAGAGCCGTTCGCTCTTCCGGCGTGAACGAAAATCCACTGCGTCCATGCATGAAGATGAAGGGGTGGTCAGCCAGACTTTCGTTGGTAGGCGAGATTAATTTTTTATCCAACTTAACTTCAAGGCCGGTCGTCTCGATTTTGCGAAGCACGTTTCGCCAGGCATTCGGGGCGTCATCAGAACCGCCCTGGTGGTCGAGTTTTGGAAAGACCAGTACGCGGTCATTGAGAAGTTGTCGATTGGTTTCTGCGAGGGTTGGTGTGTCGCCCTTTTCTTTTAAATTGGTTCGATCTGTCGCGTAAGCCATTACGTTGATTCCAATTTTGGTGCAGTATTCGACTCGAAGTTTCAGTCGCTGATTGACGTTGGGAGAGTCGAGAATCGCTGGGCGATCGAGGTTCCAGTAGCAACTGAGATTGGCTGGGCAATAGACGACGCTGGTTCGACAGCAAGCTTGAAGGCCGAGGAGTGGTCGTTCCTTGCTGGCGACGATCGGGTATTGAGAGTTCCAGATCGGATGATTGGGAGGTAGCGGTTCAAGTCGACTGTCAGGAAACAGATCGAGCATAAGAAGTTTAAATTCGCGGTCATAACGGCCGTCGTTACCACATCCATCCCCCTGGCAGGCTTCGGCAAAAAGAAACCCTCCGTTCTCCAAATATTCTTTTAAATTGTCTTTTTGTTTTTGATCGAGACCGATCAGGTCTTTGCCAGACATGAATAAAACAGGGGCTTCGATTAAATCGCTCACGGTGGAGTTCTCAGCGGTCACCGTTTGCCAATTCAGCTTTACGTTCCATTCTTTTTCCAACCGTCTGGTTAAATAATGCACTCCGTTGGGGTGCAAGTCCCAGTCGTCTGCCCCGTGGTCGTATTTGCCAATAACAATGGGGCGTTTGCCTTTGGATAGAAAGAGCAATGCGAAAGAAGTCGCGACGAGTTCATTATTCTCACCTTGTCCCCCAGGGGTAAGCCAATAGTGGTTGAGTGGATGTTGGGTGCGCAGTAATTGTTTTGCACCATCGCGATACCAGTCATTTGCTCCGACGAATCGTCTTCCAGACAGTCTGCCTGCTCGCTCGAGTCCGTAGAGAAAGTAGAGTCGAGTTCTTGGGTCAGCGCGTTGAAGTAACGGATTTGCCCGGACGGTGTATCGTTTGGCCAGCCAGTTGAATCCAGCATCGACCATTTTTTTAAGGTCGTCTTCGACACAGCAATTCGCAAATTCGCCGTTGATTAATTTCGAGGGCTCAACCAAATTTTCTTCGGCAATAATGACCGATGAAATTCCAGCGCAGGTCATGCTTCCTTTCGGATCCTTGGATCCAGGGTAGTAAGTAAACCCACCGGATCTTTCGAGGTAACATTTTTTCCAGTAGCTGAGGGCGTTTTGCCATGTTGCTTTGGGGACTTTGATGCCAATTTTACTTGCTTCATGCAGTGCCAAAATAGCGAACTGACTATTGGAGGAGTCACCCTGCCCTTTTCTCGATCCGTAGCTCCACGCTCCGGCGACATACCCCGAAGCATCGGTTTGCTGAGCTACAAGCCAGTTCACATCACTTTGAACTGTTTGGCGATATTTTTTTCCACGGGGGTCGGCAGTTGTTAACGCCATGATCCTGAGGGACACGACATAGGTCGATTCCTGCGGGATGTCGACTAGATAGTCCAGAGATTTGAGAATCCGAGGGGCCAAATTAGGATTGTTCATCGCCTCGGCGTTGAGCAGAGCCAGCGTACACAGGGCGGTCGTATCGCCTGTAAAAGTAAGTTTGTTCCATGAGCCGTCTTCTTTTTGCCGGCTCATCAGATATTGGACTGCTCGCGTAATCGAGTTGTTGACTTTCGCGGCATTAAGTGGCGTCTTGTCAGCTTTTTGACTTTTGGAAAAAAGCGAGCGTCCAGGGCGTTCCTGGATTACAGTCGGCAGCAGAACGGGACGTTCAAGCACAGATTGTTTTTTCGTCAGCGGGGCTGAATCGGTGGCAAGTTCTTGGCATATCGATGAATTCTGACTCAGTGCTGACCAACTGACCAGTATTATCAAAAACAATATGATTTTTATCCGCAATGAGCGCATTTGTATTTCCATCGTTTGCCCAACTTGACTTTCCTTCGGATTCTATAAGTCCGATTGAAACATGACAACGCGAGCTTTCGCGTTGCTGTCAATTGCTAACCAACCTACAATCCAGTGGCAGACCATCGAGTTCGTGTCGGATGATCGCAATTATCGAATTCATATGAGTTTCTTAGTTGTGTGTTGCGACCGCTTGGTTGGCTGGCGGATTCCGAAATAATAGTCTGAAAAAAAACGATCAAGAGGACAGTGTGAGCGGAAAACAACGAAGTCTCGGAGATGTACTTCAGGAATTCAGTCAGCACCGGAAGGTGATGGAAACTGAGCTTCACAAAGTGATTGTTGGTCAAGAGGACGTGATCGAGCAAGTTTTCGCCGCGATTTTCACGAAAGGGCATTGCTTACTCGAAGGTGTGCCGGGGCTGGCGAAGACACTGATGGTGAGCACGATTGCCAAAATTCTGGATGTGAATTTTAAACGAATTCAATTCACTCCCGATCTGATGCCCTCGGATATTACGGGGACAAACGTTCTCGACGAGGACGAGGACGGCCGTCGTCAATTTCGATTCGTCGAAGGTCCAATTTTCACAAATATCCTGCTCGCTGATGAGATCAACCGAACTCCTCCCAAAACTCAAGCGGCGTTGTTGCAGGCGATGCAAGAGCGTGAAATTACTATTGGTCGAACAACCTATAATTTAGCGCCCCCGTTTTTTACGATTGCGACTCAAAACCCAATTGAGCAGGAGGGAACTTACCCACTTCCTGAGGCTCAATTGGACCGGTTTATGTTTAACATCAAAGTCGGTTATCCGACTGCAGATGATGAAGAGAAGATTCTCTCTGCATCGAGTAGGAATGAGAAACAGGAAGTGCGGAAAGTTCTTTCTGCAAAAGCAATTGTCAATTTGCAAAAGCTCGTGCACTCAGTCGCCGTCAGCGATTACATCATCAAGTACGTTGCTCGATTGGTACGTTCGACTCGTCCTAAGGATGAATTGGCTCCCGGGTTTGTAAAAGAGTTGGTGGATTGGGGTGCCGGTCCACGCGCTGGTCAGTTTTTGATTTCCGGCGGCAAAGCGATGGCGGCGATGGAAGGTCGTTTTTCAGTTGGGATTGATGATATTAAAAAAGTTGCCATGCCAGTATTGCGACATCGTGTTAGCACGAATTTTCAAGCTCAAGCCGAGGGGATGACTACTGAGGATGTAATTCAAAAACTCCTGGATGAAATCCCGGAGCCGGACGTTCCTAAGTTTGAGAAATAAGTATGCCAACGTTTCTGCCATTTGCGATTGGAACCTCGTCGTTGTTGGCAGGAATGGTCGTCTTCGATTTTAGTTGTGCAACTCATCCAACCTGCGATTTTTAATGTCAGTAGAAAAGTACCTTAAACCTTCTGTGATCAACCAGATCAAGCGTCTTGATTTGCGTGCGCAATTCGTGGTCAAAGGTTTTTTGCATGGATTGCATGCGAGTCCCTTTCATGGGTTCAGCGTGGAATTTAGTGAACACCGCAAGTACACCGCAGGTGATGACCTAAAAGATATTGATTGGCAGGTTTATGCGAAAACGGATAAGTACTACATCAAGAAATTCGAGTCGGAGACAAATATAACGGGTTACCTGTTGATGGATTTGAGTCAATCAATGGGTTACACGTACGAGCAGGAATTAAATAAATTTGATTACGCGATTTGCTTGGCCGCGGCTTTGGCTTATTTGATGATTTCGCAGCAGGATCCCGTCGGTTTGGTGACGTTCAACGACAAAGTGCGTCAAAGTCTTCCCCCAAAATCTAGGCGAACGCAACTTGGGAATGTTCTTTCGCTGTTGTCAAATCTTGAACCAAGTGGAACCACCGATCTGCTTAATAGTCTCACTCAGATCTCGGCGCTTCTAAAAAATCGCAGTCTATTGATGGTTTTTTCTGATTTCCTCGTAGATGAAGAGGAAACCTTGAATGCGCTCTATCGCTTGAAGCATGGTGGGCATGATGTAATTCTGTTTCATATTCTTGATGAGGCCGAAGTGAATTTTCCCTTTCGAGGGATTTGTAAAATGCTTGATCCGGAATCTCAAGAAGAAATACAGGTAGATGCGGCAGCGACACGAAAAGATTACCTAGAAAAGATGCAAGCGTTCCGTGAGGGGTTGGAATTAAATTGTCGAAACAGCGGGATCGACTACGTTCCGCTGGATACGAGTATGCAGTTTGATAAAGCGCTCCTGGAGTACCTCCTTAGTCGTCGGGCAAGGGGGTAATCATGACCTGGGTGAATTTCGCGATGCTCGGTGTGGGCGGATTATTAATTTCGATACCGATCGTGTTGCATTTTTTAATGCAACCTAAGCCTGTTGAGATGGTGTTTCCCGCTATGCGTTTCTTGATTGCGGGTCGGCAGACTAACCGCTCTAAGATGCGTGTTCGCCATTTTCTACTTTTGCTTTTACGGTGTCTGCTGATTGCGTTGGTCGCTGTCGCTTTGGCGGGGCCTTCGGTTGCGTCTAACGAATTTGGGAATTGGTTGACGCTGGGAGGCATTGCGTTCAGTGGTTTGATTGTGGCTGGTGTTCTGGCGTTTGCCATGTTTGGTAAGTCATCCAAGCGTCTGCTTGTGGCGATTTTGATTGTCTTGTTGCTAGGGCACTTGGCTTATGGGGGGTGGGCTGCGTCGAAATTGCTCACTTCGGAGTCAGCCCAATTGCTAGGTGATGCTCAGGCACCGGTAGCAGCATTAATTGTGATCGATACTTCTCCCCGGATGGAGTATGTCAGCGAAAATAGCACCGGATTGGAAAAGGCCAAGGAAGCTGCGATATCATTGATTCGCCAATTTCCACCCGATAGTCAGGTCTGCGTATTAGCTACCGATAATGACCGCCCTTTTTTTTCAATCGATCTAGCCGCGGCCGAACGGAGGATCGAATCGCTTGCGACAGATTATTCGGGTGGGTCGGTTCCCAGCGCCATGATTGCCGGTCTGCGAATCCTAAAGAAAACACCTCAGGATCGTAAAGAAGTTTATGTTGTCACGGATCTTACCCAGCAGAGTTGGGTGGGAGAGAATCCAAAGCTCTTGGTAAAGCAATTGGATAAAGACAGTGGGATCAGCACGTATGTTTTTGACGTCGGGGTATTGGATGCGACAAATTTTTCGCTTGGTCCATTAAAACTTGCAAATGCCGAGATCTCTAGCCGGGGGAAACTTTCCATTTCGACGGAACTGACTCGATTTGGTCCAGCCGATCAGCGGTCAGTGAAAATGGTTATTGAGAAACGCGAACTTCCGCTTCCCATCGTGAGAGATGGCGTTAGTCGTTTCCCAACGGAGTTTATCGAGGCTCAAAGGGTTACTGCGGATGTTCGAGAGGATGCCTCTGTGCCGTTGAAATTTAGCTTTAGTCAGCGTCTCGAGCTTGGAGTGTATCACGGTCAAATTGAGTTGGAGGGACAAGATGGGTTGGCGGTGGATAATCAACGATATTTCACATTTCGGGTTGGAGAAACAAAGAATGCATTGATTGTGCATCCCGATGACGTCAATCCACGTGTGATGGAAAGTTTATTGACTCCGCGTGATAAAGTCGAAGCGGGAACTGCTCGGTATGAATCTGTCACGATGGATCAGATGACCTTCAGCCAATTGGAGGACTGGAAAGATTATGACGCGATCTATTTACTGGATCCCGCACCATGGAAGGATGAGGTTTGGGAGCGGCTAGAAAGTTATGTCTTCAATGGTGGCGGTCTCGCTATTTTCCTGGGGCACAATGCTGCCAACGGGGGTGTCGCCGATGCCAGTTTTACGACACCTGCTGCGGCTCGTGTTTTGTCAGGACCTCTTGAGCAGCAGTGGTTTAACGAGGAACCCGATCTCTTTTTAAGCCCGAAGGAGTTGGTGCATCCAGTTTTTGATTCAATTCGCGACAATGAATCAACAGTCCTCTGGAATCGTTTTCCAGTGTTTATTCACTGGGGGATTGAGTCAGGGATGGAGGATGGTTTCCCGACACAAACGTTATTGCGTTACGGCAACCGAGAGCCAGCGTTGATTGAACGATCGATTGGATCCGGGCGGGTGATTGTGATGACGACTCCAATTACGGAATACGGTTTTGTAACTCAGCGTGAGAGCTGGAATTCGCTTCTCTCTGGAAATCCGGTTCCTGCCTTTTTATTGTTGGACGGCATTGCTTCGTATCTCGTGGAAGGAGATGCTGAGTCGTTAAATGTACTGGTTGCACAAACGGCAGTGTTAAATAACGACCTGCGGAAATTCCCCGAATCTTACCAAGCGTTCGCTCCCGATCCCGAGAAAGCTCCGACTGTTTTAAATTCGGTGGATAACAAGATAAAGTATCGATTCATCGACGCGCCCGGACAGTACCGTTTAAAAGGGCAGTTTGATCAGGGAATTGTTTTGCGAGGTTTTAGCGCAAATATCGGTAATGCAGTGACTGATCTAACTCGTATCGAGATGGATGAGCTAGACGCGTTTCTTGGGGCGAACCAATACCAATTAGCAACGAAGCAGGAGGAGCTCCAGAGACAGCAAGGCACGATGCGTCGCGGTAAAGAGTTCTATCCGTTGATTGTGGTGATGATGTTAGTCGTCTTGGCTGTGGAGCATTTAATGTCGAACCGTTTTTATTCGAAATGAATTTCAGTCAAGCAAATTTTATTGCATTCTTTTAAACCAAGTTTTAACACGAACGTAAATTGGAATTAATCACTTTTCAACCAGTATTTTCCTGGATCGTCCTCGCGATCGTCTTTGCCGCTGCGCTCTTGATGTTGCTGGTCGGTCCTTCGTTTGTCGAATTGAGTCGGTCTCGACGGATGACGTTAACGGGGTTGCGACTGGGAGTGATCTTGCTCGTATTTCTGGCGATGTTAAGGCCGGGGTGTGTTGAGAAAATCGAGAAGAATCAAGCTGCAATTTTATTGTTTTTATTAGATTCGTCGCGGAGTATGGAACTCCCTCACGTTGCCGATGATTCCAGTCGGTGGCAAGCAATGGTTGAGATGGTCCGCGAAAATGAAGGCCGCATTGCCAAGCTCGCTGAAAATAAGATCGAGACAAAGTTTTATACGTTTGATAATCGTCAGCAGTTGTTGAGTGTGGAAGACGGAGTTGTGAATCTTCCGGAAAAACCGGAAGGGGTTGAAACAGACATTGGTTCAGCGCTTTATCAAACGAGTATTGATGCTCGAGATCAGCGGTTGTTGGCAGTGGTGATGGCGACCGATGGCAATCAAAACGCGTTGGAGCCAGAAGTTGAAATATCACAAGCGGCAGAGGCTTTGGAAGATATGGAAGTTCCGTTACTTGCCGTGCAGTTGGGATTAGCCGGGGATTCGGGGCAGTTGGCTGACGTGGCGATCACAAATTTCCCTGAACAGTTGGTCGTAAATAAAAAGAATGATTTGATCGCGAAAGCCACTATGGTTACCCGTGGTTATGTGAACCAGAACGTGAAAGTCGAACTTGTTGTTTCAGATAGCACTGGCGTTGAGCAAATTGTGGCAACGGAAGTTTTCCGACCCACCAAGCCTTTTGAAGAAACAAATATTGAGTTGAAGTATCGTCCAACGGAACCGGGGGAGTTTCGAATCAAGGTGCGGGCAGTGCCAATGCCGGACGAAAAAGCGGTGAGAAATAATGAATTGGACGGATTTCTGACGGTGCGTGACCAGGGGATGCGTGTGCTGTTTGTGAACGGAGCGTTGGGGAACGAGCAACGATTTTTAAGATATTCGCTACCCGCACTTGATTTTGTAGACATGGACTTCGTTCCGATTTATCCCAGTGAGAACGGCAGGCGTCAATGGCCGCTAAAAACACTGGAGTCTGAATTTCGCGATCCCAAGAAGTACGACGTATTTATTCTTTGTAACGTAGATGCGACGGCGCTCAGTTCGGCGAGTTGGGACGCGTTGGCCGAGGCAGTGGGATCCGGCAAGGGATTGTTGATGTTGGGTGGAACTCATAGCTTTGGAGCTGGGCAGTACTTTAAGACAGCGCTTGCTGATTTACTGCCAATTAAAATGGACGCGAGGGAGCGACAAGAATTCGATCAAGATATTCGCCGAGAGCTGCACATCAATTCGCCGTTCAAATTAAAGCCGGTCCGCAATGATTTTTTGACCCGTATTTCCGATGTGGAAAGTTACAAAAAAGCTTGGGCAGATCTTCCACCGTTGGTCGGGGCAAATCGTATTGTGGTGAAAGAAACGGCTACGGTCTATCTCGTCAGTGACGATGATGCGAATCGGCCAATCATGGCGAGTGCGACAGTCGGTGGGCGCGTTCTTGTATTCGCCGGTGATTCTACTTGGCGTTGGCGGCGACTTGGGTTTGAAGCCGAATATAACCGGTTTTGGAGGCAGGTTGTGTTGTGGCTCGCGTTTTGGGACGCTCGTAATGACGAGGCAGTTTCAATTGAACTACCGAAACGACGGTTCACTGCAAAGTCGCTTGTGAAGTTCGGGGTGGTCGTTAAATCAATCGCTGGTGAGGTTGTTGAAGACGTCGACTTTGATGCGAAATTAATTTTACCTTCGGGTGAGGAAAAGTTGATTTCAATTACTAAGTCAGGAGCTAGTTTCCAGTCCGTCTTGGAACCTGAATTGCTTGCCGAAGCAGGGCTATATCAGGTAAAAGTCGCAGCAAGTAGAAATGGAAATGCGGTCGGAGAATCTGCCCGTGAATTTGTGGTAATGGATCGCGATAAGGAAAAGGCCAATCCAGTTGCCAATCCGGAGCAAATGAAGCGTTTGGCAGATCAAACTCGGGAGTTCGGCGGTAGAGCGATTGCTCCTGAGCAACTTAGTGAAATTCTCGATGAATATCTCGACAATCCGCCGATGACAAAAATTGAAATCCCGAATCGGCGGAGGCTGGGTGAATCAATGCCCGATGCAACAATTTTTATCGTTGTATTTGTTGGGTTGCTTGGTATCGAGTGGTGGTTGAGGAAAAAGTGGGGTTTAGTTTAATGGTTAATTCGTAGAGAATTTATCTAATAAACGACGCTTTTTGGCGAACGGTTTGGTATTGTTTTGTTTTCCAAGTAATTAGGAAGTGAAATATGAGTGAAAATCCGTTTGAGGCACAAACGACCATGCCGGGTGGCGAGCTTCCGCCGGTTGGTGTTAAATCTGCACCGAGTGGTGTGCAGTTCCATCTTACCGTTTGCTTGATCCTTGCGATTTTAGGAATTCTTGGAAGTTGCCTGGGAGGCTGTACGGCAGCCATCACTGAAATTGCACAGTATCAAACATCGAGTCGCTCTAATGCTGAAGGGGGTGTTGGTTCCCCTGCGGTTTCCAGTGATGAAGTTAGTTTCACTTTGGAACAGGCACAACCTGCGTTGAATGGGTTTGGTTCTTCGGCCGAGTTTATTGGTACGACAGACGCGGAACCAGGGAGTTCTTCTTTCGAGTCTCAAGCTCAGCAGATTGGCCGCCACCCCGTTTTGCGAGTTAGCAATGTCATCATATTGTTGTTTGGGATGATAACTGCCATCGTCTTGCTGTTGGCGTGCATTAAGGGAATGCGGCGTCAAGCTGGAACGCCAAAATCAATGACCTTTGCACTCGCTGTGGCTATTTTTTACAAGATTACGGGGATTGCTTTTGGGGTGTTGGGGGGAGTTATTACTTGGATAGAAATGAACAAGATTCTCGAAAACGGTACCTTACCGCCCGAACAAATGACACTTATGAAAATTAGCTTGTGGGCAGCGATTGGATTTACAGCCTTCGCTATTTTTCTCGCGATGTTAATGGCTGGATACTATGTTTACGCCCGAGGTGTTTTCAAGCGAAGTGATGTACTTGCTTACTTCGATTCAAAATAGTTAAAGCTTCTAAACTCTTTCTTCGACGAATAGGTGATTCAATCAGGAGTTGCTGTTAGTTCAGATCTTGAAATTCCATTGGTCTTGCTGGTATTTTGTTTGAATGAGCTGATTTGTCAGTTCCTGGGGCCAGGTTTTGGTTTGTAATTCTGGTCTCCATAGCGAAACAATTGCTTCACTTAATTTTTGACTCGTTGTTGGGAGTTGTGTCAAAAAGTCCATATGGCTGCGTCCCTCGCGATAGTCCGGTTCTCGAATCGGCTTTCCGAGGCATTGGGCGATCAGGCTTAAATCGAAATCACACAACAAAGTCCCGTGGTAGATAAGCCAATTCCTTTTGCACCTCAGAGCATTTCCTGAAAATTTCTGACCTTGAAAGGTAAGATCCGAAGTCCCTTTCATTTCCACTGGAATTCCTAATGTTTGGATCGCTGTCTTCATCTTTCCAATGACGAATTCGTGGGCACGGTCGAGCATTCGCAGTTCGGGTCGGCGTCGGTAATCAAG
>JAAEMV010000348.1 GCA_024225195.1 Planctomycetaceae bacterium | reverse complement strand
TCCAGCGCTACTGGATGACTGACCAGGTCAATGTAGCTTAAGATGTTGGACGTAGGAAACATTCGCTATTCGCGTTGAAATATTACCTTCTAAACAGACCGCTATGAACATTGCTCAAACGATGCAAGACATGGGGCATAACGCCCGGGCCTCAGCAAGAATTTTGGCCACAACAGATGACCTCGCCAAATCAAACGCGATTCGGTTTGCTGCTGCGTCAATTATCAGCCAATCTGATCAGATTTTAGTCGCTAACCAACGCGATCAAGAAAAGGCGGAAAAGGGAAATTTACCCGCTGCCATGCTCGATCGTCTGATACTCAATGAAGAGCGAATCGAAAGCATTGCCGCCGGACTGAATACGATCGCCGATCTCCCCAATCCTGTCGGGGAAATCATTTCGACCTCAAATCGCCCCAACGGCCTTCGGATTGATCGCGTACGCACCCCACTCGGTGTTATCGGAGTGATTTACGAAAGTCGGCCTAATGTTACTGCCGATGCCGGCGCACTCTGTTTAAAATCTGGAAATGCCGTGATTCTTCGCGGTGGAAGCGATTCCTACCATTCCGCCACCGCAATTCATGATTGCCTACTAGCGGGTCTTCGTGCGGCAAATCTACCACCCACATCTATTCAATTGGTGCCTACCACGGATCGCGCTGCAGTCGGAGAATTGCTAACAGGCCTTAACGGTAATCTCGACGTCGTGGTCCCCCGCGGCGGCAAAGGGTTGGTGGCTCGAATCCAAAACGAATCTCGAGTCCCTGTCTTCGCCCATCTCGATGGTATTTGCCATGTCTATGTCGATCGAGAGGCGTCGCTTGAAATGGCGGTTCAGGTTGTGCTTAATTCCAAAATGCGAAGACCCGGCATCTGCGGAGCGGCAGAAACACTTTTAATTGACACCGCGTGGTCACCTCAACATGTACGGGCATTAATCCAAAAACTGCAGCACGCAGGATGTGAGGTTAGAGCAGAACAATCGATCCGAGAAAACGTCGAAGGTTGCCTGCCTGTTAGCGATTCCGACTGGGCGACCGAATACCTCGATGCAATCATCTCGGTCAAACTTGTGGAGGGGGTAGCCGAGGCAATCGAACATATCAATCAGTATAGCTCACAACATACTGAATCAATCGTTACCGCTAATGACAAAACCGCTGCCCGCTTTTTGAACGAAATTGATTCGGCAATCCTAATGCACAATGCTTCAACCCAGTTTGCTGACGGTGGGGAATTCGGGATGGGAGCAGAAATTGGAATTGCCACAGGAAAGATGCACGCCCGCGGTCCGGTGGGTGTCGAACAGTTAACTTGTTTTAATTACCGCGTTCATGGCTCCGGACAGATACGCCCCAATTAGTTTACTAACTTATTTGATCGTCACCGGCGTAAACATTAAACCGTTCACCCGAAGTAAATCCTATTAAAACCATGTTGAATTCTCTCGCCAATTCAACAGCCAGACTGGACGGTGCGCCTACCGCCACCAGCACTGGTATTCTCGCGACGACTGCCTTTTGCATTAATTCGAAACTCGCCCGTCCACTGACCACCAAAAGATGACCATCGAGTGATAGCCTTGC
>JAAEMV010000347.1 GCA_024225195.1 Planctomycetaceae bacterium | reverse complement strand
TAGCAACTCAAAACTGGCAGTTTTTTTACCTTCCAGCCACCCGAGAATTCGTTTCGAATGGAATTCCACCGATCGAAACAAGACGCTAGTCTTTTTGCTGCAGCACGTGCCAACAAAATGATCCGAAAACAATTTCCTCAAAGCTAAAAACCAACCCGAATCCGCTCCAAAAACTTGCAAATCTTTGACCAATCTTTCAAGATTAAATTCCGCTTTACGTTCGTGGAGCGATCCAAAAAACGATACCAATTTTAATGCCCAGTAACTCCATCCAACGAAACCTTTCATCGATTGTGCGGAACCGCCAATTTTCACCGGACGCTCGCGCCCACGCAGCAGAGGCGGTTTACCAATATATGCGCACCAATGCCCGCAGCATTGACCGAGGTAATTTCAGCAATTTGTGCAGTTCAGATCTCGGCCTCTTGTTTCAAATCAATGATGAATATTTCTTTGAGGGCGAGGTCGCAAAACTTTGCGAACGCACCGCCCATCGCCCTCTTTCGTTTCGACTCTCTACCCGCATGACCTCTGCCGGTGGAATGACGACAATGCAAACGACAAAGATTAAGCGAAAACCGCAAATCGATTTTGAAATCGCAATCGCAACCACTCCTCTTTTCGCTTCTTTTCGCGACGAGGAAAATGCAATTGTTAGCGGGATTAAATGCAAGGATCGCCTGGAAGCGCTGCAAAGAATCATGGAACACGAAATGGTTCACTTGATTGAAATGCTCTTATGGACCAACTCAAATTGCTCAGCTAACCCATTTAAAAATATCGTCCGTCGATTCTTTGGACACACCGAGTCCAAGCACCAATTGCTTACCCCGAGAGACCTGGCGAAAAAGAAACTGGGAATCTCTCCTGGCGATCAGGTTCAGTTTCATGCTGACGGACTGATCATGCAGGGGCACGTCAATCGAATTACCAAGCGGGCGACAGTGCTCGTCCCTCATGCACGCGGACAACGGTACGACGACGGCCGGAAATACAAGAAGTACTATGTCCCGCTAAATCGACTAAAACGGGCCTCTTAAACCAAACTGGCACGCCTCACCTAGCCAACAGCTTAACGGCACGAAAAAAGCCGGGCGAATTGTCACCCGGCTTATCAATTGAAATCTTCTAACTCTTGCAGTGATTAAGGAGTAACTGGAGAAACGGGTGTTGCTCCACCGTCGCCAGCAAGTGCGACGACACCTACCGTCAAACCGCCAATGGCAACCAACCGGCCGAGACCTCCGCCTCCACCACCAAAGCCACCGCCACCGAAAACGCCACCACAAGACGGGGCAGGAGAACAGCAGGAATCTGCGGCGGGGCCGCAACTACCGCAAGCTCCACCACAAGCGATCGACTGACCAATGTACTCGATGGAAGAATTTTCATAAACGAACTCTTCCTCAACAACGACTTCCGAAGAAAGATCCTGACCTGCAGCGACGTAAACAACTAAACTTTCGCCGTAGGTAGGAACCATGTCACCTTTGGTAGAAACAAAGCTTCCCTCGAGAGCCTGACCGGCAACTTCTACTGCTTCAAAGCCAACGACCGCTACGGCGTTTGCTCCCGCAGCAACCATGCCATAGGCACCAGGTTGAACATCGGGAACGATGTACTCGCCATCGTTTCCACTGATCACACTGGCAACAGAAACACCGTCCTTGAGAATATCAATTTGCATTTGGGCGACTCCGTTGCCATCCAAATCCAAAACTCTTCCGGACAGATTACCATCCTCAACGATAACGCGATTCACCCCTGCTTCAGCTAGTTCAGCACTGCTGCCCCCGGCCGGTACGACTTTAGCCCGCACCTGCTTGCCGATTAGACGGTCGACTGCTTTGACTTCTGGAACAGCAGCAACTTCCACTACACGCGGGAGCTGCCCAGTCGAATCGGCCAAGACTTGAACACTGTAAGCAGCGTAGCCGTTCTCACCCGATGCAATGAACGAGTAAACACCTTCAGGCACGTTGTTGACACTAAAAACGCCGTCTGAATTGGTTTTACCCTGACGAATTGTTTTTCCATTTTTCACAAACCGAACAACAAGATCCGAAAGCCCGCGGTCAGACTGATTGGAAGCGAACGAAACAATACGACCGTCGACGCCTCCAATTCGGTTTAGTGCGACGGTGTGACAACGCTCAACACCGATGTTCGCCAACGTGGAAACCACGGGGGTGACTTCCAGACTAATTGGCGTTGCGTTCGCGATGCGTTGGTGTGCCGAGGCGGCCGCTGTGACTGCCAAAGGAAGGGCAACCAATGCAAAACCGTACTTAGTGAAATTCCAAAAATTGCTCATGTTTTTACCGTTCTAAGCTGCTCATTCAGTGGTGTTTTGTTGCGTTTTCACAACACAACGTGCGGTGTCTGCCCAAATCTAGGCATAATAACCGATACAATCTGACTTAAGAATAGTTAGAGTCGAACTTGTAGTCAAGGAGTTTTTTATTTGAAAATGAAAAACCTGGGCAAGCTACATGGGGAACCAAAACTAACTAATTCCTCAGCAAAATCACTGCTGCCGCTTGGAGATAACCCCTACTTCGGGGGAACTTGCAGACGCATATCGAGACATTGGAATGCGGCCGCTTTGGTATGCCAGTCGCCCCGCTTTCACACCATAGCTCATCGCCTCTGCCATTCGAATTGGATCCGTCGCCCTTGCCACTGCAGTATTCAGCAGAACTGCATCAAATCCCAATTCCATTGCGACAGCAACATCGCTTGCCGTCCCCACACCCGCGTCAATAATGACCGGGTAGTCGGGATCCCCATGCTTCAGATCTTCAAGAATGATCTGAAGACTGTTTCGGTTAATCACGCCTAGTCCGGAACCAATCGGGCTTCCCGCTGGCATTACACTGGTTGCACCAGCGTCCTTGAGCCGTCGAGCGACAATTGGATCATCACTCGAATAACAGAGCACCTGAAAGCCCTCTTTAACCAAAACCTCCGTCGCCTTAAGCAGCTCGATTGGATCTGGCAGAAGCGACCGACTGTCACCGAGCACCTCCAGTTTTACCCAATCAGCACCAGGATTCTCCAACCCTCGAAGTATCTCTCGGCCCATTTTGGCACATCGCACCGCAGTTTCTGCGTCATAGCAACCGGCAGTATTAGGCAGAAGAACCAAACGCGAGGGGTCAACAAAATCTAAGATATTTCTTCCAGAACTGTCATGCAGTTTTTCGCGACGAACCGCGATGGTAACACATTGGGTCTCAGCAACCTCAAACGACTCTCGCATTACCTCAAACGAGTCGTACTTCCCAGAGCCTAAAATCAATCGGCTCTGAAACGTATGTCCAGCAATGCAAAACTGATCGAGATCACCCGAAACTTCTTCGGCTTGGCTCGGCTTTTCCGAAATGGAATCACTCATGTTAGCCACCTCCCACCAAGGTAACAATTTCTAAAATATCCCCGTCGCTCACCTCAACTTGGCGATGCGTATCACGGGGTTGAATTTGCTGGTTAATTTCAACAGCAATCGCCCGTGAGTTCATCCCGAGTGAATCGAGCAACTCCGCGATCGTCAGCCCTTCGCTGCAGGACTGTTTTTTACCATTGATTGTCACATCTATCACGTTGCAAGGTATCCAATTTTTGAATGAGAAGGGAAAACCTTTCGCCCATTCCCCCAACGTCTAATCGATCCGTCCCTCCAGATCATCCACGTAGAGGAAAACCGCTTAAATCCGTGCGAAAAACCCGTCTTGGAATTCTAATTCAAACTCCAACTTAGAAGCTTTCAGCCATATCTCGAGCGTGGTAACTGCTTCGGACGAAGGGCCCACTGGCAACCTTTTTGAACCCCATGCTCTTTGCTTTCTCACCCAACATCGCGAATTCCTCCGGCGGAATGTAACGAACCACAGGTAAATATCGATCCAGTGAGGGCTGAAGATACTGTCCTAAGGTCAGAAAATCACAGCCAATATCAAGTAAATCTGAAAGGACTTCATAAACCTCTTCGTGGGTTTCTCCGAGCCCCAGCATCAAGCCACTCTTGGTTTTGATTCCAGGATCCACTTCTTTTACCCGCTCAAGCAAACCAAGCGTCCAGCGATAATCTGATTTGGGACCTCGAACGCGACGGTACAAGCGGGGAACTGTTTCGGCATTGTGATTGAAGACCTCCGGAGCCGATTCAATCACACGATCCAAAGCGGGTTTGTTATGCACGAAATCCGGCGTCAAAACTTCGACGGTCGCGCCAGTTTTTTCTCTTACGGCAACAACACACTGATAGAAATGATCCGCACCGCCATCGGGAAGGTCATCGCGAGTAACCGACGTGATCACGACGTGCTTTAAGCCAAGTCGATGCGCGGCTTCCGCTACGCGTTCAGGCTCGTCCAGCTCTAAAGCCCCCGGCCGGCCACGTTCTACGGCACAAAAGCCGCAGGGTCGCGTGCAAGTTTTTCCGAGAATCATAAACGTCGCAGTTTGCTGAGAATAACACTCCATTCGATTAGGACACTTCGCGTTATCACAGACCGTTTCAAGGTTGAGCTCATCGAGCAGCTTGGCGGTCGCCCCAACATTGTTGCCCTTGGGAATCTGACGCTTCAACCATTTTGGCAACCGCGCGGATGGCTGAGACGAACTTCCCCCCATTGAACCGCACGAGCCACCACCGCAAGATCCACCCTCGGTCGAATTGCCGCCGTTAATTACGGGTAAACCGCTCATTGCAAACCTCTACTCTCAAAAACACGAACACAGGATGGGGATGGGCCGTTCCCGAAAAACTCTTAGATTCTGCCGGCGTTTCGAACAAACGCTTTCAGCCGAAATAATATCCGTCCAAGCCCGATAATAATAACGCATCGACGTAGAACACTCGCTTCCCACATGCCTGCAAAACAGGCTTTTGATTCACGATTCCGCCGTTTCTCACGCCCTCAGTCTAGGCTTTGCCGTGTTTTTTCGCCAGATGCTAAATCCGCTCATTTCCTGCGTAGTTCCACGTCCACTCCCGTATAAACTGGCATTTAGGGATCAGCTCTCGGCAGCAGACTTTTGACCGGCATCGCCGAGCACTTCTCTTCAAACGCAAAGCCGCCAACTCAGTTTCCTCACCAAGCTGAGTTCCATAGTGTGTACCTCTCTCAATTTCTGGTGTAAGTTTCACTGTCCTTTTCCACCGACGAAGTACCATGGCCGCTCAAAAAAAGAACAAAAAGAAAACGAAAAAGAAGAGCGCCGACGATCAAAGTCAGGTCATTTGTGAGAATCGCAAAGCTCGTCATAAATACGAGATACTCCAGCAGGTCGAATGCGGAGTCATGCTCATTGGCAGCGAAGTCAAAAGCCTTCGCGAAGGGAATATCTCACTCAATGAAGCATACGTTCGGGTTGAGAATCGCGAACTATGGCTAATTGGGGCTGATATCGCCGAGTACAGGCAAGCCAGTTTCTGGAACCACAAACCAAAGCGGTCGCGAAAACTCCTTGTCCATCGACGAGAATTGGACAAACTCTCAACCAAAGCCTTTGAAAAAGGGCTAACACTTATTCCGCTGCGAATGTATTTCAACGCACGAGGCATTGTCAAAGTCATGGTTGCAGTTGGCCGCGGCAAAAACTTACATGACAAACGCCAAACACTCAAAGATGCAGATAATAAACGTCGCCTCAGTCGCGAAATCCGAGCGCGTAACCGCTAAATCGTCCGAAAAACCAGCGTAAGTTAATTTAGAGAGAACGAACGACCCAATCTGGGCGTAACCCATTTTAGCAGCTAATATCTTAAAACGCCGAGCATCCATTGGAATGGGCAATGCTCTTCCCGATTTGGAAAAATCAACCTCTGCTCCTTTGTTTTGTGGAAACCTCAACCCTCAAACCATCAAAATCATTCTGAATGCTTAAGCTCCATCAAATTAAGAAAAGCTTCGTTCAACCGGACAAGCAGCGGGTGCCAATCTTGGACATTCCCGAGTTCGAAATTGCGTCCGGCGAGCAAGTAATCCTCATCGGTCCCAGCGGATGCGGAAAAACAACCATGCTGCACACCATTGCCGGAATCACTCACCCCGATTCAGGCAAAGTATTCCTCGACAACGTCGAACTAACTCGCTACTCAGAATCAGCGAGAGATCGAATTCGCGCGGATAAACTTGGCTACGTTTTCCAAACATTCAACTTGCTCCCTGGTTTCTCTGCCTACGAAAATGTCATCCTAGGAATGACTTTCGCCAGCAAGAAAAGATCGCCCGAACGCGCAAGAACGCTGCTGGATCGAGTCGGGCTGGGGCATCGCCTTAACAATAAACCACATCAATTGTCCGTCGGCGAACAACAACGAGTCGCCGTTGCACGTGCACTCGCTAATCGCCCCTCGCTACTTCTCGCTGATGAACCCACCGCCAATGTTGACCCAGGGAATCAGCAACAGATTATCGATCTGATCAAATCAAGCTGTGAAACTGAAAAAATCGCCCTCCTGATGGTGACGCACTCGATGGAGGTTGCCGAACAATTTGAACGTGTCGAACGTCTCGACCAACTGAACCTGGTTGTCGGCGACGCCAAGGCAAAACCATCGGAAAACACTACCGCCCAGCAACCTACTCCCTAAGTCCCCCAGCTTTAAGACTTCCCAGCTTCAAGACACCCAGCTTTAAGATCAAGCAGTATGAATTCATTTAAGATCGCATGGCGGAGCATCCAACAACGTGGCTTTGGGTCACTACTGACCATTGTCTCGATGAGCCTCGGTGTCACGATGGTCGTAGCTGTTCTGACGATCCACGGAGTTGTTTCCCAATCATTCCGAGCCAACAACAGCTTTGGCTACAACATCATCGTGGGCGCCCGTGGGGGCGGACTTCAGTTGACCCTGAACTCGGTCTACTATCTGAGCAAACCCGTTGAGAACATTCCCTACGAGTATTACTTGGCCTTTTGCGACAAAGAAACCCGCGCCCGCGACCTCAAGAACTCGATTGCCTACCATGCCAAGGAAACTGTCGATGAAACGATGGGACTGACCTCGCCGATTCTGCCGGGATCAGCCGGCATCGGAGCCGCACTCTCGGATGCGCTCATCAAAGACGCGTTTGATTTCCAACAAACGTCGGCAATGAAACTCAACGAACGCGGGCTTTACAAACGCTACACCCACATTGCGGTCCCCTTGTGTCAGGGCGATTACTACGTCGACCCGGAAACTCAACTCGCTTTTCGGTGTGTCGGAACCACTCCCAATTTCTTTACCGACCTCGTTCTCGACATCGATTCGAACAAAAAATTTGAATTCGCAGAAGGAAGAAATTTTGTTGAAAAGAGCGAAGAAAATGGCCTCTTCGAATGCGTAGTGGGTTCGATCGTTGCCGACCGTTGCGACATAAAACTCGGCGACAAACTACAAGCGACTCATGGCGATCCCAACAGCAGCAGCGCCCACATTCACGAACAAGACTACACAGTTGTCGGAATTATTGAGGGCACCGGTACCCCCAATGATCGAGTTGTCTTTTTGAACATGGAAGGTTTCTTCCTCATGGAAGATCACGCCAAGACGATTGAAAAAGATGGCGTTCTAAAAACTGAAGATGACCTCAACGAAGAACCCGAAGATGAGGTCATGCTCGACCCGCTCGACGATTCTTTTTTTGATGACGAAGGTGACGCCCCTGAAACAATCGACGACAGTCCCGCCGCCGCGACAGACCAGACGACTGCCGAAACACCAGCACTCTCGGAAGAAGATGAGTTCGCCAGAAAGCAAAATGCAACGAGGATTCCGCTGCCTATCGAACAACGAGAGGTTACCTCGATTTTGGTTCGCACGTCCCTAAGCGACGAAGTCGGTGCGATTGGCTATTTCTTACCTGGACAAATTAACGAAGGCGATCTCGAAACAACACTGGACTGGACTTCCTATCGGCCCGAAAGATCTCAAAAAGCAGCCCAGGCCGTCAATCCAGTCATGGAGGTCGCCTCCCTATTCCAAGTGTTCGTCGACCCAATCCGCTGGCTTCTACTGGGACTGACCTGCATGATCTGCATCGTTTCTGCCCTCAGTATCCTCGTTGGAATCTACAATTCTATGAACCAAAGAAAGCACGAGATCGCCGTCATGCGTGCGCTCGGTGCCAACCGAACAAGGGTCATGAGTATTATTCTCTGCGAATCAGTTTTGCTAGCACTGATGGGAGGTTTACTCGGCTGGTTCCTCGGTCACAGCCTGAACGGAGTCCTCGGACCCAGTGTAGAAAACTCGACAGGAGTCCCATTAGGCTTCTTCGATTTCGCTCCGGCGGTCGACATTTCGGTGTTAACTCTCGGTTTTATCCCCGAAAGTCTCATTAACGGGTCAGTATCGCCGGAATTGTTAGTCATCCCCGGTTTGATGCTGCTCGCTGTGGTCGTCGGAATCTACCCGGCAATTTCAGCCTACCGAACGGATGTCTCCAAATCCCTCGGGAAGTAGCAAAGTCTCAAATCTTGGTAATTTCCCTCACTTTTTCAGGGATTTTAACATATCTTTGCAATAGCTCGTTTTCTTTTTTTTGCCAAAACCGATACGATGTGACTTGCGTATACAGGGCGGAAACAGGTCCTTGAGGGCCCGCTAAAACCATCAACCTCTTGTCTCGCAGCAAAACACAACTAACCACGAAAAACTTAATTCGTTTTATGTTCAAGAGAAACCACAGAACGCTTCGCCTATTGACCGCATTTGCCAGTCTCCTGTTGGCAGTTGCGGTGCTTAACGTCCCTCGCGGGGTCGAAGCCAACAACACCGAAGCGACCCTGAACGCTTGTCCGTTTTGTTCAGCAGTCGCAATGACGTTCTCTGACCAACTTAACTCAAACGACATCGCCGTCGTCGCCAAACTGGTTGAAATCCCACCCCCTAGCGATGATCCCAATGCAGATTTCCCGAAAGCCAAATTTGAGATCGAACAGGTTTTGAAGGGTAAAAAATTCGTCAGTGAAGCGATGAGCTTCAAGACTCAACTGGTCGGGAATTATCCTATCGGTCAGAAATTTTTGGTGATGGGTGTCGACCCGCCAAAGGTTTCATGGACGACGCCAATGAAAGCCAGTGATCGGGTTTTTAAGTACCTTTCGGATATCCAAATGCTCCCGGAGAAAGGCCCTGAGAGATTAGTCTTTTTTCAAAACTTCTTCGAGGATAAAGAATCCGTCCTTGCGTTCGATGCCTATGACGAATTTGCTCAGGCTCCCTACGAGGACCTGATCGCGATGAAAGATCAAATGGATCGCGAAAAAATCATTGGCTGGATAAACAACCCGGAAACTTCGGTTAGCCGGCGCCGTCTATATTTCACAATGCTTGGCGTTTGTGGAAAGCCTGAAGATACAAAATTGCTCGAAGATCTCATCAATTCCGGTAGCCGTAAAAAGAGAGCGGGTCTGGATGCGTTGATCGCATGCTACCTAACGCTCAAAGGTGAAGACGGAGTCGATCTGATCGAAAAGACATTTCTAGAAGACCAGGAAGTCGATTACGTCGATACTCTCGCTGCCGTTTCTGCACTGCGGTTTCACGGCACTGAAGTCGACTTGATTCCCAAAAAGCGAATCGTGATTGCCATTCGACACCTACTCGACCGCCCCAAAATGGCAGACATGATCATCCCCGATCTTGCTCGATGGAAAGACTGGTCAGTAATGGAGCGACTGGTTCAGATGTTTAAAGACGCGGATTCTGATTCCAACTGGCTACGCGTGCCTGTCATCACGTACCTTCGCGCCTGCCCTAAACCCGAAGCCAAACAATACATCGAAGAACTTCGCAAGATTGACCCAGAATCCGTTCAGCGTGCCGATTTCTTTCTAGGTGTGGGTGACAGTGATGACGACTGGGACAATGACGAACCAGAAGAAAACAAACCAGAGGAAGATCAAAAAGGGGAACCCGATACTTCACCGGCAACCGCCCCTGAAAAGAACAGAGCCGATCCCTCGAAATCCGATTTGCCGATTTCTGAATTTCAACAGAACACCTCATCACCTCAGTTGGTGAGAAAGATTCCCCTGCCGCAGGAACCGGCGAATACGTCTATCACCAGCACGTTTGCAACACCGGCGGATGCCTTATCTGCCGAATTTGACCTCGCGGGAACAGCAATCACCGAAACCCAGACTCTTTTGATCGCTCCTCCCGAGGATATTGAATTAGTCAAAGCACCAGCCCCTCTGAACCCTCCCCGCGAAGTGTTCGTATCACAAGGACAAGACGTCACGATCTCAGGTTCGGAATCTGGACAGCCCACCGCTACCGTTGCGGCGGCGGTCACCCCAAACTTGACTTGGCAAATCCTGTTAATTCCTTTGGCATTTTCCATCGCGATCTTTGTTTTGCTTTGGACAGTGGTAAATGGGTGGTTTGAGCGGTTGATTTTTTAAGCTGGATTCAAGCGATGCGAGAGCTCCAGACTACGAATTGCCGTTAAAAACGGAATTAAACTGCCAATAGCTTGCGGCAACTTGTTGAACTGGCTCATTTGGATTCCCAATTTCCGCTCATTTTGAATTACCATGAGTCGCCCGTCGACACTTTCAGGTCGGCAGCAAACTGATGTCTTTCCGCGTTGAACTAACTGAACCTTTTAATCGTGTTTGTCTATTTGCGACCATGCAAGAAAATCATTCCGAAATCTCGGCTCACCCACCCGTTAACGAATTCGAATACCGCTCCATTAGTAAGGCTGCAGTCGCGTCCTTAATTTTTGCAATTCTGGGCGGCTTGACCTTTTTAATGGCAGCCCATTTTGTCCTGCTGCCCTTTTTAGCAGCCGTCTTTGGATTGGTCGCCCTGGGAAACTTCCGACGCTTCCCCGAAGAATTATCGGGACTGATGATTGGGAAAATAGGCTTTGTCGCAGGACTCATCCTGACCGTCTCTGGCCTGATCTTTCATGTCTATGACTATGCCACCGAGGTCCCTGAAGGGTACCTTAGAATCTCCTACGGTGACCTACGCCCCAACATCAAAACCGCCCTGCCCTTTTCTGAAAAAGCAAAGAAATATGACGGGAACAAAGTCTTCTTAAAAGGCTACGTTCGCCCGGGAGCCAAGCGAACCAAGCTCAAGAATTTCATCCTCGTGGGAGATTTTGGAGACTGCTGCTTTGGTGGCAACCCAAAAATCACTGAGGTCGTCGCAATTAAGATCATTGGCGATGAAACAGTCGATCATAACTACTCATTACGAAAAATTGCCGGAACTTTCCGTCTCAATCAAGCAACGAAACAGACTTCAGAAGAGGAGGTCCCTCGGGTATACTATGAAATTGAGGCAGACCAGATCCGCTAACCAATCGAAGCTACCAACCGGTTGCCGAGCTTGCCTTGAATTTTTTTTAAGTCAAATCTAGGCGGTCCACCATGAAAAACAATTTCTCTGTTGCTCTGCTCTTAGCCAGCATTTGCTGTACATGGCTTACCCTCCAACCCGCTGCCGAAGCTCAGGAAACCACGACCGCTTCGCCCAAGACGCCACAGGCGAAACCTGCCTCTCAAACCGCCCCCCAATCTGCCAAAAAGAAGTTCGACCTAACCTTCGACGATCTTAAATTTGAGATGGAAAAGGGCAGCCGCTTCGACCGCAAACTTTTGACGCCAAAGATCAATGGCTACCACAATTCCACGGTCAAACTTCGCGGCTACATCAGACCCAGTTTCACCCAGAGCGGCCTCTCAAAATTCATCTTTGTGAGAGACAATAAAGAATGCTGCTTTGGTCCCGGTGCGGCGATTTTTGATTGCGTGCTTGTGCGGCTTGAGGCAGGTCTCGAAACCGACTTTACCGTCCGTCCCATCTCAATCGAAGGAAAATTTTCTTTGAAAGAATACAAAGGGCCTGATGGAAATGTGTGGTCTATCTACCGAATGACCGATGCCAAAGTCAAATAATCTCTAATCCGCAGTTCTTCTCTTACACCTATCAGGCTCGCAAAACCGCGATTCAAGTCGCCATTCTTCCGTTTAAGCCGGTTTTGATTCAACGCTTCAGTTGATACAATTCGTGCTTAATTTTCATTCCAAATCGATGAGTGACAGAATAACATGGCGTTTTCGGATTGGGTTAATCGACGGATTTTTACAACCGTCCATGGCAACAACCTCGTTTACAATACCTGCTGGGAAGACCCACGACTTGACCGAGTGGCCCTCGACTTAGGTCCAGATGACAACGTGCTCGTCATCACCTCAGCCGGATGCAATTCACTCGACTACGCACTCGCCGAACCTAATCACGTCAACGCGGTTGACATGAATCCGCGACAGAATGCGCTACTCGATCTTAAAATGAGCGCGATTCGGAATCTTGAATTCGATGACTTCTTCAAAATGTTTGGCGAGGGGCGACTGCCCGGCGCGAAAAAGATTTATGAGCAAAAACTCCGCGCAAGCCTGCCGGCCTGGTCGCAGTCATTTTGGGACAAAAAAATCAAATGGTTTGATCATCGGAAAAAATCATTCTACTACCGCGGAACCTCCGGCACCGTTGCCCGAATTATTTGCGCCTACACAGATAACGTGATTCGTGTCCGCCCCCATCTCGACGCGTTGCTAAACGCGGAAACCATCGAAGAACAGCGAGAGATTTACGAAAACCACCTACAGAAAAAATTCTGGTCTAGCCTGATGAAGTTCGCGATGAATCGCGATACCACCATGTCGATGCTAGGGGTCCCCAAAGCGCAACGAAAACAGATTGAAACGCAATACGAAGGAGGGTTGGTTAAATTCATCCGCGATTGCATGGAAAGCGTATTTCTGGACCTGCCGCTTAAAGACAATTACTTCTGGCGGGTCTACATGAATGGCGCCTACACCCGGGAATGCTGTCCGGAATATCTCAAAGAAGATAATTTCGAAAAACTCAAAGGGGGACTCGTTGACAAAGTTTCCACCCACACCGATTCGGTGCAAGGGTTTCTTGAGAAACATGAAGGTACGATTTCACGCTACATTCTCCTCGATCACATGGACTGGCTGAGCGATCAATTTTTCCCACTTCTCGAATCTGAATGGCAAGCGATTTTCGACCGGGCCGCTCCCAATGCTCGCGCAATCTGGCGAAGCGGGGGATTACGAACTGATTTTATTGAGCAGGTTCAAGTCAATCGGAATGGTCAAATTCAGAATATCAGCCCATCCCTAAGCTACAACGAATCGCTGGCAAACGAACTCCACCAAAAAGATCGAGTTCATACCTACGGCAGCTTTTTTATCGCCGATATAAATGCCTAACTCCCCACGTTACTTTGCAATGAACTTCAACAGTCTGACTGAATGAAGACCGTCCTTACCCCGGTACAATCCCATGGCGTTTATTTCTGACATGAAAGTCCTCTATCACATGCTGGTGAAGCCAGTCCGTGGTGACAATCATGCGGAGAGAATGGAAAGCTTCTACGGAGGTCAAGCCGCCGCTTACGATGATTTTCGCAAGCGACTGCTCAAAGGCCGTGAAGAGTTATGGGAAGCCATCCCGCGGCCAACCGACGGAGTCTGGGTCGACATGGGAGGCGGGACGGGTGCCAATATCGAAAACCTTGCCAACGATATTGAGTCTTTGAAAAAAGTTTATGTCGTCGATCTCTCAGAATCATTACTAAAAGTTGCTACCGAGCGTTTCACCGCTCGAGGGTGGCAGAATGCGGAAGCAATCGCCGCCGATGCAACTAAATTTCGCCCACCCGAGGGCCAGGCGGATGTCGTAACGTTTTCCTACTCACTGACAATGATCCCGGATTGGTTTTCGGCAATTGAAAATGCCCTCGCGATGCTGAAACCGGGTGGATACATTGGCGTTGTTGATTTTTACGTCGGCAGAAAGCATCCGCCCGAGGATCTCCGAAAACAAGGCTGGCTCGCTAGATCTTTGTGGCAGCCGTGGTTCGCGACAGACAATGTCTTTCCCTCCCCAGATCATCTGCCTTTTCTACGCAGCCATTTTGAGCAAACACACTTGGTCGAGGCGCGAAACCGCATGCCGTACGTACCGCTATTAAAAACGCCGTACTACCAATTCATTGGGCAAAAGCCTCTGGAAACTCCGTAACCGTTTTATCAGCACGCAACGTACCTGCTCAACTAACTATGTGGCGCACACTTCTCACCGGCAAGCTAACCATCTCAATTGCGGCTTCGTGCTTCATTGGTTACCTGTGCCTAACACACCCAGCCAAACACGAGGTCGCAGCATCAGCGACTGCTCGTTGGTACGCGATGGGTATCTTTTTCTTCGTGCTCGCCGTCGCTCAAATCACAGCGATCGCTTTGCTTACGAAACGAAAATAGAAACGTCAGCCATGGCAGCGCCATGCAAACGCCAGCGCCATGCAAATGGCAAACTAACGCAACCGCTGAACGACTTTCTTCAACGCCGCGCCCATTGCTTCGACCTCATCTAGTGTGTTGTACAAGTAGAAACTGGCTCGACAGCTCGCCTTGATTTCCAACTGCTTATGCAACGGCATTGCACAGTGATGCCCCGCTCGAATCGCGATACCTAGCTGGTCAAGTAAAATTGAAATGTCTTGTGACGAAACTCCTTCTATCACAAAACTGACCAACCCCGCGCGGCAGTCTCCTGCAGGACCAAGAATCTTCGCTCCATCGACTTCCATGATC
>JAAEMV010000346.1 GCA_024225195.1 Planctomycetaceae bacterium | reverse complement strand
TTCCGAAGAGATGTACAAGAAATTTAACAATCTGATTCGCCGGCCAAACGGAATTATTTTGGTTACCGGCCCGACCGGTTCCGGAAAAACGACGACGCTCTACGCGGCACTCAATGGCCTCAATCGGCCCGACCGAAAAATTATCACCGCGGAGGATCCGGTCGAATACTACCTGCCGGGAATCAATCAGGTGGAAGTGAAGCACCGCATTGGTTTGGACTTTGCCAGGATCATTCGCTCGATGTTGCGACAGGCTCCGAACGTCATTCTCGTCGGTGAAATGCGAGACGCCGAGACGGTTTCCATGGGAATTCAGGCCAGTCTGACTGGACACTTGGTATTCAGTACACTGCATACGAACGATGCGCCCACTGCTGTAACGCGGATGATTGACATGGGTGTGCCGGGATATTTGGTGGCCAGTAGTGTGGTCGCGATCTTGGCTCAGCGATTAGTCCGAACGATTTGCCCCAAATGTAGAGCGAGGCACGTGCCTGGAGAGGCTGCGATTAAAGAGGCGGGTTTGACGCCAGAGCAGATTGAGGGCGCGACGTTTATGCGAGGTAAGGGCTGTAATAGCTGTCAAAAATCGGGCTTTCGCGGCAGGGTCGGCATTTACGAGATGCTGATCGTCGATTCCAAAGTCCGCGAGATGATTTTCGCCAATTCGCCGGCACAGGAAATTCGAACCTATGCGATGCAGGCGGGAATGACCACGCTGTATCAGGATGGAATCGACAAAGTATTGAAGGGCTTTACAACATTCGACGAAGTCTACCGGGTAGCGAAGCGAACGGAGCAAGACGTTTAGGGTGGTCCTTATGGGTGGTTATTTCCTGTTTTGAGGCGCTTTCGTGGCAAAATGGGAAGATTTTTGGACGTCGAGAGGGTGGATGCGAACAATAAGGGCGATCTTCGGATTTATATTCATTCAGTTACTTAAGAAGATCACCAATCCCTCCTCTTCTCCCGAAAAGCCACGAACAACTCACTTATCCTTTCTTGGTCCTAACTCAACGCTTCCCTTGTTCGGATTTAAGCATGCTCTTTTCCAGGGCGTCCTTTGAGCCGAGCGGTAGTTAACTGGAAACAATAAGAACCGGCACCTGTCACTGGGGCGGATGCTGGAGTTTGAGTGACGCGGTCTCCAATTGGAAATCGGTTAAACAGGAAACGTTAAAGAAAAAGACTTATGGCAACCGTACTTATCGACAAACTGCTTGAGGCCTGTGTGAAACAGGGAGCGAGCGATATTCACATTACGACTGGCCAGCCGCCGGTTTTCCGTTTGCATGGTCGATTGCGAAAACTCGAAACCAAGGTACTCGATTCTGAAGATACCGTGGCGTTGATGAAGAGTATCGCGCCGGAGCGATGTCAGCGTGAATTGCAGGAGATCGGAAGTTCCGACTTTGGATTTGCCTACGCGGACAAAGCGCGATTCCGCGTTTCGATCTTCAAGCAACGCGGCGACATTGCCATGGTGTTGCGTCAGATTCCCAACGAGATGCTGCCGCCAGAGATACTGGGCGTTCCGGACATTTTCACGAAGCTCTGCATGCGTCCCCGAGGTTTGATTCTGGTTACCGGACCGACTGGTTCCGGGAAAAGTACAACGCTGGCCAGCATGGTCAACTTTATCAACGAGCGGGTTGATCACCACATCATTACGATCGAAGACCCGATTGAGTTTTATCACTATCACAAAAAATCGACGGTCAATCAGCGAGAAGTCGGCGTCGACGTTCCTTCGTTTTCTGAAGCGATCAAGCGTGCGTTGCGTCAGGATCCGGATGTGATTCTGGTAGGTGAGCTTCGCGATCTCGATACGATCGAGGCTGCTATTTCGGCGGCGGAGACGGGGCACATTGTGTTTGGCACCTTGCACACCAACAGTGCTCAGGGCACGGTGAACCGAATCATTGACGCGTTCCCCGGCCAACTTCAGGAGCAAATTAGGACCCAGCTTTCGACGTCCTTAATCGGCGTGCTCGCCCAGACTTTGTTGCCGCGAATTGGCGGTGGACGGATTGCCGGGTTTGAGTCGTTGGTGGTGACGCCGGGTGTGGCGAACCTGATTCGCGAAAACAAAACCTTCCGAATCAACTCAGCGATTCAGACGGGTGCCAAGTTCGGCATGATGCTAATGGACGATTGTCTGTTTGAGCATTGGGTCAACGAGAAAATTGAGATGGAAGATGCCCTTGGCAAGGCACAAGATCCAGACGCACTCGCCAAACGGATTGCCACCGCACGTCGGCAGATGGAAGAGGGAATGCCGTTGGGTGAAGGTGATTTGGAGATGGACGACGAAGAAGATTACTAGAGAAAATTTAGCTCCCTGTTTTGCAACATTGAAATTCACAAACTGAAATTCACGAATCAACTAAACATTAAAGAATCAGGTGTCCTATGGCCGTCCGACGACTCGGTCAAATTTTTGTCGACTTAGGTTTTATCACCGACGATCAGCTTGAGATGCTCGTCGAAGAGCAAGCTCAGAATCCAGGTCAATTGATTGGCCGGGTAGCTGAGGATATGGGTCTGGTTTCTGACGATGAATTGATTCAGGCGTTGGGTGAGCAATTTGGACTCAATCATGTCGACATTGAAGGTGTGGTGCCGCCTGATGCTGCTCGGGAATCAGTTTCCGATGCAATGGCTCAGCTTTACCGGGTCATTCCATTGCAGCTGAATGAGAACGTCCTGACCCTTGCCACCTGCGACCCTCAAAACCTGTCGATGCAGGATGAATTGCGACGGTTCTTGGGTTATGACATTCGCTTGTTGGTGGCGACGGAATCCCAGATTCTCAAAGCGATTGATAAGTACTTTAATGAAGACTCAGAAAGTATCGAGAAGATCATTAGTGATCTTGAAAACGATGACGATCTCAAACGGGCTACTGAAGCTCTTTCCTCGGACGGCCCGATTAACCTTTCGGACGTGAATGAACTGGTGGAAAGTGCACCGGTTCGAAAGCTGCTCAATATGGTGTTGTTGTTGGCGATTAAAGATCACGCCAGTGATATTCACTTTGAGCCATTTGAAGACGAGTTCCGAATTCGAATCAAAGCCGATGGTGTGTTGTTCGAAATGGTTCCACCGCCACGCCACCTTGCATTTGCGATCACAACGCGGATTAAGGTGATGGCGAACCTGAATATTTCTGAGCGACGACTGCCGCAGGACGGACGAATTGAATTGATGGTCGGTGGTCACCCTGTTGACCTTCGCGTAAGTGTGTTGCCGACGATGTTTGGCGAAAGTGTTGTTTGTCGAGTGCTTGACCGCTCGGTGGTTTCGCTGGATCTCAACAACGTCGGAATGGACGCACATATTATGGAAGAGTTTCGCACGGTCATTGCGAAGCCAAACGGGATTATTTTGGTCACCGGGCCAACGGGTTCGGGAAAGACTACGACGCTCTATTCTGCTTTGTCTGAATTGAATGTGATCGAAGACAAGCTCATCACGACTGAGGATCCGGTTGAGTACGACATCGACGGCATCGTTCAGATTCCAATCAACCACGATATCGACGTGACGTTTGCCAAAGCGTTGCGAGCTATTTTGCGGCAGGATCCGGATAAGATTCTCGTCGGTGAAATTCGAGATATTGAAACGGCTGAGATTGCCGTTCAGGCGTCCCTCACCGGTCACACGGTTTTCAGTACTTTGCACACCAACGATGCCCCCAGCACGGTGACGCGGATGAAGGACATGGGTGTTCCAACGTTTTTGATTACCGCGACGGTCGAGGCAATTTTGGCTCAACGTTTAGTGCGGCGGATTTGTGCTGAGTGCCGCGAGGAAGTTCCAGTGACCGAAGACATGATGCTCGAGCTTGATCTGAATGCTGAGCAATGCGAAGGAAAAAGTTTTTACCGCGGGGCTGGCTGTGCCAGTTGTAGCAACACTGGCTACAAAGGGCGTGTCGGGCTCTTTGAGTTGATGATCATGGACGATGAATTGCGAGACATGATTAATGACAATTGCAACACCGACGATTTGCGTAATAAGGCTCAGTCCAAAGGGATGCGGCTGTTGCGTGACATGGGTGTCGGACTTGCGTTTGACGGAACGACCACTGCTGAAGAAGTAGTTCGCGAGACCGTACTGGACGCGTAATAAATCATTTTAGCGAATAACCAAACGAATTTTTAATATTTAATTTTACGAACGACCTGAAAAAGAGACTCGGCCAATTGAGCGAGTCGACCTAAGTCGAAAAGGAAACTGAAAATGCCAACTTATCAGTTTGAAGCGATGGACCCACAGGGTCAGGAAATCAAGGATATCATCGAAGCGGCAACGCAGGATGATGCCCAGGCCACGATTCGATCGATGGGCTATTTCGTGACCAAGATCGCGGTTCAAAAGCAAGCCAAAGGTGCTGCGGCCTCGTCCGGGAAAAATCGTAAATCCTTCGCGGTCGGTGGTGCCGGTGGTAAAAAGATCGTGACGTTCACACGTCAGCTTTCGATTTTGCAAGACGCGGGATTGCCGATTCTTCGAAGTTTGAAAATTCTCGAAGAGCAAGCCAAACCGCGTGCATTGAAAAACGGTTTGATTGACGTTTGTGATGAAATTGAAGGTGGAGCGTCGCTCTCGGAAGCACTCGCGAAATCGCCGAAAGTTTTTGACCGACTGTATGTCAACATGATCAAGGCCGGTGAAGCGGGTGGATCGCTCGAAGTGATTCTTCGTCGTCTGGCCGAATTTAAAGAGCGAACTCAGTCGCTCAAGAACAAAGTGATTGGTGCGATGATGTATCCGATCATGGTCGTCTTGTTCACGATCGGTATTTTGACGTTCATCATGCTCAAAATTATTCCTGAATTCCAGAAAATGTTTACCGAATTTGGAATTGAGCTGCCGGCGATGACTCAGTTATTGATGGCGATTTCAGATCGTGTTGTGAATCTGTGGTTCCTGTTCCCACTCATGCCGATTGCGATGATCCTGTTTATCTCTCTGGTTTGTAAGTTTCGCGCCGGACGCATGGGTTGGCACCTGTTCCTGCTGAAACTTCCAGTGATGGGTAAGTTGGTTGAAAAATCCAATCTGGCTCGAACGACGCGAACCCTCGGTGCGTTGATTGCCTCCGGTGTTCCAATTATCGAGGGCCTGACCATTACGCGAGAAACATCCGGTAACGCGATGTACGAAAAAGTTTACAGTAAAGTGACTGATTCGATTCGCGAAGGTGATACGATTGCCAATCCGATGAAAGCTAATTCATTCCCGGCCTTCCATCCGGTGACGGCATTCTTCTTTTTAATTAGTGTTTCTTTGCCACCATTGTCCATCCTGTTCGTCAAACCGGATCTTTGGTTTTTCGTGCTTTACGGTTGTGCGTTCATGTCGCTGATTGGCGGTGCGTGGTACTTCCTGAACTA
>JAAEMV010000345.1 GCA_024225195.1 Planctomycetaceae bacterium | reverse complement strand
TTTGCTGTGAAAAACCTTTGACACTCACCATTGACGAAGGGATGGAACTCTGCAAGGTCTGCAAGCAGACAGGAAAAATAGTTCAGGTTGGCACACAACAACGTAGCAATCAGAACTTCATCAAAGCCATCGCCTTGATTCGTGAGGGTCGCCTGGGAGAGGTCACGAAAGCCACCTGCAGTATCGGTGGCGCACCACAAAGCCCTGAACTGCCGGTTGCAGATCCTCCCAAGACGCTCGATTGGGATTTATGGCAGGGTCCGGCTCAACAGGCCAAATTCCGGTCCCTTGCTGGAGACAACGGCGAGACAAAAAGTTGGTCGCGGGGACATTACGAGTTCCGCTGGTGGTACGAGTATTCAGGTGGCAAACTAACCGATTGGGGGGCGCATCACGTTGACATTGCCACCTGGGGACTGGGCAAGACATCAACGGGTCCAGAACTGGTTGAACCATTGATGGTCAAGCATCCGGTCGAATTCGTCGACGGAATGCCAGTTGACCGCTCGCGTTACAACACCGCTATCGAGTTTCTTATTCAGGCAACTTTTTCAGACAAAAAACAAATTGAAATTCGGCACGACCAGGGCAACGGCATCCTGTTCGAAGGAAGCAAAGGGCGAATTTTTGTTAATCGC
>JAAEMV010000344.1 GCA_024225195.1 Planctomycetaceae bacterium | reverse complement strand
GAAATACTACAACCTGTTGTGAATTCGGCGGCAAACCTGAGCGGAAGTCGATCGTCGGATAACAAAACGATGAACCGGAGCCGAATTGCGTCGCGCGTTCGCTTCGCTCATCATAGCTTTCACTCGGCCCGGTTATCGCGGTCGTTATGTGGCACAACAATGCATGAACTTTGGCCGCAACTGCACGATCTGTTCGATACAGATGACGGTTCTCTGCCGGACATCTTCGTCGAGAATCTATCCAGCGATCAGGTAATTACGATTTACCGATGGGTTCGCTCACAATGCGATATTTACTGCGACGATGGTGAACCGACACTATGGCATTGCGAACAGGAACGCGATGTTTCAATCAAATCCCTTGATGATCCCGCCCAACTTGTGATCAGTGGTCGTGCTGAACGTTTTCGGCACGGTTTGACGCAATTCTCAATATCCGGTGTTGAACTTCCGCAATTGACCGTTGCCGTCTCGCCAGATGAAATCGAATTTGATTATCGCATGGGTTCCCAATGGGGGCCGTCGCAAGTGGCGGCGTTATTCGATTTTCTCTGGTCCATTCAAGAGATGGCTCCAGATGCTAAAATTTCACATTCACACGAGGGTGATTCAAAACGATCGCTTTCGTTTACAAGCGCGTGGCGCGAATTCGCGCGTGAGAAGAGTGCCACATAACAAAACGTTGAACCGGAGCGGCGAAGCATGCCGGTTTTTGAAGTCAAAGTTTTCCGTCGGCGCCCGGTTAACGTAGGCGTTATCTGCTCGTAATGGGATTGGCCATGACCGCAAGAGATGAACTTGACAAGCTCGACCGGGAATGGCTGGAGCAAAAGGAACGTCACAGTGAAGTTCCTCGGTTACAGCGGCTTGGCTCTGTG
>JAAEMV010000343.1 GCA_024225195.1 Planctomycetaceae bacterium | reverse complement strand
GTTGTGGATCTTGAATTTGAAACGGAAGACGCACCGTTGCTTCCCTTTGAATCTGACATCAAATAACGGCCACCTTCCGGTGTATGGTTACTGGTGGCGACAAAAATCGGTTATTCGGTCGTCGGGAAAGGCCGCAGCATTTCCAACGCCATTTGCTATAATTCGATTCGGTAATCTCAGTGGCGTGGATGAATAGCTCGTGCTTTGTCAAACGATGGTCAGCTTGACGACGCTTGAGTTCCTCATTGGTTTCTAAGGTTGATCCTCTTAAATCATCGGCGACCGACAAAGCGATCGCTACCTTTCCCGCTCTGCCCCAACAACTCGCAACCTCTGTTGATCAAACGTGGACTCTCCGATTTCTTCTCTCGAAAAGCAATTACCGTTGGCAATGCTGCGCGACCAGTTTCGACTGAAACGTGAAATCCAACGTCACAAAAGTGCACAAGCCAGCGGCAAAATCAATCAAGCGACATTGGTAACGTTGCAAGAAAAAATTGCCCATTCAATTGCGAAGCGGCGTGGCCGAGAAGAAAATTTACCAGAAATCAAGATCGACCAAACGCTGCCTATTTTCGAGCGTCGCGATGAGATCATTGAAACCATCCAAAATAACCAAGTCGTGATTATAAGCGGTGAAACAGGTAGCGGGAAATCGACACAACTGCCGTTGATGTGCCTCCAAGCAGGCTTTGGAACTGGCGGGCTTATCGGGCACACGCAACCTCGACGTATTGCAGCAAGAGGCGTTGCCTCAAGAATCGCCCATCAAATCAAGCGTCCTCTTGGCGAAGAGGTCGGCTTCAAGATTCGATTCGCAGATCAAACACAAGATCGAACCTATATTAAATTGATGACCGATGGAATTCTTTTAGCGGAAACGCAAAGTGATCGGTTCCTTGAACAGTACAGCTTGATCATTGTCGACGAAGCTCACGAACGCTCACTTAATATTGATTTCCTACTCGGGTATCTAAAGAAGATTCTCGCCAAACGAAAAGATCTTCGTCTAATCATTACCTCCGCAACCATCGACACCCAGCGATTCGCCGACCACTTCACCCAAACTGCAGATCAACCCGTGCCGGTCATCTCGGTCGAAGGAAGGACATTCCCGGTCGAAATCCGTTATCAACCTCCGGAAGAAGTCAGCCAGATCGGTCAGGAGAAAGCTGAAATCGAAGAACATACGGTGCGTGTGTGTCGCGAACTAGCCTCACTCGATGATGGAGACATGCTGGTTTTTTTACCAACGGAAGGTGACATCCGTTCACTGAACAAAAAACTTCGAGCAGCCCGTCTCCCCGGGCGTCAAACTGAAATCCTGCCGCTCTACGCGCGGCTTTCAACCGACCAGCAGAATCAAATCTTTCAACCCGGAAAAAAGAGACGCATCGTGCTCGCGACGAACGTCGCCGAATCATCAATTACCGTGCCGCGAATTCGTTATGTGATCGATTCTGGAACCGCGAGGATGAGCTTTTATGCTCCGCGAAGTAAAGTTCAGCGATTGCCGATCCAATCAGTGTCGCAAGCCTCGGCTAACCAAAGGGCAGGGCGGTGCGGAAGAATTGGGCCGGGCATTTGCGTCCGATTATATAGTGAAGAGGACTACGAATCTCGACCGCATTTCACCACTCCTGAAATTAGACGCACCAATCTTGCGTCGGTAATTCTCCAAACGCTCGCACTCAAACTTGGAAAGATCGACGAATTCCCGTTCCTTGATCCGCCCCGCACTGAAGCGATCCGCGATGGGTTTAAAACCTTATTCGAACTCGGAGCAGTCAATGAAAGGCGACAGCTAACGCCTCTCGGCAGATCGCTGGCTCGAATGCCCGTCGACCCTAGAATTGGACGGATGATCTTTGCGGCCGACAATGAAAATTGCTTAAGTGAGATCTTAATCATTGCCGCTGCACTAGAGATCCAAGACCCACGCGTTCGGCCCCCGGAACGCCGCCAGGCTGCCGATACACAACACGAGAAATTCCGAAATGAAAAGAGTGACTTCCTCAGCCTCTTAAAGATCTGGGATTATTTCCACCAACTCAAAGAAGATCTTTCCCGTGCCAAACTAAAACTAGCGTGTCAGCAAAACTTTCTGTCCTATTCGTTGATGCGGCAATGGCAGGATATCCATCGCCAACTTCGATCGATGGCCGGCGACCAAAAACTGAAAACTCGCGCTCGCAAAGACGACTACAACGCAATTCATCGAAGTCTATTAGCCGGCCTACTTTCAGGTGTTGCCCTCGCCGGTGATCGTCACGAATACACAGGGGCAGGGAATATCAAATTCCATTTATGGCCCGGTTCAGGAATTTTTGAGTCCAAACCACAATGGATTGTTGCCGCAGAAGTTGTTGAGACCTCACGCCGATACGGAAGGACAATTGCAAAAGTTTCCCCTGAGTGGATCGAACCTCTTGCGAAACATCTCGTCAAGCGGCGTTATTCAGACGCCCACTGGAGCAAAAAAAAGCAAACGGTTATTGCCTCCGAACATGTCACACTATTTGGACTGCCCATTGTCGCCGGGCGACTGACAAATTACACCAAAATTGATCCAGAACTGTCCCGAGATCTCTTTATCGAACGTGGGCTGGTGGGCAATGAATTTGAGGATTCCCCAAGTTTCTATGAGCACAATCAGTGGTTACTTGAGGAAGTAAAATCCGAAGCTGCCAAGACGCGTGACCGTGACTTGATCGTCAACAGCGACGACATCATAAATTTCTATCAAGACAAATTGCCGGAATCGGTTGTCGATGGATTCAGCCTTCGACGATCGATCAAAGATTCACCGGAGCTCGATCAAACCTTGCGAATGACGCGGGCTGACTTGCTCCCCTCTTCTGAAATCGCCGATGTCGGTCAACAGTTTCCTGACCAAGTGCAGGTCGGGTCGATGCAAATCCCGATTGAATACCGGTTCTCACCGGGCTCCAAAGACGACGGAGCCACAATTAAAGTGCCCCTCGAAGGAGTCGGCCAACTCGATGACGCCCAAACTGGATGGCTAATTCCGGGACTTCTACAAACTCGAATAATTTCTCTGATTCGCAGTTTACCAAAATCGGTACGGCGCAACCTCGTTCCTGCCCCCGACACCGCCAAGCGGATTGCAAAAGACCTGGACTTTGGACAGGGTATCTTTCTCAACGCTGTGGCACGAGAACTTTCTAAAATTGGCGGGATTCCAATTACTTCCGAAATGTTCAAAACGGAAAAAATGGAAGATCACCTAAAAGTAAACATGCAGGTTCTTGACGAGGAAGGAGAGGTTGTAGCAGAAGGTCGATCCATCGCCGAAATTCGCGGACAACTCGGAGACGAATTTAAAAGTAACATTGTTGAAATTGAAGACTCCAACTGGAATCGAGATGGACTGCAAGAATGGTGCTGGGAGGATTTCCCAAAGGAAATCACCATCCAGCGGGGAGCGACTCAGTTAGCCTCTTACCCCGCTATCTTGGATCAGAAAGACGGGGTGGGACTCCGACTAACTGATTCAACCAGTGCCAGTGAAAAAACCACTCGCCAAGGACTGGTACGGCTATTCCGAATCACAAATAAAAAGTCGATCAAATCCCAGGTAAATTGGTTACCAGAACTAAACCGTCACGCTGTACCGCTGTCGAAAATCATACCAGCGGGAGAATTAAACAATCAATTATCTGACTTGATCGCCAGAATCGCATTTGTTGACCGCAACAAGATCCCCAGATCGCGGGAGGAATACGACATGCTTCAATCTAACGCCGTTGAGCGAATCAGTATTGCCAGCCAAAGCGTTGCCAAGTGGCTACCGAAACTTGCAAACGCAGCCCAGGAACTACACTTACAGCTGGAGAGTCTATCCTCTCGGTACACCGGCACACAAAACGATATTACATTACAAGTTAGCGAATTGAAATCTGGCTGTTTCCTTTCAGAAACACCATGGTCCTGGCTTGAACAATACCCTCGTTATTTTGAAGCGATGAGCTATCGATTGGAAAAAATTGATGCTACAGCGACGGACAAAGACCGCGCTCTTACCGAGGAAATCGGTCATCACTGGGACCGCTACTGCAGCGAAACCGCATTACATTTGAACCACGGCATCGTTGATCCCGAACTTGAAACCTACCGGTGGATGATCGAAGAATTGAGAGTTTCTTTGTTTGCCCAACCGCTTGGAACCATTGTAAAGATTTCGCCTCAGCGAATGGAAAAACAATGGAAACGCGTAAGACATGCCTGATCAAAGCGAATTCGTCAGGACAATTCACCTAGCAAGGGCTATCACTTCTGATTCGCAGGAGTAAACCCCGGAGCAGAAAAATCAGGCGCTACAAATCCCCCTGTCTTCAACGGTTCCTTCGCCTCAGCCTCTTTATTTCCAAATGGCTGAAATCCGCTTGAATTAAATTGCTTTACCGGAGGGTTGGTTTCCGTCTTGAAATTTGCACTAGGAGGTTTTGAAAATCGATTGTCATCTACCGACGGCGTCGTTTTGAAACTAGTTGGAGGTTTGAATCCACCCAACGCAGGCGGTGTTTTCGGTTCCGAGGATTTCAAGACAGGTGCTTTGTTCGCCGGCGACAATGAAAAACCTGCTCCCGAATCAATGACCTTGGGAAGAGGAATCTTGGGGAGAGGAACCGGTTGAGCCACAGCGCCACCAATCGGAGGTGGTCGCCTGCCTGGAATGACGTCCGACTCAGGCGGAGACAATATGTCTTGAATCCGCTCCTCTTTTTTCGTCTGCAATACCGAGGTGGTATCCGATTGCGGCTCGACCGTCGCGCGTTGACCAGTTAGGTCAGTTGCCTTTGCAATGCTTGCCGTCGGCGATTGAGGCACGCTGACCACCGAGTTTGAGGCATCACTCGTGCTCTCCTTGACGGGAGAAGCCTTTGGTGGAATTTCATTTGCTGGAACTTCATTAGGTGGAATTACATCTGCTGGAATTACATCTGCTGGAATCGCCGTCGGGGGAATCGAATTTACCGGGATCACGCCTGGAGACGTTGAAGTGATGGCAACTTTAGCAATCAACATTTCAACAACCTCCGCCGCGGACTTGGGCTGAGTGGCAACGCTTAGAGCATAATCACCAATAGTTCGATTGTAACTGACTACCGAATCAATCAAATCAAGCTCTGCAGTATATAAAATTTCCCCAGCCTCGAGAGCGGTCAGCAAATGCATGCCCTGAGTTGGAACCAGCGTTCGATCGGCTGCAGATTTCGCGTACCCCACCGCTTCGGCACGCATGTCAATCAGAGCGAGCATCTTCGGAAGTACCTTATCAATTCCTCGAAACTTAGCTGGTACAAGTTGTCGGGAAAAATAAAGCTCGTAGTTTGTATTGTACCGCTGAATTAACGGCAGATCATTTGGAATTGGGCTCATCGAATCTTGACTTAGAACAGGCCAAAACTGAGCAAGTGTTGACTGTGATTTCAGCAACTTAATTTCCGCTGCCATTACCTGGTTAGCAACGACCGCCTCTACCGCAGCCAACAAAGCCTGTTCCGAACTTGATTCTGGAACCGGCACTTGTTTTAACCACTGGCGGTAGTTCTCCGACGCAACATAGTTCGCCCAATCAAAATAGGTTTTCCAATACTGCTGCACCAAACTACTGCGGCGGTCAAGCGTCAGAGGTTGGCGAAAAAAATCTACGAGTTTAACTGGCTGCCCTGGCACCGGATTTTCATACTGCTCCAGAGAATATCGCGAGATTAACTCTTTCGCAGTTGCCGGAGTAGACTTGCTTTTTTTATAAACGGCCTCGGTAAAACCGGCGAGTTGAACAGCGCCGGCCTGCCGACTCGGAGTAGAGGAATTCAATTCATCAGGCGCATGAGTTGGGATCTCAGATGCCATCAACACCTTTCGCATCGGTTGATCTAAAGGTGGCGGTATCTGAGTTTCCCCCGATTCAATTTGGTTTTTGTTTAAGGCCGGTAGAAAATCCGATCGCAAATTGCTCGCAGTAAATTTAGGAATCGCCGGTTGGGCTCGCGCGACATTTTCTTGAATCGGCATAAACGAACCACCCGTAGACAGCGGAGACTCTTCAATCGACATCTCCGCATTCGCAACCACCACCCCTGATTCGGGCTTACGCTGCACACCTTCCGCCCTTAAGTCATTGACCAGAGGTTCTCCGAAACTCTTTGCGGTTGGCGTCACCGGCATCAAAAGATCTCTTGGTGGTTCCGGCGTTTCAATCGATTCTAACAAAACAACAGGATCTGCAGTCTCTCCCGCCTTGCTGATCGAAAGAGATGAAACCAAACCAGGTGTCGAAACATGCTTTTGGCTTAGCTGGTGATGAAAACCGTTAGCTCCCTCAGCAGTTCCATCGGAACGAGAACTGGCTGTCCTGCCCGGTAGCGGTGAAGCGGAGAACTCAAACTCACTTTGCTGAGCAAAACCCAGCATGGGAAATCCAAGCACCAACAAGACAATGATCGACTCAAGCTTTTGCTTGATCAGCCCGAAACAATTTTCGATTAATTGCGATACCAAAATGAGCATCCGTGCACCTCTGGTTAGTGATTTCCTGCGGAGCCCCGTTAAAATACGAGTCCGCTCAGCCTAAATTTGTCCCGTATCAAATTTTTAGTCAATGCTGATTATTAACACCCCCAACCACACCAGTGCCGACCCAGTCGCCCCAAATCGCCAACCTTGGTTTTCTGAGTCGCTTGATTATAAAGAAATGCCCCCGATAATTGGCTGGAGCAAACTTATGCGAGCTAAAAGCCCAGTGGACAACATAAAAATCACATCAACCTTTCTTCCAAGGCACTGCTGTTTAATCCAGCAAGGGCGCCAGCTTCTTTATGTGATAGCACTTTTATTACTGTGGAACGCAACCGCAGGCGCCTACCAACTCCTCACCCCTCCGAAACAACCTATCCAGATTGATGCCGGAGAATCCGCCCAAACTCTTCTCAACGAGTATTGGATGCGGACTCCACCCAACGCGCTCGCATCCAAAAAATTCTACGAGGATTTGAATTCGCGTCCTGCAATCGTTTCGGTGGCTTATGCGGTGAACCGTCTTCAGCAAAATAAAACAAACGAAGCAAAACTGGTTGCCGAAAAACTGACGGAGACCTTTCCAAAGAATCTCGATGGATGGATGCTGAAGGCGTGGCTAAACGCCTTGGAAGACAACTTTGAAATTTCACTCGTCTCGATGCAGTCCCTAAACCAATTGGTACTGGCGACACCTGACCTTCCTGTGGCAGTTAAATCATCCATTTATTCTCGGCTGGGAAGGTTGGTCGGTTACCTGGAAGGCCCCGTTGCCCACCGCGTGAACCAGAATTTACTTCTCACAACGACTCAGTCGATTACCAAAACTGCGCCCAAAAACCACCTAAACGAATTCAATTTGGGTCGAGCACAAGTCTTTGAAAAATATACCGAGATCCAACAGAATCAGACTCTAAAGAAAAACGAAGAACTCGTAAAAGTTGCAAAACGTGACCAAAAAATAGAACAGATTCTCAATCGTGAAAATGAAAGCTTGTCTGATTCCGAACAGAAACTCTCCGAAGAAATTGAACGTGTCAGACAGGACGCTAGTGCGAGAATCTCAACGCTTGAAAACCAAGGTTCTGAAATCGAGCAGGAACGAATAGCTACAAAGTTCGAAATTCAAAAATGCCAAAACAGACTTTTCTATTTATACGAAGAGCTTGCCCTTTTAAACCTCGGTCCCGTCAGCCAATTTTGGGCTTATGATCCACGGGTTGAAATTCGAAATATTGAATTTCAATTATCACAAAAACGAAGCGACTGGAATGGTTACTCATTTCAATTGCAGAGCATCAGTGATGAGATTTCGAGGCTACAGATTTTTGTTCAGCAAAAAACTAATTCGCTTGGCAAAGAATTAAAAAAACTAAATGGCTCACGGCGTCGCAATCTTAACAAACTCAAACGCATTGCTTCCGGGCCCCAAATCGCCGATGGTAAAAAAAATGCGATGAAGATCCGGGTAACTTCTCTGATCACTTACGATGAAATTTCAGAAGAACTTTATCGCCAACAAATCCTTAACCAGTTTCCGCGAAATTGAGTACTTGAAATTTGATCACGAAATGGCCGGACTAACTCATTTCCAATAGTTCACCGATCCACTCATTGAGTCGCTCAATCGGCAAGCCGACCACATTTGACTCGAGTCCGCTTTCAAGATGAAGCCAATCGAGACCATCTTGGTACCCGAACGCTCCGGCCTTGCCGATCCAATTGTCAGAGTCAAGTATCTCTTCTAACTGATGAGCCTCGAGAACATCCATCGTCAGCACGGATTGTTCTAAATGGAGTCGGTGGCAATCACCCGGTTTTTTCCAGAGACATATTCCAGTTAGCACGCGGTGTTTTTTCCCACTCATCAACATCAGCATCTTCTCCGCATGCTCACGATCAACTGGTTTACCAAGAATTTCTCCTTGGCACTCTGCCACCGTATCGGCAGCAATGATGACTCCAGTGCTATGTTTTGGTGCGATAGCTCGCGCCTTTAAAAAGGCAGATTGCAAAACAAGATCCTCGGGAGAGCACTTCGAACAGATACCTCTTTCTACCGAATCATCAGGGGCGTCAGTGACGAATTTAAATCCCGCACTCTCCAGAAGTTTCGCGCGGCGCGGCGACTGGCTTGCAAGAATAATGGAGAACTCATTGGTTTGGTTGGTCATGCCGGTTTAATGTGCTAATCTTGTGGGGCGGTTATCTATTACAGTGGCCAGAAAATTTTGATGATTGAAAACGATGCGGCCAAGATCGGAAAAACTAAATGTCCTGTTCGAAGACAATCACTTGTTGGTTGTTAACAAACCGCCATTATTGCCAACGATGGGTGTGAAGGAAGGTGAGTTAAGTCTGCTTAGCCAATCCCGGCAATACATCAAAAAGAAATACAACAAACCGGGAAATGTCTATCTGGGCATCGTTAGCCGGCTCGATGCGTTTGTCAGCGGCGTTATCGTCCTTGCTAAAACCTCGAAAGCTGCTGGCCGTTTATCTGAGCAGTTTCGAAACCGCACCGCAGACAAGACCTACTGGGCGATCATTCCAGATGCGCTGAAGGAAGAAAGCGGGAGGCTGGAAGACTGGGTAATTAAAAATGAATCACTTCACCGAATGACCGTCATCCCCAAAGGGAGAAAATCCCCCACTGGAGCAAAAGTTGCCCGCCTGAACTACAAAACCATTGGCACTGAAATCACCAATCGCCAATGTCCCACCAAATTACTGGAAATTAAGCTCGAAACTGGCCGAAAGCACCAAATTCGCGTCCAACTCGAAAACGCAGGTGCCTCCATTTTGGGGGATCGGAAATACGGAAGCGATCTCCCATTCAAACGCGGAATTGCTCTTCATTCTCGAGAGCTCTCCATTGAACACCCCACGAACCGGGTCTTACAATCGTTTCAAGCGGAAACACCATCTTGGTGGAACATTGATCGGTATTCGTTATCATAAAAACTGTTCCTAGTTTGCCAGCAACGCTTTTTTCTCACCCATAATATTCGGTCGATGGCTGCGGTTGAAGCAACGAGTTTTGTATGAACACCACCCAAACTAATTTTCGCGATACTGCGCTCGCCAGTGAACTGGTGACCGAAGAGCAATTGCGTAATGCAATGAACGAATTGGCGGACCCGCAAGATAGCGATTCGTCGAGTTCAGCCGCGCTCACCGAAAAGAGGATCGCCCAGCAACTGGTTGAAATGAAAGTCATTTCTGCCTACCAAGCGGATCAATTGCTGACTGGGCGAACGAAATTAAATCTGGGTCCCTACATCATCACGGACTGGATTGGTCAAGGTGGCATGGGTCAGGTCTTCAAAGCCGTCCACGAAATGCTCGGCCGAGAGTCCGCAGTTAAAGTATTACCACTTCACAAAACAACGCCCGAGGCAATCGAGAATTTTCGCCGTGAGATTCGAGCTCAGGCAAAACTGGATCACCCTAACCTTGTGCGAGCTTTCGACGCCGGTGAAGATGGAAACGTTCATTACCTCGTGGTTGAATATATTCCAGGCACCGACCTTCGACGACTCGTTCGCTCGAAAGGTAAACTTTCAGTCCAGCAGGCAGCCAACATAATCAAGCAATCTGCTGAAGGGCTCGCCCACGCACACGAGCGCGACTTAATTCATCGCGATATCAAGCCAGGTAACATTCTCGTCACCCCCGATGGTGTTTCCAAGCTATCTGACCTTGGATTGGCGTTCTATCTCAACGATGCCACCGATCCGAGAGCGGGAAAAATCGTAGGAACTGCCGATTATCTTTCACCGGAACAAATTCGCACACCGCAGCACATTACCAGTGCCAGTGATATTTATTCACTCGGTTGCACACTGTACTACGCAGTCACAGGAAAAGTCCCTTTCCCCGGAGGGACACCCAAGAGTAAAGCCAGGAGGCACCTGGAGGAAACACCGTGGCACCCAAGACGGTTCAACGAAGAGGTCAGTGATGACTTTGTTGACCTAATTGGTGACATGATGGAAAAAGATCCGAAAGAGCGGATCCAATCCGCCGAAGAAGTTGCCGAACGTCTCGCTCCATGGGCGGCAGACGACAGCCCGCTTCTTCGCGAAGATATGGGCGACCGACCTCGCTGGATGCCAGCACCAATTGGTTCACCTGATGCCCAAGACACCGATCCCGATGACGCCGTTACTGAAATGGCGATGCACGAAATAAGCGATACCTCGCAGAGCAGCATCCACGGCACGATGTCCGATGACAATTCGATCTCAGGCCAGCACAACAAACCTCCACCGCCGCTCTCCACTGTCGAGCAATACAAAACGGCAGGTAGAATTAACGATGCAATCACTTTTTCTTTATCAGCACTCTTTGTGACCGCGGTCGTCTGCCTCTCCATCGGCATCCTTGTCGGCTTCATCGCCGGCTTCTTGATGGCGAAGTAACATTGACCGCCACACGACTGACACGGCAAGCCCGCCCCGTGCAACACGCTTAATACTGACTTAACACTGGCGTGACCTCCTTCTGCACTCCACCAGTTACGTTCACTTCTAAATCCGAATTGATAAAGACATTGATTTCGCTGCGGATGCCAAATTCTTTTAGATAGATTCCCGGCTCAATTGAGAAACAGGTTAGTGGGAGAACAAAACGATCTTCTTTCGTTTCTAAATCATCCATGTGCGCACCATTACCGTGCGTTTCTGTTCCAATATTATGACCAGTTCGGTGGATAAAGTACTCGCCGTATCCGGCATCTTCAATCACCTGTCGCGTCGCTCGATCCACTTCCCACCCCTGCAACTCTCGCCCTTCAGCAAAAGCACTTCTCGCACAATCGATTCCCGCATCGCGGGCAGCAGCAACGATGTCGAAAATTTCTTTGTATTTTTCAGGGACCACCTCTCCCATGAATCCGACCTTCGTGAGATCGCTATAAACACCCTCGGGAACATCCATCTTTGCCCACATATCAAGCAATACAAAATCTCCTAATTTGATTTCAGAGTCTGCTCCATGAACAGGACAATAATGTGGATCGCCACTGTTGGCGTTGACGCCAACAATCGGCGGGTGGTAAGTCGTCATCCCATGCTCCGCGTAATAATTCATCACATAGTCTTGGACCTCTGACTCGCGAATCGCCTTTCCACTGCGAAGCCTTTCGGCGATCAATTGCCAAGCCTCGTCAAACGCCGCCCGATTCAATTTATCAGCCTGCAAATGAAGCTCCCACTGATGGTCCGTCCACCTTGCTTCAAAGTACTGAATAAGATTCCCGGAGCTTACCACTTCGGCACCGAAACCTCGCACCAATTCGACCGTCCCTGCGTCCACTCGGGAAATATAGGGATTAGCATTATCGGGGGAATATTCCATCGCAACTTTTGGAGAACTCCCAAGCATTTCCCGCAAACCGTTGTGCAATTCCTGCCAAGTCAGATAAACGATTTTCTTCCCCAGCAAGTGATCCAGAGCGGAAGATTCGATCCGATGCACGAGTTTCACAGGATCACCTTGCGCTGGAATAAAGTAAAAGAAACGTCGCGAACCTATCTCTGATTCGGGGATGCCTAAAACTTTTAGCGCTAAAGCGTTCAAACCACGAAAATCGTATAATAACCAACCGTCAAAACCAAATTCCTGAATAGAGTTCTGGATTGAGTCCAATTGAAATTCCGGGCTGGATTTTAAATTTGTCATGCAAAAGCTCTCTCAAAATCATAATTTTCTTTGAATAATACCACCTACTTTACCCCCTCCGAGAAGAACGCGGTAAAATCAAACGGTGATAACGCGGATGAAACTTTGTCTCCACAAAAATCAGTGGTACACATCGTGGGATTCCCATCCAATTGCGAAACCTGAAATCTCCACCTAGGTAAGTCATGAAAGTCAGTTCAATTAAACCGCACATATTTATTGCCCTCACAATAATAACTTGTATGCTTCTTGCCGCGAACACCGGTACAGCGCAGGAGAGTGCTGCAACAGCATCCCCCTCAGGCAACCAAGCAAAGGCGATCGACGAAGTTCCAGATAATTTCATTCGATTTCATATGTGGGACGGTTCGATTGTTGCAGGTCTAGTAACCATGGACGTCATCTCCATCAAAACGGAGTTTGGAGTGCTTGAAGTTCCAGTCGCACGAATCAAAAAACTGTTTCCAGGCTTAAATAGCTTTCCGGAACTGGATAAAAAAATTAAAATGTTAATCGCACAGCTGAGTGATAAAGATTTCGCCATGCGAGAGACTGCCCATCGCGAACTGACGAATATGGGGCTGCAAATCAGGGAACAATTACGAGACGCTAACTCTGACGGAAGTGCTGAACAAAAAAAACGCCTTTCAGAAATCAGACAAGCAATCGAAGAGGAATTCGAAGATGCGGAAGAAAATGGAGGATCCTCTGAGCGTGCGTTGATCCGGGGTGATTCAATCGAAACCCCTGAATTTAATATCGTCGGAAAAATCCTTGAAGAGACCTTCACCGTTAACAGTAAATTTGGGCAACTGACGGTCGAGTTAAGCGATGTGAAAATGGCGGATCGTCCCGTCCAGGAAAAGAAATCTGCGACCAAGAAAACCGTCAAGATTGCATCGGATGCTTTCTTCCAGCGAACACCGGCCAATACCCGCATCAGAGTCACCAAGGGCGACAAGATTTCAATCAAAGCTGATGGTGTCGTGCAATGGACTAACTGGAGTACTTCTTCCACTCCAGATGGATTGTCCAACCAAGGGCAATTCCAAGGCATTCAGAGTGGAACGCTGTGTGCAAGGATTGGTTCTTCGGGAAAGATCTTTAAGGTTGGCAAAGAACATACCGGCGTAGCCAAGCAATCAGGCACGCTCTATCTAGGTATCGCGATACAAGATTCCTATGTTCAGCAAAACTACCGCTGGACCGGAAATTACAATGCCAAAGTCCGCGTCACACCGCCCGACGCAGAATAAGGCAACCTGATGGACTTCACGTTTTTCCTATCTAATTTTTGGCAGCGCAAGCGGTTCCTTTGCATTGGTCGGAGGAGGATCTAAGGGCATCTCCAACTGCTCCTCGCTTCCCGTAGATTTCCGTTTTACGGTGATCCGAATTGTTTCGCCTGCCTCAAATCGATTGATAAGTTGCTTCAAACGCAACATATCATTGACCGGATTGTCATTGATATTTAAAAGTATATCTCCCTCTGCTAATTCCAGTCGGCTAGCGGGAGATTTAGGATTGACCTTGTTAATAAGGATTCCGTCACCAAGTGGATTGGGACCGGATTGAATACCTATAAATGCCGGTCGAATATATTCTCCGGCCTTCAAACGATCCAGCAGCTTCTTCGCATTGGCGAGTGGAATCGCAAACCCGATTCCCGAATCATACCACTCCACTCCCGCTCCTACCGCTTGGGATTGTGGATTCATGGGAACGCAAATACCGAGCACGCGTCCCTCAATATCAACCAGAGGGCCGCCGTAATTGGCCGGACTAATATTGGCATCTGTCTGAATTGCACGACCACCAATTCTGTTTTTTGCACTAATGATTCCTGTGGACATCGCCGGACTGGTGTCACCATAACCAACCCCTAAAGAAATCGCCCATTGTCCGACCTTGATCTTAGACTCGTCTACCATTTCCGGGGTTGGTAAATCAGTCAGTCCATCAATTTTCAAGAGACAAATTTTTCGGGTATCATCGCGGCCAACAAGCTTCGCAAAATGGCGTTCACCACTTCCCAAAATCACTGAGATCACCGGGGGTCTTTGGATGAAATTAAAAGTACTTGTAAGAATATAGCCATCCGAAGAGATAACGATCCCGGTCGTATTCCCCTCACCCTGCTTACGAATCCCCCCAATCCGCCCTTGAACCGCAGAAACACCACCATACGATTCAATGGTAACTAACGATGGCGTCACACGCCTGGCCGCATTTCGAAACGCTTTTGAAGTAAGCACCATTGCTTCCATCAACTCCGCCTCAGAAAGCTCCGAAACCGCCGCGTCAACTGCATCAACCTTCCCCTGATCGTTATCGGTTTGAGCAACCGTCAACGCGAATGGATTCACCAAGAGTCCAAACAAACAGCCAACCACCAAACGCAAAATTTCAACAGGCATTCACATCTACTCCAACTACTGGACGAATATCGCTTTGTTTAACAGTCAGTCGCTTCTCAGGCTGGTTATCACAAATACAGTCACTTCTTCAATCGCGGGGCAATCCTAACACGTACCATTTCCACACCGCGTTTCACAATCATCAACACTTCTTCCTCCGCGCGTAAGGATTTGAGAGACTCAGCGTAGTCTTTTAAATTGCCAATTTTTTCACCGGCAATCGATACGATCATATCGTCACTCTTTAACTTTGCTTTCGCAGCAGGAGACCCGCGAACGACTCGATCAATATAAGCCGGATTATTCCTTCCACCGAGCTTAAACAAGACCACGCCAAATTCAACGTCTTGCCGTTCCATCGCAGGTTGAGTCTCCTTAGTGACACTCGCTTTCCCATCCACAAATTCATGAAGCACTGAACTCGGAACCGCATAATTTAGCCGGGTATTGGTCTCCGAACTGTTAATAATCTTTCCAACGATTCCAACTAACTTTCCATTCGGCGTTACCACTGCACCGCCCGACGCCCCTGGATTACTGGTGATCGCATCGATGAGAACCAACTCTCCGCGGTAGGCCACATCCCGTTTGGTCAGCCTCGCCTCCATGGTTGTCCGCAGTGAAATCACACCCAACATTGCCGAAACGGGTTCATCTTTATCAGCCACTTTAAATGCATTACTTAATGCAATCACCCAGTCTCCTTTTTCACCAACAGCCTCTGTTGAAAGCTCAAAGAACCTGGGCGTAGTGGCTTGGATTTTGAGCAATGACAACTGGGTCTCTCGGTCACGTTTCAGAATGGTTGCAATGTGTTCGGCACCGTCAGAGAGCACCACTTTGACTTGCCTTCCATCGAGAAAAACACCTTGAGAGGAAAGAATTAGTCCGTCTTTTGAGACGATGATCCCTGTCGCAAACCCCTCCACTTTTCCGGCCGAAGCACCGAATACTTTTACCATTTTCGGCTGTGAATTTGAGATCGCTTGATCAATAAAACTCGGCTGATCTTTCTGTTGGGCGACAGCAAGATGGCTGCCGGCCATCAGCACCCCGCACCCAATCAAAAACACTATCCGCCAACCGAACATATTCAATTTAGTTTCTCCTCAAAATAGACGACACGCCCTGACCTAAGTACATCAAAGGAATCACTTCGTTTGGACGTTCGCAGAAAACAAATCATCGCCTACACTCTCGAGCCACTCGAAACTCGAATCAATCACTTGCAGCTCAATATTTTCTTCGAGTCCCGAAACCTTCTGACGCTTGAGCGGCAGTTGCACGGGACCGACCTGCGTCCACGATGCAAAAGTGGAACCTCCATCAATCAGGCAGTCCCTCTCGAGAGACGACTTGACCAAGCTTACCTTGGGCTTGCCTTTTAAGTCGAACATAGAAAACCAGCAATAGACTGCGTCGCCCCCGGATGGAACGACTTTAAACCGATAGGCATTTTCACCCATTGCTTTATCACTCCCGTCTATCAGCACCTGCCCAAACATATCGAGTGGTTTTTGCCGGAAAACAGAGCCCATCATCAATGCTTGCTCAAATCCCCACCGCGACTGCGCCTCCTGCAAAGACAACTCAGTCGTCTCGCCGGCTTCCGTCGCCCAAAATGAATTGCCATCGTATTGATAGACCACCAGCTGTCCGTCCAAGACTTGATTCACACGGATTCGACCGTCTGAAGCCAGCCATGTTTCCTGAGTCCCCAGTGCTTTTCCACCTTCTAAAATCTCACCTGACAATTTCGCGACGCCTGTGGATGAGTCGGCATTTACGCTTCCTTTCCATTGCTCAAGAATTCGCTGGGCATAACCCCGGTTGATTTCCGGGTAGCGAATATCGCCCGGATTGGCTGACAATAACGCAACCATTTGACGCTGCCGTTCTAGTTTTTTCTTTTTCTCCGGATCCTTCTCATCTTTTCCGCCCTGCCCGCCGCGGGCGCGAGGCTTGGCATAGGGTAGCCCAAAAGTCCGCACAACAATTTGATGTTCGGTTCCATCTTGTTTACGAATCAAAAGCTCGGTGGGCCAATCTTCAGGCAACGTACAAATTAAATTCGTAAACTGATTGGCGTTCTTGACCTGCTCTCCTTCGAATGCCAGCAGCTCATCGCCAAGATCGAGTCCCGCCGTTGCAACTGGAGCGTCCCGATTTAATTGAGAGCAAACTACCTTTCCACCGCGATCGGAAAAACTCGCATCCAGAGTCGCGTGCTCTACTAACTTGGTTGCCAATAAATCGGGAATAAAGTTCTTTATTTGATTCGCGGAAATAGCGTAACCCAACCCAACATTGACTCGCCCTCGTTCCTTAAAACTTCCTCGGCCATTGATTCCAATCACCTCGCCTTTGAAATTAAACAACGGGCCGCCGGAGTTCCCAGGATTAATCGACGAGTCCACCTGGATGCAGTTACCGTATACCAGTTGGTTCTGCCCCGCTCCCGGTTGATAACGTTTTACGCCACTGACAATTCCTAGCGTTACGGTAGGAGCCTGATCCTCCGTCAAAATAAATGGATTTCCCATTGCCAACGCCCAATCACCGACCCTGACTTTATCTGAGTCCCCCAACGGAGTCGCGGGAAAGACTGACTTTCCTTCCAGCTGAATGATCGCAAGATCGCCGCCTGGATCAGTCCCGATTAACTTCCATCGGTACAACTTACCATCAGCGAGCCCCCCCCATCCTTTAATGCCCGCGCCCATGATGACATGGTGGTTTGTTAAAACGATGCCACTCGGATCGATGATCACCCCCGAACCACCGCCCTGGCGATCTTCATCGTAGATGGCAACTACACTTTGGATCACTCGATTGATCGCATGAATCCGGTAACGCTCAATCGCCGCCACCCGCTGTCGATCCTCTAAGCTCAGATCGTCGTCAGCAATCAACTGGCAACAGGGAGCCATTAGAATGCAGATGAGCCATGGAAAAACAAAACGAATCCCGATGTGCTGCTTACTCATACTTTCACTTATCCGTTAAGCCAATTGCTCATTTCACCGAGGCTCGATGAACCAAACTTCAAACGACCGAAGTACGCAATCAATTTTCTATTTAGTTTTTAAAAATCGAGCTTCGCCCCAATTTGCGTGATCTCCCAGATCAAACTCAGCCCCCGGGGATACCACCAGAACGATCTCCTTAATCCCCTCAATATCCACATCGATTTCGAGGGGGCCGCCACCACCGGTTACACGCTCAGACCACAGTTCGATACCGTCACCGCGAACAATCATTTGACAATCGCCACGCCCGTTGGTTTCAGCGGCAATTCCTGCGACCGCAGCGAAACGATCAAAACTGGATTCATTTGCAAAGACAAGCCTAGAAGAAGCTTGCATTCCCAATCCCTTTTTAAATGTTCGGACTTCTTCAGATCCCTTCAACCGTATCTCAAGCGGATTGCCAGCAACACTAAGATTTTTCTTCCACGGTCGCTGAAAAGCAAAAACGGCCTTTTCCTGAACTTCGAGCGGTTCTTGATCGGAGAGGTACCTTAAACGATCTGACTTAATCACTATCGAAACAACAATCCCCGCTGAAACTTGAACAGTATTCCCAGCAGTCACTGCTACCTCAAAAACTCCATCTTCCAACTTGAGGATGTCACCAACAATTTGAGAACCATCGACGAGCTGGAGCGCAGCAACAGCACCTTTGGGTTTGTCTAAACCAAGGTCAGCGGTGACGATCGCTTTCACCTTCCCAAGGCCAATCTTCTTCGATTCGCCCTTGTAGTTGATTCTTAAAAATTCAGAATTAATCGATTCCAATATCCCCTCAACCATTCTCTCACCCGAGGATGTATCGACGACAACGGTATCGAAGTCGGCAGAGGGCGTTTTAATTTTGCGATCGATCGTGGGTGAGTTCTTCCACACAATCGCACGCAATAATTCGAGTGGCAATTCGCGCGTCTCAAGCGAAGAGACCAATTCGAGTTTCTCATCCGCCATGGAAACTGAATCTATTCCCAACTCTCCACCACCGACAAACTTTAACTTTGTCTTGTCATTTGGGGCGTCACTGGTTTTTCTTGCAGTCTTTACCGAGAGCACCTGCCGAATATTTAGTCCGTCCGGGATTTCACTCCCATCAATTTGCCCCCCCAAGGCGATCGCCGTTATCGATGACTGAGCGGTCGTGCCATTAATTAATTCGATAGACACTTGGCCTAGTCCATCTTGCCGCGTTGAAGCTTTTGCAGTGGAAACAAGCCAATTACTCTGTATTCCTTTGGGCGAAAAACAATCGCCGAAGCAGACAGCAGCCAGCAGCCCCATCCAAATCAGCAACCTACCGGAAGAAAAACACCGGTCATTGAAAACATTATTAAGCAGTTGAAAAGTCATACGATTATTATATCTCACAACAGGTTAAATGTCTTGAGAGCGAGAGGCGTACAAGCAATAAAAAAACGGCACTCCCCACGTTGGGCAGTGCCGTAATGTTTATCTTAGCTAATTAAAATGGCGGTTACTTTTCACCTTCGCCATTCGCAGCCTCGGTGTATCTTTCGACAATGTCGCGATACCTTGCAGGCAACTTTTCTTTTACAGCGTTGTTTGCAGGATCTCGACTACGATCTCTCAATCGACTCCAAGGACTTGCTGGGGAATCGTCGTACGATTTCTTCACAACCTGTCCGTTAGGATTACTACTGGTTCCACCTTTTTGGCTCTTCTTACTTTGACTTGGCTTTGACTGAGCTTGCTTCTGACCAGAAGCTTTTTTACTCGCCTCTCAGGTACCGCCTTTTTTACAGTTTGAACTGCACTCCTTTTTCTCCTCCTCTTTGATGAGTTTCGTCAGCATACTGACGATCTTATCCTGCTCATCCTGCGTGACTTCATCCGTCTCCACTAATTCCAAACGCCGTCGCGAATAATCCATCCTCTGGTAAACATCATCTAATTTACCTTTCTGAATCGATTGAATTTGCTGAACCTGCCGCCACGCACTCACGCGCAGTCTCTCCGGAGCGTTCGGATTGAACTGAAGGAATCGCATCAAAGATTCAACCGCTTCCTGATTCTTCAAAAGCCCCGCCTGAGCAACACCCAAGTAATACTGGGCGCTGCCCTGATGAACGGTGAAACCGCTGAGATCACCAACCAAATTTTCCAAACATGGTACGGCGTCTTCAAAACGCTCTTCGTTCATCAGCGTTCTTGCGAGATAAAAACTTGCGTCACCCGCCAGATACTTATCGTCAGACTGCTGCAACGGCGAAAGAAGTTCAATGGCTTGCTCGTACCCACCGCTTGCATCTGATGCTGCAATCGCATCTGAATATTTGGGGTACATCAAAATCAGCGACTCGGTGAGAGCATCAGAAAAATCACTGTCTGTTCCGGAAACTGTTTTTTGTATCGCTGCCTTTTGTGACGCGGGAACAGTTTCCAGTGAATTGATATGCGCTAGAAAAGATGCTTTGACCTTTTCAGAATGCTGATCGTTTGCTTCTACCGAATTCGTCACTCCGACGAACATAACACCCATCGCCAACAGGCCGAGTGCGGTCTGGAATAATCGTCCAATTTTCATTTCAATCACCTCGTTAATTTCGCAAGCGATAATACGCAATCTGAAAGTTCTTCTATCTCATATTATTCAACAAAAGGCCACCGAGACCATCACCTTAAACTCGAAAAAAACCAATTCAGCCACTAAAAATAGCTTTTCAGCAATTTAAACCGGTTTTGCTGCCACTGTCATTTAACCCAAGAAATCATTGATCGTTCTCTTTTTCCATGATCCGTTCGGTCATTTCCAGCAATTTAGCCTGCAATTCGGCTGCATTCATCGCCTCTTGGTCCAACAACTTCTCCAAATCCTCTTGTCCACGTAACTGCTCTACTTTTTTCGTCCGCCGGTTGAGCCTCATCTGTTGAATTCTTAACACTTTTAGCTCCGCAGATTTTTTCAACAAAGGTTGGTCGCCTCCACCTCCGCCGCCACCTCCGCCGCCTCCGCCACCGCCCCCTTCGTTTTGAGCTTCTTTTAAAGCATCGATAAGATCAGCGATGGTCGATTCTATTTCCTTTTGCAACAACTGAGTAAGTTGCCCCGTGCGTTCTAAAGCCAACAACTCAGAAGCCCGATCCAAATCGACTTTTAAATCTTGCACAATTTCAGGAAACACAATACTCGTGCCATCCTCCAAAAGCAGGTCGTAAGCTTGCTGACCCAACTCGCTAATTTCAGCCTCTTCATTCGAGATTCGCAACATAAGCAATTGATCTCGCCGGCCTAGATTTTTCAAATTCGTTAATTTGTCATCCAACTCAACTGTCATCACACCCGCAATGACTTGCCGGTCATACATTTCCTTAAATCGCGCCTCTAAACGAGCAAGTTTTTCTTGACGAGTTTCTTCTCGTAATTGCTTCAGACGATCCTCAATTTCCTCCAAAGCTTCTTCCATCTGCTTCTCTGCTTGCTGCTGTTTTTTCTGAGCTTCCTTTGGATCTTGGTCGTCCAAGTCTCCCGATGCACCTTTCATCGACTCACCGGCCTGATCCATTTTACTTTGACCAGGCTGTTTTTGATTACCAGAGTCAGACTGCTCGCCGGGTTCTTCTTCTGGCTTAGGAGCCTTTTTCATCTCCTCCAGAATGTCCATGGTTTTGTCACGATTACGACGCTGTTCTTCAGCCATTTGCTGCAACGCTTCGGGCGGTAATGTTTCAATTCGACGTTTCTCTTTTTTGATTTCGGAAAGGGCCTGATTCATATCAGCCAACGCTTTCTTCTCTTCCGCCTTAGCATCGTCTGGCTTGCCAGTTCCTAATTTTTCCTCGGCTTTTTTCTGGTGTTCAATCGCCTTATCCAGTGCCTCCTGCCCCGGTTGAGCGGGTTCTGACTGGCCCCCCGGCTTACCATCACTTGGCTTACCATCACTTGGCTTACCATCACTTGGCTTACCATCACTTGGCTTACCATCAC
>JAAEMV010000342.1 GCA_024225195.1 Planctomycetaceae bacterium | reverse complement strand
TGCTTGCGAGCCACCGGACGAGAATAAAATCCCATCGGCCATATGAAAATCATCAATCCAGGCAATTTGATATTCATTGGATACAGAATTAAAAGCGATCAACTCCTCGCCTTCGCGTTTCTTACCTCCCAGCGAGCTGAGATAATGATGCCTGAACCAGAGCCCTCCCAGCACACTGTGAAACTCACCTTGGATAGATGATTGGTCAGAAAGAACTCCATCCTCAAGCCACGTGCGACAACTTCCGTTCCAACAACCCTTCAAACCATTCAGTAAGCCTGGAACCATCTGCACCTCGGTTTTACACCCTGATTTAAATACCAGACCGCCAACGCGTTATTCGGTCACGAACTGTTGAGTAACGAGAGAATTGTGCACTAATCTGCCATATCTGTTCGGTCCCGTCGTCCGAATAAAAAACAGATCGGCACGAATCAGCGAACCAGTAGCAAGACAAACATTAGCTGCGATCGAGAGTCTTATTTTGACGCCATCGCTCGCGCGCTCTCTCGACCGAATCAAAGAACATCGGAAACTCTTTCCGGAGCCAAATTTGCTCAGCCAACATTCGCTTAATGCTTATTCCCTTGGAGAGTTGCACCGCAACTTCATTCCCGTGAGTTCGCAGTACCAAGCCCTCAATCGAAATGCTTTCACCGTCGTGAAATATAACGTCACCAGCAAACGCCTCTGAAGGAGCAATCGAGAAAGTGCCCTCGAGAACGATCCGAGCACCGGCCTCAGAAATCTCAGCGACTTGATAAGTGTCGCTACCGATTTGAATGGTCGGTTGGGACGCAGGCGGGTATCTCAACCGATAATGAGATCGTCGAGTTTCACGTTGCTTGTCGTCCATGGAGTGATTTAAACCATTACAAAGGGCAAACCGGCGATTTGAATTGGTTATCTTCTACCAATCGACGCCGTTTTCAGTACTCTAAAGGTATCAAACGGAGAATTTCATCGCAAGCCAAACCTCTGTTTCCCCCGAATCTACCACAGCTTGGACACCCTAATTTACTAACGTGCCCGCCAATCGTTCAACCTAATTAGAAAATTTATCTTTTTGGTGTGTTTTTGCATCTTTGAGAGGGGCGCCTTTAGACCGCTGCAAGATGTCTCAAGCTTATTCCTATCACCCCTACTTCCCCGGATCGGGCATTTTGAGTGGTTGAGGAATCAGTTCGTCAAAGGAAAGGACCGAGGCAGACCAAATGAACACGCCTTAACTTTCCCCAGTCCAGCAAAACTCTCGCGTGATTTCCCAAGCTCGCACATCTGTGTTCGGCACCGTAAACCATTTCACTGAGAATTCCCAATGGCAGCAGAGATTTTCCTCGACGTTCATCCATGGGGCCCCAATGCCAATCAACCTCACGGGCAAAATCGCCAAAGCAAACCGCGACGTGAGTGCCGTTACTGAATGACTGAGCCAGACACCCAGTCTACGTCGCACCAC
>JAAEMV010000341.1 GCA_024225195.1 Planctomycetaceae bacterium | reverse complement strand
TAAACGTGAGCACAGCCTTCGCTCGATTCATCGATATCGTACAGGCTGACGTTTCTCGGCGCTATGCGGTAACGCTCCCCATAGATGCTTAATTCAGTTTCTTCACGATGGCCAAAATTTTCTTCCGCAACTTCAAGCCATTCCTCATCTTCCGATTTGCGTACACGCACCGTGCAATCCTATTTCAAGAAAAATCATTGATTCATCTCTCGGGAAAAGCCAGCCTCAACTAGCACAATTAAACCCTTTATTGAATTCGAGAGCGTCTCTTGATTATAGCGAAAGATGAGGCAACAAAACTCACTGTTCACTGCTAAAAATGCTCTAAAGAAAAAATCCCCAGTAACGAAGGCACGAGGCGAGAAGAACAACTACCCCTAGGAACACCCCACAAAACCGTGACAAGCACTTTCGCTCACCAGTTCAAACAAGACGAAGCTGAAAAAATCCGGAGAGTACTAAAGCCACGAGATTCTACCTTTGACGGCCTCAACCTACCAACTGCTGACCATAAATTGTTAACTCTATGTGATTGAGGTACACTTCGGTGTCAAGTTGTACGCCCTTCCCCTTCTTTATTGAGACAATTCAATATGTTCAATCGCCTTGCAGCCGGATGGCAACTCGCGAAGCAGTCATTAAACGTCTTAAGACTCGACAAAGAACTGTTAATGTTTCCAATTTTAAGTGGCCTGGCCTGCCTCGTCGTAACGGCAAGTTTTGCGGCGCCACTTGTCTTTTCGGGAATGCTTGAGAATGTCGCAAATCAGGAGGGTAACGACGCGGCCGCTCCTGAAAATCTATTGTTTTATGGATTGATGTTCCTCTTCTATTTTGCAACCTATTTCATCATTATCTTTTTCAACTCAGCTTTGGTTGCCTGTGCCATCATTCGCTTGAAGGGCGGTGACCCAGTATTACGGGATGGAATTGGTGCCGCGATGGCGAGGTTACCGCAGATCATCGCCTGGGCTTTTGTTTCTGCGACTGTTGGACTGATTTTAAAGATCATTGAATCTCGAAGCGAAAAGGTCGGACGAATTTTAACCAGCGTGCTCGGCATGGCCTGGTCTGTTACCACGTTTTTTGTGATACCCGTTTTGGTAGTTGAAAAGGCCGGCCCCGTCGAAGCGATTAAAAGATCAGTTAGCATTATGAAAAATACTTGGGGTGAATCACTGGCAGCCAATTTTGGTATCGGAACCATTACATTCCTTGGCACGCTTGT
>JAAEMV010000340.1 GCA_024225195.1 Planctomycetaceae bacterium | reverse complement strand
CGGCCAGGAACGCTGCCGAAGAGTTTTGGTTTGACTCATTGTGATCTGCCGTACTCATCGCTTAAATGTTCAGGAGCTGATTTGAACGATTGAGATTTGAACGATTGAGAATTGAACGTCGTTCGGTGGGCGAGATCGCTGGAAAAACCGCTGGGTATTGCTTATTGTTGAGCGCACTTCGGTCTACTGTAAAATTGAAAGAAATGGGTGCAAGTCAGATGATTCTCCGATCGACAATGAAAATGGTTTGCCTTTTGTTTTCCGTGCTTGCCCTTTGCGACGGCGTATCGGGGCAGGAATTTGATGAATCGTTTGAGCTTTGGCCGGTCGATTTAAAAATAAACGGAACCGTCCTTGCTGGAGGCGGGAGCGAGTTGCCCGAAGCGGCAGCCGAGTACTTGTTGGCCGTCTCGAGCCGTGCAGAGATGATCGTGCGGGTGCAGTTGCCCAACGTTAAGCAGGAATTAAACTCAAAAACAAAGGCTAAATTTGACGAGATTGAAAATCATCAAGTTGTGAACCTTTTGAAAGCGACCGATCTGGGAAAAGCCTCAACCCTCGCGATTCTGGAAGCTGCAAAAGTTATCTGGTTGCAAACGGAACAGGTTTTGGGGGATTCCTCGAAAGACATATTGGTGCCGTTGCTACCGGTATTAAGTAAAGCCGTTGGCCGAGGGGCGCTGGTTTGCGTTAATGGATCTGCCATTGAGTATTTTGGCAGGCTGGTAACAACTTCGACTGAGAATTCGATCTCATTCCGGGAGGGAGAGGATTTGGTTTTCGATTCGGTTATCAAGGCAGGGTATCGCGATGAAACTGAGCGGAATACTTTGTTGAGTGTGCTTTCAGCTAATCCAAGTTGCGTTGGAATTGGCGTTGAGTCGGAAGCCAGTATTTTACTTTCGGGGCGAAAGATCAGAGTCCTTGGTGACGGTGCTGCTGTTTTCGTGTTGGCGGCGAATGAGACGAAACCTATTCGGATACAGGTGTTGCGGCAGGCTCAATCTCGGCGCGCCAATCCTTATGAAACGATTGTGGACTTAACGGCATGGAGACGTGACGCAATCGACCGAATGGGAGAGTTGTTTCCGCCGTCTCGCCCACGGTCGCCCTTAGTTAAAAATGGTAGTTTGGTCATTGTCGGGGGTGGGGGAATGCCGGCCGGTTTAATGGAAGAGATGGTCGGTCTAGCCGGGGGGCCAAAAGCCAGGATGGTTTATGTGCCTTGCAGTGAAAGTGATGAGGTCTCAAGTTCGCAGAGAATCGTGGAGATTTGGGAGAAGATGGGTGTTGAATCTGCGACTTTTATTCATACCAAAGACCGGGAAAAAGCGAATTCGGACGAAGCGTTTTTGGCGCCGTTACGAAATGCCACAGGCATTTGGTTTGGCGGTGGCAGGCAATGGAATTTAGCCGATTCATATTTTGGCACAGAGGCTCATCGGTTGATGAAGCAGGTTCTCGATCGCGGCGGTGTTATCGGAGGGTCTTCTGCAGGGGCATCGATTCAAGCGAGGTATATGTGCCGGGCAAACCCAGTCGCCAACTTTGATATCATGGCACCCGGGTACGAACGTGGGTTGGGGTTTATATCTGGTGTGGCGATTGATCAGCATTTTTCACAACGGAGACGTCAACGCGACATGACTTCACTTGTTAATCGCTATCCGCAGTTGTTGGGAATTGGAATTGATGAGGCGACAGCAATCGTAGTGACCCAGTCCAACGCACGCGTCGTTGGGAAGGGGAAAGTGCATTTTTATGATCGCAAACGTCCTGTTGTTCCGGGGCAAGACGACTTTATCGCGTTGGAAGAGGGAAGTGTGTTCGATCTAGCGAGTCGATCTATTGTCGAGGAAACGAATAGCTCAAAACCATCAAGCTCTCCGAGTGAGAAAGCAAAGTAATCCCCCCATGTTTTCTGCCACGCGAGTTTAGACGGGGGGTATTCGTTATTACGTCCGGTCGCCTTTGGCTGGAAGTAAGACCAGCGAAAGTTCGGCAAATCCTGCCATGATTGCGATGCAGACTCGGTAGGTGGCGTCTTTTTCTGGCTGTGTGATTAAACAGTACATGTAAAAACAGATCACCAAAAGACTGGTGGTGGCAGCGACAGCGACGCCAGTTCGGGACTTACCTAGTCGAAACAGGTAACCCGCACCAATCGCAAGCAAACCCGTTACCAGGCAAAACCAAAAAGCGTTTGGCTTAAATGCTTGTGCTTCGACAGAGCGAAGTAGGCCGGTTCCTATCAACAGCAGACCGAAGGCGATCGAAGCGTAGCATTTCATTTGCGAAGAATCCGGTGATGAAAAACTTGATTGAGAGGACTGCGTGCATCAATTGACGCATTCGCGATTCGGGATTTCAAATTGGTCGGGAACCTCTAGCGTCATGTACAGGATGCCTAGACCATGGGTTTTGCCTTGGGCGTCCGTCTTCAGGCTTTCGCTTCCGCCACCGCCCAGCGAGTCGTGGAGGATGAAATTTAGAGCGAGCAAATTGGGAGCTTCGTAGCGGTCGACGTCGCCAAAGCAGATTTCTCGAAAGTGTTCTTTGACGCGGGCGGGGGTCAGTGCCGCTTTGATGATTTCATAGCAATCGGCATTGTAGGCCACGACACCAACATTGCTTCCGTCCCCTTTGTCGCCGGAACGGGCATAGGCTAATTGCGAAAGTGTGACTTGCATTGATTCTCTCTGTTGGGATTAGGAACCCTCAATGTAGCATAAGATTTGATTTGTTTCAGATTAACTCGAAACGCATTATTTGATGTTGGCAAAGTGCTGTGATCAGGCCGGCAAACAGTTTAGAATGACCATATTCTGAACAGTGTTTTTATAAAGGCAGCAAATGTCAATTCGTATTCATACCTTTGTCGGTTTGATTTTGTTGGTGTGCATGATGAGTGATCAAGTCACAGCTCAGCGTCCGGGGATTAATCAGGACGAAACTAAGGTGCCAGATTTCACACTGCCTGAAGTGTTGGAATTTAGTGATGGCGGACTTGTGGAAACGGCGGAAGCGTGGCAGTCAAAACGCCGAATGGAAGTATTCAATGCAATGGCAGATAACGTGTACGGTCACGTTCCGAAGCGTAAAGTTTCAGTGGACTTTAAGGTAGTCTCGTCTTGGGAAGTTTTAGACGGAGCAGCGGTTCGTAAGTTAGTAAAGATTGTGTTTGGTAATGATCCGACCAATTTTGCAAACCTGCTGGTCACGGTTCCCAAGACAGAATCGCCGGTTCCCTGTTTTTTGGGATACAACTTTCAAGGTAATCATACGACCACGAATGATCCTCGGGTGCCGATCACAGACAGTTGGGTGCGAGATCGCGAATCGCCCCCCACGAAGGGCAACCGCGCAAACGAGGCGGGGCGAGGGGCTTCGGCGAGCCGCTGGCCCTATAAAGAATTGGTGAAAGCGGGCTATGGGTTGGCAACAATTTATTACGGCGATGTTGATCCCGATATTCATGACGAATTCAAAAATGGAATTCATCCGCTGTTTTACGAGGCGGGGCAAACAAAGCCAAGGGAAACAGAGTGGGGTTCGATTGGAGCTTGGGCGTGGGGGCTTTCACGCTGTCTCGACTATCTTGAATCAGATGCCAGTGTTGACGGTAAGCACGTGGCGGTAGTCGGGCATTCAAGGCTTGGCAAAACTTCCCTTTGGGCGGGGGCTTCGGATGAGCGATTCTGGATCACGATTAGTAATAATTCTGGCTGTGGAGGCGCTGCTTTAAGTCGTAGAAAATTTGGTGAAACGGTCGCAGTCATCAATCGAGTCTTCCCTCATTGGTTTTGTGACCGATTTCCAGAATTCAACGGTCGGGAAAATGAACTACCGGTCGATCAGCACATGTTGATGGCGCTCATCGCCCCGAGAGCGGTTTATGTTGCCAGTGCGACGAAAGATCTATGGGCAGATCCGCGAGGCGAATATTTATCGCTTCAAAATGCAAACGGCGTGTTTGCGCTCTACGGCGACCCAACGCTTGACGTTGATCCACCGGCGGCGGATAGCCCGGTGATTACCGGGCTCCGTGGGTATCATTCGAGAACGGGTAAGCACGACATCACACTTTTCGATTGGCAGCAATACGTCAAATTTGCAAAGAGGCAGTTGGATAAATAGACCGTAAATACCGAAACCGTGGGCGAGATTGGTGGGCCAGTTTGGCTCTCGTAGGTTGGTAATCGAGCATTAATGCAAATTGATTGACATAAGCCTGTCGTTGAGGATTGGGGAAGCAAACAGAAGGATTGCTAGGTGTCTACATGGTGGAGAGAGCAATCTGCCGCGGCCGCGTTAAAGTCGTTGAAGGCCGATTTTTTTCGCGTTAAATAGAGCCTCGTTTACTCAGTTTTCGTGACACACACCGAGTTGTGGATTTTCACCGGAGTTTCACATTCAGTAGCTAGCGAAAGGCGGGGGTTCCATCTACAATTCCCGCTAATTGACCATTTGTAAGCTGCGTTGTTCGTTTGATACGCCGCAGTCCTGTTGCCGTATTAATTTTATCTTCCTATCGAGGTAACTATGTTTTCAAATTCTAGATCAAGGCGAACCGGATTTACTCTGGTTGAGCTTTTGGTTGTAATTGCCATCATCGGCATTCTTATCGGAATGCTATTGCCGGCCGTTCAACAGGTTCGCGAGGCTGCTCGCCGGACCCAGTGTGCTAACAATCTGCGACAAGCTGGTTTGGCGTGCTTGAATTACGAAAGTGCGTTCCAACACTTTCCTCCGGGGCTCAATGTGCCGATTAATCAAGGCTCGGGCTCGTTTTACACGGGTCAAGCAAACAGCATGGGACTGAAACAGCCGGCGATTAACGGAAAGTTCGGTTCTTGGATGGTTTGGGTTCTTCCGTTCATGGAGCAGAATAATTTATTCGACCAGTTGAATTTGAATCAGCGTGAGTATGCCAATGCAAGCGGTGAAGATTCACCAGCGGCAAACGTCATTCCGACACTTTTGTGTCCCTCTGACATCGACGAGCAAGTTGTTAATTACAACGACTATTACTTCGGCGCCAACAGCTACTTCTCTGTTGCTGGTCTTCAGACCTGGTACTACTACAGCGTTTCTTTTGATGGAGTCATGTACTACAACAGCAAGACAACGTTTGGGATGATCACTGACGGTTCTTCGAACACATTGCTCGTGGGCGAGCGGTATTCAAAAGACGATGAGTGGCAGAATTTCAAAAACTATCGTGGTTGGGCTTGGTCTAACCGTACCGCTGCACGTGACTGCATGTCGGGTGTTATTGAACCAATCAATTACAAGCTTCCCGTTGGCTCAGGTCCTAACCCGAGCTATTCAATGACTGACAAGAAGTTCAATTCGTTCAGCAGTGGGCATCCAGGCGGTGCAAACTTCGTAATGGCCGATGGCTCTGTTCAGTTCGTTACACTTACCGGAACCGCGGACTTAGTAACGCTTCAAAGTTTGGCAGTCCGAAATGATGGAATCGTGGTCAATGTTCAAAACTAACTTGATGAAATTTGGATTCTTGGTGTCTTGCTGCAGCTTTGCAGTGCTACTCGCTGGATGCAGTGGAGACGCGAAGGTTGATGTCGTGCCTGTAAGTGGCGTTTTGATGTTGCGTGGAAAGCCTCTGCCCAACGCGGAAATTAAACTTGTGCCAATGGCGGAAGGTTTGGATGGCAATTTCGTTGCTTCCGGAGTTTCGAATGCCAAGGGCGAGTTTACGCTTAAGCTTCCAGGTAAAGATGAATCAGGTTGTTGTGCCTGCGATTGCAAAGTGCTCGTTGTTGAAGGGCCAATCCCCGGAGATCGCGGAGAGGATGAAGCGTCTATCATGAAAGCCGCTAATTTTCTCAAATCGCTCAAGAACCGTCCAATTCCAGAGAAGTATGAACGTTTGCGATCGACTCCGCTAACGCTGACGATTGTCCCTGATAACCCAAAGATTGAAGTGAATCTGGACTAAGGTCCTCGGGATTCAGATAGAGCTGAGAAATAAAAGACCCGCCGAAATGGCGGGTCTTTTTCGTTGCATTCGGTCACTTACGTACTTTGGCTCGGACGATTATTATTTGTTAGTCCGTCTAAATTAGTGTATTCGATTCTTTTTACCTGATTTACATTCTGTCATTTTCTTTATGGAAGATTCCGCGATTGATTGGAAGAGGGGGATGGATTTGGGGATATACTGAAGGGGAGAGTTTCGCTCTGCCTTGAGGTTGGGCGGGGTGTGGTTAGTAAATTAGAAATATCGAGATCAGAGTCAAATTCGGCAATGAACCTTCCTATTATTGATACTGCTAAAAAAGAATGTGCCCGTCTTGAGACGTTAAGGGGAACTGCTGTACCAGCGCCGGCTGGAAAGATCCCGTTGCCAATGTCGATGAAAGAGGCGAAAGCACGCGGTTGGGACGAGCTGGATGTTGTTTTTGTGACCGGAGATGCCTATATCGACCATCCAAGTTTTGCGATGGCAATTCTTGGCCGCACACTGGAGGCTGCTGGTTTCCGAGTCGGAATCGTTTCTCAGCCGGACTGGCGGAATTGCGATGACTGGCGACGGTTTGGAAAGCCGCGGCTGTTTTTCGGGATCAGTGCCGGCAACATGGATTCCATGATCAACCACTACACGGCAAATCGCAAAGTCAGAAACAGTGACGCGTATTCGCCTGGCGGCCGAATTGGGCTACGTCCGGATCGAGCTACGCTTTCGTACTGTCATCGTGCTCGCGAGGCCTATAAAGGCGTGCCAGTTATTGCCGGGGGAGTTGAGGCTTCGTTGCGAAGACTTGCTCACTATGATTATTGGGGCGATAACGTTCGTAAATCAATCTTGCTCGATAGTAAAGCGGATCTTGTTCTTTACGGAATGGGTGAAAATCCAATCGTTGAAATTGCCGAACGTTTGGATGCGGGCGAGTCGGTCAAAGACTTGCGGGACATGCTCGGCGCTGCCTATGTGTGCGGTGCGAAAGATCCAATTCCCGAGGATGCCATTGAGCTTCCTAGTTTTGAAAAGGTGCGTGAAGACAAGTTTGCTTTCGCAGAAGCCACCAAAATTATCCATAACGAGACAAACCCTTACAACGCGAAACGCCTTACTCAAAAGCATGGCGGACTAACCGTGGTGGTAAATCCGCCGCAGTTTCCAATCAGCCAGGACGCGATGGATCAAATTTACGGGCTTCCGTATACGCGACAACAGCATCCAAGTTACAAAGAACCCATTCCAGCGTTCGCGACCATTAAGGATTCGGTCACGATCATGCGAGGTTGTTTTGGGGGGTGTACGTTTTGTTCGATTACGGCCCATCAAGGCCGTGTCATCCAGTCGCGCAGCAAAGACTCGGTGATTTCCGAAATCAATCGAATGGCTGATGATCCAAAGTTTACCGGGGTCGTCAGCGATATCGGTGGCCCGACGGCAAATATGTATGAAATGAAATGCAGTAAGCCAGAGGTTGAAGCGGTTTGTCGGAGACAATCTTGTGTGCACCCAAAAATTTGTAAGCTGCTCGGTACAGATCACGCTCCCCTGATTCAGCTGATGAAAGAAGCGCGTGAGGTAAAAGGCGTTCGAAAAGTTCTAGTGGCCAGTGGTATCCGGATGGATTTGGCTCGGCGGAGTCCCGAGTACATGAAGGAGTTGACCGAGCACCACGTCGGCGGATTGTTGAAGGTCGCGCCTGAGCATGCGAACGATGATGTGCTCGATAAGATGCGGAAGCCAAGCGTCGAGGATTTTGAGTCGTTTTCGACAAAATTTCGTGAAGAGTCGAAGAAGGCTGGAAAGAAGCAATACATCGTGCCTTACTTTATCTCTAGTCATCCGGGTAGTGATGTTAACTCAATGATCGACCTCGCCGTGTTCCTTAAACGAAACGGGTATAAACCGGATCAGGTGCAGGATTTCATCCCGGCTCCTTTGGATGTCGCGACGTGTATGTACTACACCGAAATGGATCCGTTTACGAAAGAGCCGGTGTTTATTGCGAAGAAGTTGAAGGATCGCAAAACCCAGCGAGCGTTAATGCAGTTCTTCAAGCCGGAAAACTATTTTGAAGTGCGAAAGGCGCTGCTCGATGCGGGACGCAAAGAGTTGATCGGGAATGGATGTGACTGCCTGATTCCAGCCAAGGCTCCCAAGGAGGCGATTGACCGTCGCCGAAGAATGGCAGGAAAGCAATTTCGTGGTGAATACGTCCATCGGATGCCGGATGGAAAAAGTGCCGGCGAATCGGGGCACGGCCGGAAAAAGTCTTCTAAAAAGCAGGGGCGCTTTGCGCCAGGTCAGGGATATCGTCCGGATCGAAAGGCAGCCCGGAAAAAAGGCCGTCCAGACTCACGCTAATTTTTGAGTGTGGAGCGGATGAGATGTCGGCAATGGTAAAAAAGACGCCTTTTCGGTCTGGAAATCTTTGAAAACGTTCACGCCGATTGAATTGTCTTATGGGTGGGGGCTTGGGTGGAGGAATTTGACGATAATAACGATTTTTCGGTTTAAATTTTTCCGTCAGTGGTAATACTGGGGAAAGAAATCGATCCGTGCGATCGATTCAGTTCGCCGCGGCTACGGATTGCCGAGGCCTAATTGATATACCGCACCACAAGTTGCTCACCATGTTTAAAAATTTCTGGCTTCGTACGTTTGCGACGCGTCTCTGTCTCGTTTCTATCCTTTCACTCACCTGCGTCGATTTTGCGAGAGCAGATCTATTCACCTGGACTGGTGGAGGTGGTGATAACAATTGGTCAACCGGCGCGAACTGGGATTTGGGTTCCGCCCCAACTGCAAATGACACGTTAGATTTTGCCGGGACTACACGGCCAAGTTCGGTCAATGATCTCGCTGACGGAAGAACGTTTGGGGATATTGAATTCCTCAGTTCTACGAATACTAATTTCTCGCTGAGTGGAAATCGAATTACTTTGGGCGGCAACATTGATGTCGCAAGTAACGGTTCGGGAACCTTCACCCATTCGATTGCTAATGATTTGACGTTGTCTGGTTCAAGACAGTTTTATGCTCAAGGCGATGAGACGCTGGTTCTCAGTGGAAATATAACATCGACTGGTAACTATAACTTTTCAAAAGGTGGTGACGGTACCCTTATTTTACAGGGTACTAACAATGCCGCCGGTAATGGCATCAATCAATTGCAAGTCTGGAAAGGGACGGTCCAATTTAGCAGCGTTGAAAATCTGGGTGATAATTTCATCCAGGGAGGACTCAACACTAATACTGGCACGCTTGAGTATGTTGGTTCGGGTAGTACTTCCGATCTTCAAATCAGGGTGGGTGACAACACGGCTGGGTCTGGTCGGACGGGTGGAATGAATATTGAAAGCAATGGTACGGGGGCTCTCGTCTTTGATACGCAATTTAAATTGAACGGAAAGTATGGAAATGCCACGGTGGCGCGAACACTTTCCCTCGGTGGCACCAATACAGATGACAACCGCGTCGTGCAAGGAATCCAAGATAACAACACGGCCGGCGGAGGCATCATTAATCTGGTCAAAGACGGTGCCGGAACCTGGGTTCTTGGTAACGACGATGGTAGCGGAGATGCAAACATCTACACCGGAACTACCGCCGTCAATGCAGGAATTCTTAGATTGAGCGATGAAAACAAGCTCTATAACAATAATCAAACCGATTGGAATTCTACAAATGTTACCGTGGCGAGTGGCGCAACGTTGGCTTTCAATATGACGGATACAGGGGCTAATTGGTCGAAACAGAATATTGTCAACGCGCTGACTGGTATCGGTACCGGTTTTCAATCCGGGTCCAGTTTCGGCATACACGTGAATAGTGGGGAAATAACGCTTAATAATTCTGATGCTCCCAAGTTCAATGAGGTGGTTGCTGGGACCGGATTTCGCAAAACGGGTGATGGAACTTTTAAAGTTTCTCAAAATATGATTTTTACTGGGGCTCTGAATGTAGACGCGGGAACACTTCAACTGGGAACTGGGTTCGGCAACGGCATGGTTGGCGGTGGTGTGGTCAATGCCTTTGATACAGATGCAGTAATTGCCTCAGGAGCGACGTTGAAATTCAACAAGTCAAGCGGTGAGATTAAGGCGACGGGGACGATTAGTGGTGCGGGCACTATCGAAATGGATTCTGCTGATGGGGCGGGCAGCACCGATGCTCTAAAAATTTGGGGTAACGCAAGCGCTTTTTCGGGGACGACTAGAATTACCAACGGACGTCTTGAGGTGGGTGACGATGGAACCAGCGGGTCATTGGGAGGCGATATTAGTCTCGCTGCGGGAACCCGAGTCTCGTTTGCACGCGCGGATGCCTATACATTTAACGGCGATATCAGTGGTGACGGTGAATTGGTGCAAGAGGGGGATAATGGTGCAGAAGATGATTTTAGCGGCGAACAGTTGATCTTATCCGGAAACAATTCATACACTGGCGGCACCAATATCAACTCAGAAACCGAAATTGTTGCTGCGTCCAATAGCGCGCTGGGAACCGGTGGCGTGACCCTGTTGGGGACGGATGCAGGGTTGATTCTCAACAACGGGGTCGTTCTTTCAAACAATATTGAGATCGCAAACAACAATTCTCGAAACCATATTGAACTAAGTAGCGGTGGTGGGTCGGCGACTCTCAACGGCGATATCTCAATCGATAATAATGACGTTTTCAATTTTCATTTTCGAACTAACGGAGGTGACTTGACGGTCGCTGGAAATATTGGTGATGGTGTTGGGGATGGTTTTTTCTATAAGAACTTGGCGGGCTCACTTATCCTAACCGGTGATACTACATTGACCGGCGGAGTTCGGATCGATGGCGGTTTAAATTCGATTCTCCAAATTGGTGACGGTGGAACGACCGGTTCAATCACAACCGATATCGATAACCGTGGCGTCGTTGTATTTAACCGAAGTGACGCAGTTACTTACGATGGCATTATTTCAACGGGAAGCGTAAGCGGAGGGGCGGTTTATCAATCCGGCAGTGGAACAACGACGTTCACAGGAAACAACTCCTACAAAGGCCAGACTCAGGTGAATGCGGGGACGTTGGTCATTAACGGAGATCAAACGGCAGCTACCGGGAATGTTATCGTAGCCAGCGGGGCGACGCTTGCTGGAACGGGAACCATTGGGGGTGCGACCACAATATCGGGAACCCATGGCCCGGGTAATTCTGCAGGCATTCAAACTTTTAATAGTGATTTGAGTTACGAAGCAGGCGCTGTCATTGATTGGGAATTGGTTTCCAATGCATCTGACTCCAGTGGGACGCGAGGAACAGATTTTGACGGGATCGATGTCGGAGGGGCATTAAGTTTTAACGGCGCCACCACACTGAATTTCGATTTTGGTGGTTCCGTCAACTTCGCAGATGCGTTCTGGACTACTGACGGGGCGAGTGAATCTTGGTCAATCTTCACTGGAGCGACTTCGGTAAATTCGATTGAAAATCTCTCATTCAACGTTAATGGTGCCACATCACCGGGAACCTTCACACTTTCGGAAAATGGTAGCGATGTCGTTCTCAACTACAGTTTCTCGGCAGTTCCTGAACCCACAACATTTTTGATGTTTGGGCTAGGCTTGGGTTGTCTTGGATTCGGTAGACGCCGAAAGGCAGTTAAGAGTGTCCCATCAAAGGCTTGAGGAATTACTGAATTCGAGAGGTTACTTCAGCAGCGACGAATTATTCAATTTCGTCTTCGAGTCGGGTGATTCGGACTGATTTTATCTGCCGGCGGTTTGCTTCCTGAATGTTGAATTGAACCCTGCCAAGAACAAGCTCGCGTCCGGGGCGAGGGATTTCATTCAGTTGCTGCATGATCAGGCCTGAGAGCGTGTCGAAGTGGTCGTCCTCGGGCAGTTCGATACCGAGAGTTTCGTTAAGGCGACCGATGTGAACAGTGCCAAGGACATCGGCCTGTTGGTCGTTCAAAATCGTGATTTCTTCGCTCATGTCTTTGTCTGTTTCATCCACGATCTCGCCAACAATTTCCTCGATAATATCTTCGATGGTAATGACGCCGGCGAAACCGCCGTACTCGTCTTTAATGATTGCCATGTGCGTTCGCACGTGCAGAAATTTGCTAAGCATCTCATCGAGTAAAGTTGTCTCAGGAACGAAGAGTGGATCGCGAAGAAGTTTTCGAAGCGGTTTGCGTTTGCTTTCGCTTCGTAGCGATTCCCGCAAAAGGTCTTTGGCGTAGAGCAAACCAACGATGTTATCTATTTTCTCCTGGTAAACAGGGATACGAGTTCGCCCGGATTCAACGGTGAATCGCAACATTTCGTCCCAGTCCGTATTTTCCTCGAGTGCGTCCACCTGAGATCGATGCGTCATGACTGAACTGACATCGTTATCGTCGAGTTCCATCACGCCTTCGATCATGTCTCGAGCGTCTGATTCTAAAAAACCGTCTTGTTCACCTTCGGAAACCATCGACAAGATTTCATCTTCAAACGCTTCTTCTTCGTCTTCCACCTCATCGTCTTGACCACTGGCTCGTGCAAAAATAGCAGTCACGAATCGGCCGCCAACTAATAGAGGCCAAGCGAGTGCAGAGACCATCCACCACCATCGCCAAGTTCGAAAAAGAAAAGGCACGGCGCCGACGCGACCTACCGCCCAGGGAATCCAGCTTCCGCAAAAGACGAGGCTGAAGCAGACCAGGCCAATAATCGAAGTGAGTTGGGTCGCGGATAGTTCGGTCACTTGGCGTGGGCCAAGCCAAGTCGCGGCGAGGGTGACAGCAAACACTGCGGTTGCAATCATTTGAAGGATTCCGGCACCGAGTGTCATTTGTTCCCGGAAATCGAAAATAACTCCAAACAGTTTGGGTTGTTTTTTCTGCTTGCAATATTCTTCCAGTTCGTGCCACGCGATCTCGTTCAGGACAAACGAAGCGATCGCTGCGTAGGTCGTGACAACGCCGCTACAAATTAGGCACCAGAAGAGCAAGTCAGGCATCAATGGGGTTCTCCATCGGGATTCGTGCCTTGCCAGCGGTGTTCAACGCCATGTAGGGCGAGATAATGTCGCTCTTGTTCTCGCATTTCGGCGGCAGAGTCGGGGTCTTTGTCGTCAAAGCCGACCAGGTGAAGCATGCCATGAATGACGTACAAGAGGAGTTCGTCTTCCATTGTTCCACCGATTTGGCCGGCCATGTTGCTGGCTGTGTCTGTGCTGACAACCAATTGCCCCGTAAGGCACGAAGCAGCTTCGTCGAAATCTAAAACGAAGCTAATCACGTCGGTTGCATAGTCGTGATCGAGGTATTGTTTGTTAATGAGGCGAATTGCCGGGTCGTCCACCACAGCGATGCTGATTTCGGATTGATTTAGCTCGTGGTCGGAAAGAATTTGAGCGACGGTCGAGATAAGTCGAGTCCCGTCAAAGGCTAATTCTTGCTCGTCAGCAATCTCAATTTTGTGGGTGTCTTCTGGCAATTTATTAGGCTGTGGTAGATGGTGTTAAGTGGCGGTTGCGGGTTGCGCCTCGGGGTACTTTATACGTGCATGATACATTGCATTCAGGGATTTAATAAGAGATTCCTGAATTGTATTGAGTTGCTTGATGGTAATGTCACATTCCTCGAACTGCCCGTCGTCGAATTTCTTTTTAGTAATGTCGCGGACAAGGCTCTCGATTCTGGCGGGCGCAGGTTCACGAAGGACGCGACTAGCACTTTCAACGGCATCAGCAAGCATCATGACAGCCGCTTCTGGAGTTTGGGGACGCGGTCCCGGGTATCGAAAATCAGACTCATCAAGATTGGCGATGGCTTCTTCGTCACCCGACTCTTCTAGAAGTGACAACGCCCGTTGGTAGAAATATTCAATCAGTGTTGTGCCATGATGTTGTTCAATTAGATTGATAATCCGTTGTGGTAGTCGGTGTTTGCGACCAATCTCAATGCCGTCTTTGACATGGGCGAGGATGACAAGCGTACTCATCGAGGGCGTCAGGTCGTCGTGTTTGTTGGGGCCTCCCCCTTGGTTTTCGATGAAATACTCAGGTTTTCTCAACTTGCCAACATCGTGGAAATAGGCGCCGACGCGACAGAGCAGGCCGTTAGCCCCGATCGCATCCGCGGCGGCTTCGCTCATCGATGCGACATTAATACTGTGGTTGTATGTGCCGGGTGCTCGCTGAACCAATTCCTTTAGCAACGGATGATTAGCGTCGCTTAGTTCGAGTAGGCTGATGTCGGTCTGGATGTCAAATAGACGTTCTAGAAAAGGAAGCAACGCTGTCATCATCAGGCCGGCGACTCCTGCCCCTCCAGCGAACCAGAGTGCTTCAGCAACAAGGGTCAAAGAGAACGGTTGCCCCATCAGATAATTGACACCGATGACGGTTGGTAAGACGATCGTCGCGACGGTGACGCCAACGTAGACCAGTTTGGTTCGACTGCGGATGACACGACACATCAGCGCTGCGGAGGATGAAGAAGCGGTTAGGATGACAAACTCGCTAAGCCCGAAGCCATGCGCGACTGTGTAAGCAAGAGCAACCAGGGTAGCGACGAGCATGGCTAACTCAATGTGGTAAACGATTGCAATGGTCATGGCAAAAATCGTAATTGGAACTATTTCAGCCCGCCAAGCATTGTTGACCGTGACAATCCACGCGAGAGTCAGCGTTATTAGCATCAGTCCCAGTAGAATTGAAAATTGTTTCAAATCGTCTAGCAGGTAACGGTCTCGGTAGAACAAGTACTGGCAGAACATTGAAAAAATTGCTGCAAACAAACCAAAAAACATTGTCGAGCGAATTAATTTGGCTTGAAACGTCTCGTCTGCTACACGAGCGCTATGTTCCAGTCTCAGCAGTTTAATGTCTTCCTGAGTAAGGGGAATGCCGGCCATTATGCCTGGCGAATCGAGAAACCAGTTATTCAGGGTGCCGGATTTCAGAGGGTCACTTTTGTTAATTTGCTTCATCTCAATTTCGACAGCGTCGACCGCAGCTTTTCGCTCTTTATTGGAATGTCCGTCGTTGTAGGAAAGCGTCTCTGGTAATTTCCGTTTGAGCCAGGAGAATATGCGATCGGAAACAAGCCCGGGATCGGTGATTGTATCGGATTCATTACTGAGTTTTTCCGACAGGCGTTTTTG
>JAAEMV010000339.1 GCA_024225195.1 Planctomycetaceae bacterium | reverse complement strand
TCTAACGCTTCGACTCTGGAATCTCGGGAACTAATCGATTATTAAATTGTTAATTCGCCCAGCAATCTCCTCAAATCCTCGCTATTCTTAGAAACAGTCTTCATACTGAAGTTTAGATTTCATACTGAGATTTCAGATTTTAAACTTAGATTTCAGATTTTTAAATTTCATACTGGCTCCGTGCAAACCTTTGCGATATTTCCAGTCAGCCAAAAACAAATAAGAACGCCCTTTCAGGATTCTGCTAACTAGCTGGTGTAGTGCAAGGTATTTTCGAGCGACGGTTTAGACAAAACCGACTACAGCTTGTTAAACAAATTGCTGACTAAAAATATTGATCGGGGCGAACTTACGTGAAACATTTTATTGTCGGTAGACAAGGAGAGTTATGTGATTGCCGTCTGTTTTCAGTGTGGATCGCCTAAGTCAGGTCCGATGACTAAATGTGAGTTCTGTCAAAAGAAACCCGTGCACCATCGCGATCGGGTTGTTTCAATGGCACTCTCCAATGAATGTCTCAGTGAAAAAAATCTAAAAATTGGCAGCCAGTACATCAAAGAAAAAAAACGGATCCCAAAGTTTCACAAAAAAGTTGCCCTGAAAGCAGCTCAACTGATGGAGTCCTACATCGAAGTCGATGATGGACGAAACTCAGACTCGATTGATCTATCGTCTGCGTTCTTTCAGTTCGAATTCGATGCTGGAGAACAGGGGCGGCCTAAATTTGTGACCGTTCACTGCATCGGGAAACCAGCGAATTTATCAGACACTGAATTCAGTCAATTCCACAAGAAAAAAACTTACCACACCCTCCAGTGGGAAGTCGGTAATGAAATTACGCAAGAACAGGTATCCGCCAATCAGGACGATGATGGAGACGTCTACATTTGGTATCGTTGGATAAGCAACAGTTGGCACGGCAAATTTGTTCCTAAGGCTGAATTTGAACAAATTAAAAGTGTGGAGTTGTAAAGCCGAGCAAGACGCTCGAACATCGTTGCTAAACTGATCGCACACCTCTCGTGTTTCAGTCTCCGCTGAAGCACCAGCAAGCCCTGTAGGCAAGCAAGAACGAAGAGTGTTGTTACCTATCTGCCTCTCCAATTTAGAGTGATCTAAACTTCAGGTGCCATTTCGCTCGGCGACCGAGACAGTTTCTAGACATTCTTTTCGAGAACGCCACTCAGGAGAACCGAATTGACGGTTACTTCCCTAGAAAATCGCTTCAAAATATCGTTTTGCCGCATTAATTTAACTTCAATTGAAAACCTGCCGCCAATAGGTTATCTCCGGATGATTTTTGCGGGATGGGCAACATGAAAACGTTCACCCTGTTAGAAAAGAATCTGATGAAAACTAAATTCTTCGCTTTTTTGTGCTTACTTAGCTTGGGATTCAACACGAGCGTCGATGGTCAGTCAACCGATTGGCCCCAGTTTCGCGGGCCAGACGGCAACGGAGTGGTTAGCGAACTGAATTTCCCGGAAACATGGAGCGAAAGCGAAAATGTCGCTTGGAGCGTCGATTTACCTGGCGGCGGCCTCTCGTCGCCCATTGTCTCGCAAGGTCAAATTTTTCTCACCACCGCCGTCGGAGCAAAGCCTCCGGTAAGCTTCATGGAGGGGGTAGGGGACATGCGTCCCAAAAAGCCTGACACGAAAGTTAAATTCAAGGTCGTTTCCTACAACCTCGAGGACGGAAAGCAGTTGTGGGAATCGACCATCGTCGAACAACAGCCTGAGTTTCCAATCCATGGCTCGAACTCGTACGCCACAGAATCTCCCGCGACCGATGGGAAACGCGTTTTTGTCTATTTTGCCGCAGTCGGAATCGTGACTGCGTTCGATTTGGACGGAAAGGAAATCTGGCGTCAGGAGATTGGAGCCTATCCAACCGGCAACGGATTTGGAACGGGAAGTTCACTGACCATCGGAGACGGAAATGTTTTTGTCCAATGCGATAACGATGAAAAATCTTTTATCGTGGCGTTCGATGGAGCCACTGGGAAAATCCGTTGGCGGAAAGAGCGAGAAGGCCGGACGTCTTGGTCCACACCTTTATTTTGGAAAAACAAAAATCGTAATGAGCTAATCGCTTGCGGTTCTGGTTTTGTGCGATCTTATGACCCGAAAACTGGTGATGAACTTTGGAACATGACAGACGTTGGAATGTCTTTCAGTGCTTCACCGGCTGCTGACGATCAAAAGATTTATTTTGGCAATAGCGGGCCACGAAGTAACGGCCCCTTGGTTGCCATCAACGACTCGATGTCTGGGACCAATGCTTTCGCAGCGGATTTGAAAACCGAGGGACTGGAGTGGATGGTAATGCAAGCTGGTCCAGGCCTTGCTTCGCCTGTCGCGGTTAGTGGCAACATCTACATTCCCAGCCGCCAGAAACTGACCTGCTATTCTACGGCTGACGGTTCGGTCAGCTTCAAAGAAAGGACAAGTCTTGGCTCAATGGCTGCTTCCATGTGGGCTGCCGGCGATCGCATCTTCATGATGGATGAAACAGGGAAAACCGTTGTTCTCGAGGCGACTGACAGCATGAAAGTTATCGCGACTAACCAAATTGCGGACGACCTGTTCTGGTCAACACCGGCAGTTGCTGGAAATTCATTGCTGATTCGCGGTGTCAAAAAACTTTACTGCATCCGCTAGTCCCAAATCCTTCAACAGATTCATGGCGAGAGCTCCTCTGTTGGGAGTCTCTGAACCGCCAGCGCCCCCAGATTGTTAATCCACAGCGATTTTAAAAGTGACTTGTTAATTCCATGAAATACTACCAACACCACTTTGAAGACGTGAAGAGTTACCTCCATCATCGGCCACCCTATCTGTTGGTTGACCAAGTCGTTTCGGTGTCATCAACCGAGGTGGTAACTCAAAAGACCGTGACAGGTGAAGAGGGTTTTATCAAAGGGCACTTTCCCGGTGCTCCAATTTTCCCCGGCGCGATGATGCACGAATTGACGACGCAATCCGCAGGCATCTTAATCGCTTCTTACTTCAATCCCATGGAAGAATTCAACACCGAGGATCCTTTTTTTAACGAGTATGCATTAGGCGTTCTCGTAAAAACCAAGCACGCCAGATACAAAGGATTTGGGAGGCCGGGCGATGTGCTAATTACGACCGTCTCGCTAAACGAACAAGTCAGCGAAGTGTTTGACTTCTCTGCGGTCGTCAAAGTGGATGGAAAAACAATTATGAAAAATGGTTTTCAGCTAATGAACATCAAGTCCTCGGTTCTTCAAGGAACCGAGTAACTCGTTTTTACACCTCACCTAAAACTCTGCTACCGATACAACCGATTAGGCCGCGTGGCTAAGGTGGAGCTCAGCGTGGTCGGAATCACTTAGGATTGAGTCGGCTGTTTTCAACTCCTCTACGCCCGCATTGATTACCACGAGATATCTTCCAGCCTCAAGATGATCCTCGAACTTGAGAATATGCTTTTTTTCAATTCCCAATGCGCCGAGCCATCCCAAGACGCCACCAGCAGTCGCACCGGCAACCGCACCTTCGACTCCACCTAAGAGAGTTGACGTTAGCGACCCAGCGACAACCAGTGGACCGGCCCCCGGTATCCAAACTAACGCAGCACCGGCAAGGACGCCAAACAAACCACCCATCCAGGCCGTCCCCGTTGCAGTCTTTTTCGCGACGTCGCAAGCAGTAACGAAACCGTGAATCTGTTTTTCGCACTGTAGGTCTTTGGCCAAAATTGAAATTTTATCGGCTGGCACTCCACCCTCGATCAATTGCCCAACTGCGGACTCAGCCTCTGATATCTTATTAAACGCAGCTACAGTTACCGGCTCGCTCATGGCGAAATTCCTTTAAAGCTTAAAAACAATTGGATAAATGTTCTTGCCGTACGGTGCTGAGTCATGAAACCAAACATACGGCAAGGGACTTTGACCGACACTACAAAAACTTCGATCGCTGCTACCTGACCTCAGTCTAACGAAATCTCTCTTCATCGTCACGTATCCGGAAATCAATTCTCGCCCGCGACTTTTTCAGATTTAAGAAAACCCCCTAAAGGATAGGCCCAAGAGTCGCCAAGGTGTTATTCCAGAGCCGAATCGAAAAGGACCACTCGTCCACCATTTCCTTGGTAACTTGCTGAGAATTTTTGAGGTACTGCTGCTGCCGCTGGCGGACGCTACCCGTCAACTCCTGATCATAAAACAGAATGTTATTTTCATAATTGAGTTCAAAACTTCGGCGATCCATATTTGCAGAACCAATTAAAGTAACCTCTCCATCAAGCGTTAACGACTTGGTGTGCAAGACTCCATGCTGATATTCATAAATCTCCACTCCTGCGTCCAGCAATTCCTGGTAATAACTGCGACTTGCCGCGGCAACAATGAACGAATCGTTTCTTGCTGGAAAAATAATCTTCGTTTTCACGCCTCGCCAGGCAGCAGCACAAAGCGCATTTTGAATCGATGAATCCGGAACATAATAAGGCGTTGTTATGGTCAACTCATGACGAGCCGCGAAAAACAACGACTCAAACATTTCTGACATCGCAGAGTTTCGAGCCGTCGGCCCTGTACCAATAACCTGAGCCGGAAACCCAGACCTTGGGGCGGGCACGGGCTCTCGCAAGTAATGCGTTAAATCCTCATCGACGCTACTCATCCAGTCACCAACAAACAACTGCTGATTCTGTCGCACGATTGGCCCCTCGAATCGGAGCACCGCATCCACCCACGGAGCATATTTTGCCTTTACCAAAAACTCGGCATCGGCACAGTTTTGACTACCGCAATACGTAATCTCACCATCAATCACAACAATTTTCCGGTGATTACGCAGATCCAAACGCCCAACGAGTGGACGAATCAATAAACTTCCAATCGGCAACGCCGTGGCGACATTCACTCCGGCGGAAACCATCCGCTCCCAATTCTCCGAACGAATCATTGATCTCGAACCAAGGTCATCGACGATCGCTCGACAGGTCACCCCGCGTCCCGCAGCGCGAATCAAAGCTTCAACCATTCGCAAGCCGTTGTTATCCGGAAGCCAGATATAAAACAAAACATGTACGTGGTCAGTCGCTTTATCGATATCCGCAACCATTGCATCAATCACAGTATTGGAATCTTTGAGCAACGCCGCCGTGTTTCCACCCAGCGGTGCAAATCCGCTAATCGATTCGCCAGTATTAAACAGGTGCTGATACTGATCAGGAATAATCGGAATAGCATTCTCTGAATCAGTCGCAACTATTTCTGCTACCGGGGGAATTTTTGAAAGAATTTTATGAATTCTAGCAACGCGACGATGACCGATGTTCACCTCACCAAAAAAGAGATAGGCGGCCATTCCCAAACCAGGGACCGAAACGATGACTGCCACCCAAGCGATCCGTGAAGCCGGATCGCGGTGAGCCCGCGTCATCACTCTGAGAACCAAACACACCTCTGCCAACAAATGCAGAGCAATCCCAATCATCGTCAGGTGAGCTATTGTCATCGATATTCAACCATCTTTCGTGCATTGGCGGTCAGTCGCCAACGTCTTAAAAAACATCCCCAAAAAAACATACCCAAGTCAATTTCTAAAAAATCAAAGTTGGGATTTATCGGGAACGACAATCAACAAGTCTGCCGCAGCTCGCTGGGCCGCGGTGGTCATTGGTTCCACTTTTAAATCTTCTGTTACCTTACCGTCTCGACGAGTCACCCAATTGACCTCTCCCTTGGCCGTTAGCTCCAGCTGCCAACTGTTCCCCGGAGCAATGTCGTTTTTGATACTCGCAGCGACCGCTTCCGCCAATTCCTGACAGTCAACCAACAGCCCCATTTCAGTGTTTAGATTGACCGAACGAGGGTCAACGTTAAACGACCCGACAAACGTATAGCGACCGTCGAACACCATCGTTTTAGCGTGCAATCCAAATTTAGTATCGTATTTCTTTAACAAAGCCGGACTGAAAAGTGCTTCTTCTGAGTGATCGTCTGGCCGCATCTCGAAAAGCTCGGCACCTGCTTTTATCATTTCCTTCCGCTGCTTTCGATAACCGACAAATGCAGATAAATGGTTATCTGATGCCATGGAATTGGTCGACAGCACGACCTTCACCCCTCTCTGGTTTGCAGCCCGCAATGCATCAAAACCACCATCGAGCAAAATCAAATACGCACTCTGAATATAGACTTCGCTTTGGGATCGATTCATGATCTTCAAGAGTGTCTTTCCCGTTTGATCGAAGCCCAGTCGATTCTCAGGTTGCCCCTTGATCGGTGGGACGGCATCAATCAGTAGCCGTGCCTTGCCCCAGTACAGCTGATTCTTTACTGCCTCCCAGGCCGTTTCAAAATTTGCAGGCAGATCAAAAAAACCGTTCGGATAGTGATCTCGATCCGTCGAAAACTCTACTAGCTCATCCCAAGCTTTGCGAGACTTTTCAGAATTAGGGACAGATGAAATGACATCTTCGATCGGAACCGTCCAGTCACTATTCCAATATTGATCAAACCCGACAGCAGTTGATTCCACCACCGGCCCGACCGCCAGTAAGTCACGACACCGAAAGCAGAAAGGCCCGATATATTCAAAATATTCATTGCCGATGTTTCGGCCGCCGACGATCGAATAACTACCATCAACTACAAATACCTTGTTGTGCATGCGGCGATTGAGAACCTTCAAATCCGAGGCATAGTCTAGCCATCGCATCACCAACGACTTCCCTTTGGGGCCGAACGGTTTGTAGAGACGAACCGAAACATTGGGGTGAGCTCCGAACGTCGCCAGATATCGCGGATTGGATTCCGTCATAGAGTCGTCAACCAAAACTCGTACACGTACACCACGATCAGCTGCAGCAATAAGCCGCTGCATCATTATCTTCCCGGCTTCATCGTTCTTCCACAAAAAATATTGAGCATCAATGCTCGACTCCGCAGCATCGGCTAACCGTGTTCGCCAAGCAAACGCCTGATCACCGCGGTCGAGCAACAAAAAACCTGATTCGCCCGATTGGTTTTCCGCAGCCAAATTAGCGGTTGCTCCCAGCAACGACCGGGCTGCCGGCTTTACAGATTCAACCACGGGCTTTTCGACAGAACTGGTCTCAATTGACTTGCGGCAACTCACAACCAAAATCAGGCCAATCGCGGTCAATATCGCCGCTCGAAACACACCAATTCTTAATCTCGGAAGTCGCATCTCAAAATCCTGCACTTGTTCAAACTATTGCACTTAAGACTTCCCAAAGCTTTGCGACAAAGGCCGTGCAAGACTTTGAACAAGCACAGGCTAATTTGATTGACCTACTTCGCCGCTAACGACTTTCCTCGATGGCCGCTTCCAGTCCAACCTGTCCAATCCTGCGAATTTGAAAGGCAGCGACAACTTGAATGATTCCACCGAGTAACGACAATCCGCCAAGTACCATTAAATATACTTTCGCGGTTCCCAGTGGATCCATGATTAAAATCAGGCCAACGATTAGGGCCAAAATTCCACCGACTATCATCGCCCATTCTCCATTCAATTCCTTGCGAACTTGAAAACCGGTGTAAATCCCCAAGGCTCCAAAAGAAATCGCCATAAAGGCCACAAAATACGCCAAGACTTTTACCGTAATCACTGCGCCTGCAAGTGGGTGAGCAAAAACGAAGGCTCCGGTAACAATTTCCAATAAACCCATGATCAAACCACATCCCCATCCCGGCATGTACTTCCGACCAAGAATTGATTTGACAGTACTGAACAAACCATCAACAAGAAAATACGCTCCTAAAAATTGAACCAAGACAATTCCGGCAATTCCAGGTTTGAAAAGAAACAAGCCCCCTAAAATGGCAAGCCCGATTCCCCGTAATAAAATTAAGAACCATGCGTTGGAGCAAAACTCTTGAAAAGGATTATTAGCTTCTGACATTATTTTCTCCATGCATTTTTTTGCATCCTAGACTGCTAGAACGCGTTGGCTAGTACGCAGATCGAAAATGCAGGCTATCACATTTTAAGTGGCCTCGAAACCTTGAGAGCAGATTTGAATTGGCGACCTCTAACAGGATTCGACAACGCTCAGGAGAACCCGCTTAACCGAAACAGCAATCACTTAAACTCCACTCATTCTTATGATTGAACGAACCTCTCAAATTAAAAATCGACCTACTGCGTAACTCGCTAAAAAACCAAAAAGCAAACCTCTTTAAATTCTCGCCAACGAAACTTTCAATCTTCGTAATTGAATCTGGCATTTCGTGAGTACAGCCGTTTGAAATTAGCAACGCTCGCGTCTTTGACCTCAACCATTCTGGCTTAATCAATTTGCTACTGTTCGCTGGTCGAACGTAGATCGCGAATTCGAGGAACTCCAAATGCGGACACGATTTCTTTCCGACAAAAGGGCACGCCTCAACTTCATAATCTACGACTCGAAATAAGCGCCCCACTAGCTTTCACACTCAAGAACCACCTGTTAAGGGGGGTTCCAATGCCAGTACTTCAGAGGTAGACGGTGCCAGCACTAAAGCGCTAAGAACATAGATTATCGATTTTTCTCGCCAAACAGCCCCCCCAAACTACAATCACCGCCACAACTGGCCACCCTCGCGTTGAAAAAGAAATCTCAGCTGTTTTAGTTTGATTTTTATTGTTTTGAGGGCGATGATTCTTTAACATACACGGAGATTTCCAGAACTTTCTTGGGAGACAATTGCATGCTCTACAATTCGAAAGTGTCTTTATTCTGCTTGTTGGTCGCTTCGCTTGCTTGCAACCATAGCTTTGCAGATGTGGAAGTCAGTAAAACCGATTCCAAAACATCGGTTACCGTTCCCAAAACAGAGAACGTGCCCCGCCAGAAAACAAGTAATTTGACCGCTCCCGATATCGGAATGGCGGTGACGCAACCACGGCAATTTTCCAATCCGGTCACCTCGCCGACGCCCCGCCTTAGTTCTTCGAATCTCCAGGCCTCTGTGGCAACGAATTCGTCTTCGCCGCTTTTCGAAGATTCAAAGCAACAACGGAAATATGAGTCAGTGCTAAATGGGCTTCGCAATCTTAAACTGAACGACGGCAATGAAGGCACTAGTAACGATTGGTTTGTTGTCGGCGGCGTCGTCGGAAACGAGGCAAACTTTGATGCTTTTCAGGGCGAAGAAGATGTGGCTCGAAGGGTTGTCGAATTTCTCGATCAAACCGACAACCGTTGCCAGTGGAAAATATTTTCAAGAGAGACAGATGCGTATGCCGCACAAGAAAATGTTTCCAAGGTAAAGTCTGAGTACCAACAGTGGCGGCAGGCACAGATCAACCGCCAAAATGCCATCAGGCGATCTCAGCAGCAAGCAGCGGCCAACGCCTATCGGCGGCGTTGCTCATCGGGAAGCGGCTGACGCTAACCGAACCATCTGCCGTCGGCAGATCTCTAAAAATGATTAGGTAGCCTTCCTTCGAATTCAACAATTCGATCGTCTTGCCTGCCTTGCTCGTATGTTCCCAAGACGCTAATTGAGTTTTAGCCTTGGAGCCTCCAATTGCTCTAGATGAGGTCTAAAAATCAACGATTTCCCGAAGACTTATCACAATCAAACGTTGCCCAAGCCTACTCTTTACAGTTGATATAGAAGTACTAAGGTTTTCGGATCTTCGGTATGTCATAAGGAAACTGGTACTGGCCACCCCCCTGGCCTAAACGCTCAGTCTTTCGATTTACTAGTCAATAAATTCAACGTTTTGTAGGCAATCATGTCTGGAACCAAAATGACTTTTTGGATAACTGCTTTTACCGTGACAGCGTTCCTGTTTGTAGGTTGGAAACTGACTGCGAGAGGTAACTACGAGACAGCGGCCTACCAAGTAATCGACTCCGATGGCCCCTTCGAACTCCGAGATTACCCTGAGATTATGCTGGTCACGACTGACATGGCTCTAAACTCAAATGGGAACGACGGCAGCTTTGGCCGTCTCTTTCAGTACATCAGTGGCGGCAACGAGGTCGGACAAAAAGTAAAAATGACGACCCCCGTCTTTATGGAGTCAGACCCCACCGGGGCAAAGGGCACGATGGGTTTTGTCATCCCGCAAAAGGTAGCAGAATCAACTATTCCGCAACCGACTGGGGCTCGAGTTGAAATTGAGAAGAGAACTGCAGGCAAGTACGCAGTGATGCGTTTCAATGGACGTCTGAATGAGCGGACCCAAGCGGATAGTGAAGCTAAGTTAGTCGACTGGATTGAGAAGCAAGGCTGGGAACGAGAGAACCAAACAGAGTTTGCCGGCTACGATCCCCCATGGACTCCAAAAATTTTAAGGAGAAATGAAACACTTATCCGCCTCAAATGATGCGGAAATTCAAAAGTTTATCCGCGTGAGAAACGCCAGTATCTGAAAGGATTAACCCATGTTGGGATTTGGTAATAAAACAAAAAAGCTCGAAAAAAAGTATCAACAGCTTCTCGAGGAGGCATTTCAGC
>JAAEMV010000338.1 GCA_024225195.1 Planctomycetaceae bacterium | reverse complement strand
GCGGGAATCAGAATCAAATTATAAATCGAGCTTCCTGCACACGTTGCAACGGTTGACCCGTAACCTTCGGCGCTGGCCAGCATTTGGCTTTGGTCGTCTTGAGTTCCAAAGAGCGCGATCGTCACAAAGAACAGGCCGGTAAATAATTCTGGCATGCTACTGGCCACTGCATCCAGCGTCGCTCCTCTAACAGACGGTGGCAAACGCAAACGGATTCCAACCCACTGTGCGGCATCGGCAAACGGATCACAGGCTTCCGCGATTAAAATAGATATGGCCGCGCAGGCAGAGAGAATAAACCCCAGTTCAATCAGCCAGTTTGAAAATTGGTTGGAGGCAATGAAAAAGACCAGCGTCAGCCCAAGCGCGGAAACAAAGATCCAAAAACTAGAATTGAGTTTCTTGCGGGGGTTAATCGAATTGTCTTCCGTAGATGCCATTTCGTCTTAAAAACCGATTCCTGTAAGGTTCGTTAACAGAGGGACGACTTCGATTCTAATAGACAACATGGTCTAAAAATAATCCATGTGCCGGTGCGGTTTGTCCGGCATAGCGACGGTTTTTTTGATCGCGTACCCACGCGACCCATTCAACTTCTTCCCGGTTTTTACCAACTCGAATCAGCGTGCCAACAATATTTCTAACCATATTGTAAAGGAATCCATTGGCGGTGATTGCAATCTCGAGTCCGGGGAAATTGTGAACGGATTCTGGGACAACTTGCAAATCGATGATATGTCGGATCGTTGAGGACCGCTGAGCTCCTGCACTTTCGAAGCTGGCAAAATCGTGTTCTCCCGTAATCAGAATCGCGGCTTTTTGCATGGACTCAAGGTCCATCTCTCCTGGGACGAACCAACAGGTTCTCAAGCGGAGCGGGTCCATGATCCTGCCATATTGGACGTGGTAACGATACGTTTTTTGTTGGGCGTCCCGGATCGCGTGAAAGCCTTCCGGAGCTTCTTCGGCAGTTAAGACTGAAATGTCAAAGGGTGTTTCTGCATTGATTGCCCGGACAATCTGTTGAAGCGGCAATTGGCTTTCAGTTGCAAAGCTGCAAACTTGTCCGAGCGCGTGTACACCACTGTCGGTTCGCCCACTAGCAGTGATTCGAAGCTGCTCACCGCTCACCGAGGCCCAGGCTGTTTCGAGGCATTGCTGAATTGACAAACCGTTGGGTTGGACTTGCCACCCAACGTAGTCGGTCCCATCGTACGAAATAACCAGTTTGATATGCCGCATCTGCACAACCTGTCTTAAACAAGGAGTTCGGCAATTTGTACGGCATTGGTGGCAGCACCTTTGCGGAGGTTGTCACTGACGCACCAAAATGCGAGTCCGTTTTCACAACTGATGTCTTTACGAATGCGGCCAACAAAGACGTCGTCTCGATCGTCACTATTGCTCGGCATTGGATAAACGCCTTGTTCAAGATTATCCATCACTTGAATTCCGGGGGCGGCCTCGAATAACTGCATTGCCTGCTCGACCGAGATAGGTTCTTCGGTTTCGACTAAAATCGATTCACTGTGGCAATTGGAAACGGGAACGCGTACACAAGTTGGACAAACCTGAATTGAGTCGTCGCCGAAAATTTTCTGAGTCTCCCAGACCATTTTCATTTCTTCTGAGGTATAGCCCAGATGTTTGGCAGATCCAATCTGCGGGATGACATTAAATGCGATCGGATGGGCGAAGGCTTGGTAGTCCCATGGTTTTTCTTCAAGTGCATTTCGTGTTCCTTCAATCAGATCTGCCTGCCCCGCAACCCCTGCCCCGCTGGTAGATTGATAAGTTGAAACGACAACCCGCTTTATTTTCGAGAAATCATGGAGGGGCTTCATCGCCACAACCATTTGCGTGGTGCTGCAATTCGGACTTGCGATGATACCTTGGTGTCCGGTGATGGCATCCGGATTAACTTCGGGCACGACTAACGGCACGTGATCGAGCATCCGATGGTAACCACTCTCGTCGACTACAATCGTCCCGCGTTCAACCGCCCAGGGGACAAACGTTTCAGCGACGTCGTCCGGAGTACTGCCAATGACCAGATCAATGTCATCAAAAACATTGGGTTCCAGCAACTGGATTGTGTGGGTCTCGCCTTTGAACTGAATTGTTTTTCCGGCTGACCTTTGGGAGGCGAGAAATGTAATTGTCTCGTAAGGGAAATTCCGCTGCTCTAGCATTTGTCTTACGAGGCGACCGACGGCCCCGGTTGCTCCTGCAATGGCAATTTTTTTGGCCACGCCTAACTCCGAATCAGCTGTTTGGTATTGGCTGCGCAGACTTGTCGCGCAGGTTTCTTTGATGTGCCATTATACGAGGCGGATTCAAAATCCGAAATGACTCAGAGTTAATGAAATCTCAATTCGAATACGACTTTTCAGCTGCGTTAGTTAGCGTTGATTCCGCACGTGTCTTTTGAGTAAATCTATGGTTCGCGAGAAGATTGAAAAGGTTTCGGATCCAGCGAGAATCGACGAAAGCTAGATTGCCCGCCAACATTACAAGTCCAAAGGGAAGCATTCCCATGCAAAAGCCGATTCCAAGATGAATTGGGACGGCAAATAACAGCATGATTGGCCGAGTTAATTTGAGCCAAATCAATGCTGGATAGGCTAATTCCCAGATTAGTGTGCCGAGGGTAAGAATTGCAACCAGCCACATGTGATTGGAAAGCCACGACATGTCAATCGATTGATATTCGTAGCTTGCAAGCGATCCCCAGACGGCTTCCCCATTGAGCCAAGTCGTGCCTTGAAGTTTGCCAATGGCAGCGAAAAGATAAACAACGCACATGTGTATTTGGATTAATCGCATTGCTATTTGATTTCGAGTGCATGACCTCCCCTGCCCTGCCCCGCGACGCTTAGCAATCCACTGATCGATCGAGTAAGCGCCTCCACAATTTCCAATTGCGAGATAAATGCAAAGAAAACTACTGATTTGATCGAGCCCGAAGATCGCACCAGTTCCGCGATTTGCATAGGAAATGATCAGCAACGCCGTCAAAACAGAAGTCCAGTTTGTCCAGATTCCAAACGTGAACATCGCGACGGTAATTAATCCCAGGATGTGAATCACTAATAGCAGTTGGTTGTTTGAGAACCAATCAAAATGACTCCATGCATAAGGGCTTTCAAATAATAGTTCGCGGTACTCCAGCGGCAGCAAGCCATCGACACCCAAAAACGTTGAGAACTGCAGACCCCAGATGAAATGCGTGTAGAGCACAATCAGGCCTACCATGATTCGCATTGCCCCCAGCGTATATGGGGCTTCTGGTTGAAACCAAAACTGATTCCAAGCTCGGTTCCACGCATGGAAAAATGTGGCTAGTGAACTGGGCTGATCAAGCGTGGTGTCTCGGTTGTTATTCATCAGTTTGACCCTTCTTCGGGAGCGTAAGGGTCACTCGGATTCGCTGCGCGATAGCCATTGGCATCTAGTTCGCCAATCTTGTTTACCGGCAGAAGTAATTGGTCTGAGTTAAGTTTTAAACCATCCAAAACTTCCTCTGGAAAGGGGATGCTTCGTTCCTG
>JAAEMV010000337.1 GCA_024225195.1 Planctomycetaceae bacterium | reverse complement strand
TCTCAAGAATACTTGGGTTGGTGACTCTGACCTGAATGGCGTTTTTGACAGTGGTGACTTGGTTGCCGTCTTTTCCTCCGCCAAATACGAAACGGGCGATGCAGCCACGTGGGGACAAGGCGATTGGAATGGCGATCAAAAGTTTGATTCGGGTGACTTAGTTGAAGCTTTCAGCAATGCTGGCTACGAAGCAGGCGAACGACCTGGTGGTCCTAATCCTGCAGCAGCTGTACCCGAACCTTCGACTCTCGTACTTTTGCTGATGGGTGGTCTGTTGGCAATTCGACGAGTCCGTCGTTAATGTTTACCACTTGATATCTCGGAGATTCCCGGGCCGCAGCGATCGAACGCTGCGGCCTTTTTTTTCGCATCGAGTGTTAACCCATTAGCCCAATCCCAACGAAGACGGCAGCTTCTCCTATTCGCAGTGGGAGCTCGGATGAAGATTACGCTACAAACTTCGTTACTGTCATTCGATTCAGTTAGGGGGCCTTGTTTGCAGACGCGATTGGAAAATCTTTGAACAAGACGAATCGCAAGCTGCTGATGGAATTGAGGTTGGCTGAGAGGGACCCGCAAACGGAGGTTGTCAGGATTCGAAGGCATCGTGAAGTCTTTCGGTCGTTTCCCATTTGGGGGCTCAAAGCGGTTACACAGAAGATGAACGGTCGGGGTGAGATCATGCCAAAGAAATGTGGAGGTAGCTGTTGGGCGTTCGCAGTATTGTTCGGTTTTGTCGTGCAAAGCGGCGCTAGTGCTGAATTGATATTGCATGCAACGTTTGATGCGGCAGACATTGATGGTGTCACTGTTATGGATCAGTCAGGGAAAGGTAACCACGGAGAAATCATTGGCGAGGACATCGAGTTAACTTCAGGCATCGCGAACGAAGCATTGCTCTTTCCATTTTCTGATTTAGACTACGTCGATTTTGGGAATGAC
>JAAEMV010000336.1 GCA_024225195.1 Planctomycetaceae bacterium | reverse complement strand
GACAAAGATGAAGACGACGTTCGGCGGTTGATCGTTGGCGGCGTTTAATAGCGACGCGTCTAGCAGAGCAGGGCTGAATGGAAAAAGTAACCACGTGACCAGGAAGAGGTTAATTCGGTTCATCATAAGTTGACTCGGGTAATGGTCTAGCGTGGGGGCTAGAGTGTTTGCGTTGTTTTACTTTGAACTATTATTTTTTCGCTGCTTGAAAAGCCAGTCCCAAGTCTCTGCCGCATCGTAGGTGCGGCTCCAACTGTCATGGCCCACTCCTTTGTATTCAGTATATTTGGGAGTTCCACCGGCCGCTTTGAGAGCGGTTACCATCTCCTGGCTATATTTGGTTGGGACGACCTTGTCTTTGTCCCCATGGAAAACCCAGATTGGGACATCCTTTAATTTTGCAGCCTCCGAAGGATCCCAGCCACCGGCAATCGGTACGGCTGCCGCAAAAAAATTGGGACGAAGTGAAATGGCTCCAAAGGTTCCGACGCCACCCATGGATTGTCCCGTTACATAAATTCGTTGGGTATCAATAGGATGTTTCTTGATGAGTGCATCGAGGGCCTCAAGTGCGGCGGGCAGCATTGCTTTGATGGATTGCTTTTTTTTGGTGCGTTTAGGGGGATTCGCCCAATTGCCTGCTTTGGTCGATTCGGGCACCATGATGAAGCAGGGAAATTTGGTTCTAAGTTCATCTGAAGCAAGTTTGGGCGCTGCGGCTGTATTTCCTCCCCGACCATGCAACGCTAATACCAATGGATACTTGCGGCCCTCCTCAATTGCTTCGGGGGATATGATTTTGTATTCAATGGATGTCCCGTCTTTGGCTGTAAATTTTTTCAGGGAGGACGGTCGCTTTGCCTCTTGTTTACGTGACTTCTGCGCTTCGGCGGATGAACAACTAAAAAGTAAGGCCGTGCAAACGATGACAAAAATGTTGGGATGCATCGGGGTGATCCTCTGTTTCAATAATGATTTTGTTGAATGCTAAGGCAGATTGTGATTAGCCATTTAAGGGCAACGGTATTAAGCAATCAGCGAATCAATGACTTTGCCGCCAAACTGGCTCAATTGCTTGAATCGACCTGCGTGATAATAAGTCAGTTTATTGTCATCGAGGCCAAGTAGTTTAAGAAGCGTGACATGGAAATCGCGGACATGGTGCACGTCTTCGACGGCGGTCATTCCAGTTTCATCGGTCGCCCCAATGGTGTGCCCTGCGTTACATCCCCCGCCTGCCATCCAGATGGTCATCGCATTGGGATTGTGGTCTCGTCCGTAAGCGATACCACCGCGAACGCCATTGTCAGGAGTGCGGCCGAATTCGCCGCACCAAACAATGAGTGTGCTGTCGAGAAGTCCACGTGCTTTAAGGTCTTTGATCAAGGCTGCGATTGGCTGATCGACGCCACGGACGAGATTGCCATGGGCTCGTTCTATGTAATCGTGGCTGTCCCATGAACCATTAAACAGTTGGACAAATCGGACTCCCTTTTCGACCATCTTTCTCGCAAGCAGGCATTTGCGTCCGAATGAATCGGTGGCGTCATTCCCCACGCCATACATCGCGAGTGTTTTTTCAGATTCGTCGGAGAGGTCAATTGCATTGGGGACTTCTGTTTGCATCCGGTAGGCAAGTTCATAGCTTTCGAGGCGAGCGGCGAGTTCCTGATGTTGTGGGTGTTGGTCTGCGTGGTGACGGTTGAACTTGGAAAGTAAATCGAGATTCATTCTCTGTCGCTCTCGCGTGATACCCGCGGGTGGCGAAAGATCAAGGATGGGTGATCCTTTGGGACGAAGCGGTGTGCCTTGATAAAAGGCAGGCAAATAGCCATTGCTCCAATTAGGCGCTCCTCCTTGTGGATACGAGACATCGGGTAGCACGATATAGCCCGGAAGATCTTGGTTTTCCGTTCCCAAACCGTACGTAACCCACGCACCAATCCCGGGGTCGCCGCCAAAGCGGTTGCCACAATTCATTTGATACATTGCCGTCGGATGGTTGACGCTATCGACCTGGCAACCGCGATAAAAACATAAATCGTCAGCAACGCCCGCGAGGTGTCGCCAATTGTCCGCCATGTCGGCACCGCTCTCACCATGTTTGCCAAATTTAAACGGGCTTTGCACGTAGTACCGTTTTCCGCTTTCCATCGCGGACTTTTGTTTTCCGCTCCTTGTAAACGCTTTTAAATGTAATTTGTTAAGCGCAGGTTTAGGATCAAAGGTATCGACATGAGAAGGGCCGCCTTCCATCATTAAGAAGATGCAGTTTTTAGCCTTTGCAGGCAAATGTCCCTTTCGTGGTGCCAAGGGGTTTTGTTTTTCGTCCGCACTGGATTCACTGGCAAGTATCGATGAAAGCGCAATGCTGCCCAGGGATGTGCCGAGGCCATAAAGAAAATCGCGTCGATTTTTCATAGGTCGCTCTCGTTCGTTTGTACTCGTAACGCTTGGAGGGGGGTGGTCTTTTTGAGACGAGATTTGTTTCTGAAGGGATTCACCGAGTCAAACTCGAATGAGAGCGAGTCGGTTATCGCAATGGATTGTTTAGTAGACATAGACAAACTCGTTGCTGTTTAAAATGATCAGGCAAAGGTCTGCGAGAGCCCTCACATGCCGCGGTGTGTCGGAGGGTTGTACATCGGGTTCGAATTCGGAATTAGAGAAAAGTCGCTCTTCGAAAGTAAATCGCTCGCCGGTGTTTTCCTCGACTGCCTCTCGTTTTACCGTCAACGGTATTTCCGGGCTTGGGCGAGCTTCGGCAGGAAGCTGCGCCTCGAGCGTTTTCCAGTGTTGGCTAAAAAGCTTGTGTTCGTCGGTCGTTGGTTGGCGACCGAGAGTTAATTCAAAACAACGTTTTAAAGCGGCGTTGTCTCTTTGGGCTTTCGGAATGTCGGCGGTTTCCTGCCATACTCGGTTGGCCAACGCGAGTCCCCGCGAGTACGAATCTTGACTGTTAAACAGGTTAAATACCTGAGGAGTCACCGTCGATGCCTCGCGGCGTTCACATGAGAAATCGGGAGCTGGCGAGTTGAACACTTCTAGCATGGGATGT
>JAAEMV010000335.1 GCA_024225195.1 Planctomycetaceae bacterium | reverse complement strand
TGGCTGGTACCGTTTTGGATATTCCAGTGACAGTCGACGCGCAAGTCCCGGAAGACGAACATCAAACGTTGAGGGAACGCTTCCGTGTCGTTAACGAAGCGGAGTGTTGGCGGTGCCATAAAAAAATGAATCCACTCGGGATGCCTTTTGAATCATTCAATCACGTTGGGCGGTGGCGAGCCAATGAGAAGGACAAACCAGTGGATGCGTCAGGCAGCATCGACTATTCAGGGGAACCGGCGATCGAGGGAGACGTTCAGGGGGTGCGGGAGATGATGGAAAAACTTGCGACTTCTGATCGAGTACGACAGAGTTTTATTCGACACGTCTTTCGATTTTGGATGGGACGCAATGAAATGTTGAGTGATTCCAAAACTTTGATTGCAATGGATCAAGCCTATGTTGAGAGTCAGGGAAGTTTTCGAGAACTTCTAGTCAGTCTGCTTACCTCAGACTCATTTTTGTATCGGAAATAGAGAAATATGAACAAAATCAATCGTCGATCTGTACTCAAGGGCGTTACGCTTGGATCGGGCGCGTTAGCGCTTTCGCCATTCATTAAAAGCATTTCTGCAGCGGATCAAAAGCAGGCTCCGAAGCGTTTTGTTTTTGTTGTCAAAAGCAGTGGCTTGCAAGGCGACTATCTTAATCCTGACGGTCTGACTCATCGCGGTGAGACACTGGTGGATGAGACGCTTCAGGGGCGTAAACTGCCTGAGAGTTTGAAGTCGCTTGAGTCCTTTAAAGACAAGTTAACCATCATTCAAGGCCTGAGCGGGAAGATGACGAACTCCGGTCATAGTTCGTTCTACGGTGCGTTGGGTGGTTATAAAGCCTCGGCCCATGCTCCCCCGTTATTTGCAACCATTGACGGCCATCTTTCGGAGAAATTCCCGGCGGTGTTTAATCACCTAGGGTTCAAAATGGGAGAAGGAAGTCAGGGGACGACGTTTCCGGGGATTTCTGCGAAGGGCAAGGGTAAGCAACTCCCGTTCCAGCAAAACCCACTCAGTGCGTTTGAAAATGTTTTTGGGAGTATTCTGGAAGGTGGCGACCTTAAGAAAAAGTACACTCGGACGGGCAATGTGTTAGATGCTATGTCGGATGACATTAAGAAACTCCAAAAGAACTTGCCGGCCGTCGAGCGCGAGAAACTTGGACATTATTTAGATGGATTTGAGGCTCTTAGAGATCGGCGAATCAAGTTGGTGTCGATGCAAAAAGTTTTGAAGGAAAATGCTCCTGAGCTCAATGAGAAATATACTTCGTCGATCAAAACTCACCATCTCGAAGCCCATTTTGATATGGCGTCTGCTGCATTAATTACCGGACTGACCAATGTTGTGACCGTCCATGCGGACGACTTAAATTGTGTCTATTCGGGTATTGGTGTTGGAAATAACGTCCATGCAATCGGTCATGGTGCAGGCTATGCGACGCTCACCTCGCAAGATTGCCGCAATGCCATTCGAACGTTTCATATTGATTTGATCGCTTCGATGGCGGCTAAGCTGGATAAAGTTCCCGAGGGCAATGGAACGATGCTCGATAATACGATCATCGTCTACACCAGTGATAACGCGGCTAACCATCATTCTTTTGGTTTGGATTGGCCAATGGTAGTTCTGGGGAATGGTGGCGGGGCACTGAAATCCAGCGGGCGTTATCTGTCCTATCCTCGCTATGGGACTCCCAATCATAACCATACTATTTGCAATTGGTTCACAACGCTGTGCCATGTTGCCGGAGTTCCACAAGACTTTTTTGGCCAGCCTGATATGGCACTTGGCAAACCGGAGAGCCAATACGGTCCCTTAAGTGAGTTGATCGCATGAGGGTGTCAATCGAAGACCTGCGATTTATGGTTCACCAAAAAATTGGTCTCACAGTCTACTGTTTCGTCTTGGTTGCAATCTTTGTCGGGGGCGTAGCTGGAGGGCAGCTAACAACTGAAACCGAGATTTTAAGCGACAAGGCAGTTGTACAGTTGCTGCATACTCGGGGGACGAGCCTTTCTGATCAAGATCTAAAACGTATCTGTACCAATCGTGATCTTCACGAACTCGATTTGTCCGGGTGCAATCGTTTGACGAATGATGGATTCAATTCCATCGCTGAACTTACAAAGTTAGAGTCGCTAAACCTGTCGAACTGTAACCGTCTCAGCAGTGCGGTTTTCGAAAAGATAGCGGGAATCCAAACCCTGCGAAGACTGAATATTAGTGATGCCAGATTTAATGTTCGGGAAGCCGCTGAATATCTAAAAACAATGCCAAACCTGGAGTGGCTTGAAATCAGAGGCGGGGCGACTGGCAAGACTCTTGGTTTAGGTGTATTGACTGGGCTGACTCATCTAGATGTTTCCGGCGGTAAAATTACAGATGATGATCTTGAAGAGCTGGCACCGCTAACGATGCTGACCTATCTCAATGCGAATGGAAGTCGCAACTACCATTCCAACGGTGGGCTAACCAACGAGGGTATAAAGCACCTGGAGAAGATGACCTCTCTCGAATTCCTC
>JAAEMV010000334.1 GCA_024225195.1 Planctomycetaceae bacterium | reverse complement strand
CTTCACACTGGTAACAAAATACTTCCCTGAAAACTTCTCCCCCAGGGCTTTCAACTCCAGCATGGAACCTGCTTTGACCTTGCAATTCCCCGCGCACCGGCCCGTAGATTTGATGTAGCGCATGGAATTCGCGGTAATATACTCAAGCGCGGCCTTATCCGCTGCGTTCTGATCTTTAACATTGGCATCGAGCAGAATGGCTTTGGCAGCGCCGTAATTTTCTTTCGCTATATCACCGCCCAGAACATTATCGCCAATTTTGAAAGTGATATCGTCGCACGTGGCTGTGCCAACCAGCGTCTCTTCCGGGCTCTTGGAGCCCCGCACTTCGACTTCGTCAATGAGGCGGCGGCACGTTAGCCGGGGATCGAAGTCGAGCAGGGTTTTGCCCCATTCAAGCACAACATCACCGGATGAGTTTGCTTCCGTAGGTTTTACAAACAGTTTTTTCCCTTCGGCCCAGACCCGGCAGTTATAGGAATTGGCAATGGTCATGATATATTGAATATCGGTAAGGCCG
>JAAEMV010000333.1 GCA_024225195.1 Planctomycetaceae bacterium | reverse complement strand
CGCGATTTAGAATCAATAAGCCCTGGGGCGGCTTGGTGTGGGGGATTGCGGGGGCTGACACTGGCACATCGATCATGACGACGGTTGCTCTACGGCTCTCACCCAAGAGGCCGTAGGGACCACAATCGGGACCACCGAATCCGCTATCACGTCTGACCGGTGACAATAAATGAGTATTTGCCAAGTGATCCAAACCGTCCCGGAATCGAAAGGTCGTAGTGTTGGTGGTTTTACGGCAAACGTCGCCAAAGCAACTGTGATCGAGGTAGAGGGAAAAGGGGCTGGGCCAGTGGACGGAGAGGTCTTTAAATGAAAGGCCTGGCCTCCGATTACAGCAACAAACCTCGTCAGTTGGCTCGTAATAAGGTTGCCCACGCCAGCCATAGCAATTCGCGCGAGGGATTTGATGGTTGCAATTTGGACAGTTTTCCGTGGTTTGCAACTCAATGTACAATTCGCGAGCTCGTTGTGGGGGAATTCCCTGAGCGGATAGAATGCTGGGAGAATCGCTCAGAACGAGCAAAACTGTCACAGTTAGAACGAATTTCAACCCCATGTCGTCGCTCCCTCAAACAAATTGTCAGGTCCCGTTATTTCCGCGAGCAGACCATCTATAATAAATCCGGCTGGGAGATCACCGGTTATTCGACCTGGTTGTAGGATCCGACGCGTGCGGATCCTCGCGGCTTGGGAAGATGCGAAGTATTTTAGATAGAAAACAATCCCGTTTTAAAAGCAAAGTGTTTAGGT
>JAAEMV010000332.1 GCA_024225195.1 Planctomycetaceae bacterium | reverse complement strand
CGCAATTCTCTGAGTCTTGTGAGGTAACGTCGAGCATCTGAGAAACGTCGTTGTCGCATGGCGATATCAGTTGCCCCGTCGAGATATTGCGCTTCGTAAAAAGCGGCGGATACGGGAGATAATTTTGCGTTCTGGGTCACCCGCTCGAGTTTGTCTAGCAATGCCAGTGCGTCAGTGGATCGGTTTTCATTAATTGCCAATCTGGCGAAAGTCGAATAGACCGCTGGTTTGTCAGGATGCTGCAGGGCCGCACGTTCGAGTAAGACCCGTCCAGATTTTGGATCCTGAATAGCAAAGCTGAGTCCGGCGAGCATCACATCGGCTGGAGGAAAATTTGGGTCTGAAAGAGCCTGTGCCGTCATCAGCTCAATGACTAACTTCGCATCTCTTGCTTGAAACGCTTTGACCGCTTCGCCGATGACTTTTTGTTGTTCCGGATTGGAGGCCGGGTCGCCTGGGATCAGGTTGTATAGTTCCTGAACGAGCTGCTGATACATTTTCTCCGCTTGCTGCTGTGTCGCTTCTGCAGTCGGTGGAGTAACCGCTGGTTTCGAGGGAGTAAGCGAGTTAGGACGTTTACCATCAACTTCTTGTGGCGGTCGAAATTGAGTTCCCGTTTGCCCCGTGACAGTCAGTGGCCAGAAGCATGTTGCTACCAGCAGAAGGGGGAGCGACAGTCCACGCGTTACCCATCGTCGTGATGCGGACGTTGCTGCTGAATGAAATGATGAAGGCATGAACGAACTCCGTCTCAATTGGGTAGATTGGATAACTCACAGCCAGTTTAGTCACTTGGGGAGGTGCGGTTGATCGCGGTCATGATTTCAACCGTAGCGTCGGATTTATTGAGAACATAAAAATGCAGGCCGGCGACCCCGGCATCGATGAGTTCCTGAGTTTGTTCGATCGCCTGAGCCACGCCGATTTTGAATTGATCATCGGGTTCAGGGTTTGCTTCGAGTTCCTGCACAAACGGCATGGGTAGTTTAGCTCCGCAAAGCGACGAGATGCGTTGGATTTGCTTGAGGCTGGTGACAGGCAGCAAACCCGGGACGATCGGAATGTTGATTCCTTTTTGTTCGCAGAGATCTCGAAATCGGAAAAAGTCCTCGTTGTTGTAGAACAACTGTGTGACGATTGCGTGCGCTCCGGCGTCGACTTTTCGTTTTAGATTATCAAGGTCAACGTCAAGGCTTGGTGCCTCCCGGTGTTTCTCCGGATAGCCGGCAACCAGTACACCAAGGTCTTTAAACTCGTTGTTGATCAGTTCGACTAACTCATTGGCGTATTGATAGCCCCCTTCGGTTGCCTGGAATTCCGATTCGCCTTGGGGAGGGTCGCCACGCAGGGCAACGATGTAGTCAACCGATCGGGCTCGCGCCTGTTCGAGGTAGGCTCTTAAATCATCCACGCTGCTGCCGACAAGTGTCAGGTGAGATGCGACCGGGATGTTATACAGGTTTTTAACATCTTCAATGATGTCGAGCGTTTTACCTTGCGTCGATCCACCGGCACCGTAAGTGCAGGTGATAAAGTCCGGTGAAAATTGCATCAGTTGTTCGACGTGGCGTCGGAGACTTTTTTCACCGGCGGGTGTTTTGGGTGGAAACAACTCATACGAAGTGACTTGTTTCTTTTCAAACAGTTGAGAGAGCGACATTGGGATACGAAATGATTTTGGAATGGAAATTGGATAACGCCATGATAAGTTCGCAGCGGTCGCTGAGACAGACCAGATTGAAAAACAGTTGGAAGATTGAGCGTTTTTGAAGACGTATAGCTGGAAACAGGCTGAAATAAGCGGGTGCTGGTTTTTGTAGCTTATGATGAGAGTGGCCGCTCACAGGGAGATCGGCTCATTAGAGAGGCCGTCGGGCCGCTCGTGTTGCGTATTTCGGTACATATCGAGAATCAATTCGATATCGCAGGGGCGCTGGGTAACATTGCGACGTGAGAACATTCTTTTCTGAGTGGTCACAATCACTTCGGGAGGGAGGTTTCCAACTTTATCGAAGGTGCGAGCATAATTAACGAAGCTCGGGACATTGGTCGTCGCGAATCCGTATACCATGCTCGCGGTGCCGATCGTCTTGCCGGTAAAGATACTGGTATTGATCGCGGTTTTCGCATAGTCGCCAATAATACAGCCGATGAATTGCATCCCTGATGCAATCTTTTCGGAACCGTACTGCATATTGACCATCCCATATGTATTTTTCAGGTCGCTGTTGCAGGTGCCTGCTCCCAGGTTAATCCAACTGCCAAGGTAACTGTGGCCAAGAAATCCATGATGTTGTTTGTTCGTGTAGGCCTCAAGAATGGTGCTCTCAACTTCTCCCCCTATTTTGCAGGTATGGGAAATAGAGACACAATCTTTGATCGAAGCGTGTTCACTGATTCGAGTTCTCGGGCCGATATATACCGGTCCCCTAATAAAGCAAAACGGCCCAAATTTAACATCCGCATCAATGACGATTGGGCCTGGTTTTGAATCAAATAAAACCGGATCGACAATTTGAACGCCATCGCCAACGAAAACATTCTCATATTTTTCGGTGTAGTTACCGTGCGCGATTCGATGGGCTAAGTTGCCCTGGAATGATTGAATATTCTGGTCAATGATTTCGTGTGGGTAGTCAAGTAATACAAAATCGTCTTCGGTGATTTCACAGTCGGGGTGTCTGCCGAGTGATTCGATAAGTTTCGTCCACGCCGATCGCGGTTGATCTTGAAGTGTGCTGGTGGGAACAATTGCCGCCGCGGTGGCCCAGCCAACGCGAATCAAAATACCTTCCGGAAGGAGTTGATTGGACGATTCCATTAACGCACAGATCTTCTCCCAGTTTTCCACCGTGGGCGCGAGACGCGCGTTGACGATAAGTGTCCATCGTTGAGAAAGGTCGAGTGATTGTTCCAATTCGGGGAAATCAAGTATTTGAATTCGTTCGAGAAAAGGCCGAACGATTCCAACCATTCTTGAATTCAGAGATTTTAAAAAATCAACTAAGCGAAGACTGGCACATGTGATTGCGTATGCAGGGCGACCGGTCGTGACAGGATAGAGATTTTCAACGCCCGAATCTTCAAAAACGATAACATTCATTTGGTGTAAGGATGAGCGTGCTGAATGATGGAAGCCGGGGACACGAAGGTTCGTTTTAACATGAATCCAAAAGATAACAAGCGAGAAACATCGGCTTCATGGTTTTGAAATCAACAAGCGATGGTTCGCTTTCGTTTTTGATTGCGCCAAGCCAGTTCAGGTGGTTTAGGTTGTCTAGTGAGTGGTCGTCAACGCTCGAATAAAACAAAAAAAAGCGGCTCGTTAAAACAAGCCGCTTTGTGAAAATTCAAAGGTAAAGCCTTGCCAGATGGTTGGCTTAAGCAATTATTTTACGCGATTACTTAAGTTGTGTTCCCGCATTGTCTGCCACTACCTGAGGTCCCATTTGTTGGGTAACAAGGTTGGTGAGATCCAGTTGGTTGTTATAAACAACCGATCGATTCACTGCTTTGATGACTTCTGGTCGGACATTGCCATTGATTGGTGAGTTGTCGAATCGCAAGACGAGGACAATTCCATTGGCGTCCGCAACGGCTGCGACAACCGATTGCAGTTTCTGGTAGGTGACGTAGTAAATCTGGGCTTCGCGATTGAGGAGGTTCGTTTCAGCTTGGCGTGCTTTAGTTTTTAGTTGTGCCTGTTGTTGCTCGAGGGCAGCCTCTTGCTCAAACCGACGCGGGCCACTTTCCATCGCGCTAATTTCTTGCGCTTTGAGCTGGATGGCCTTTTGTTGCTCAGTGATTTGCGATTTTAGTTCGTTTGCAGACT
>JAAEMV010000331.1 GCA_024225195.1 Planctomycetaceae bacterium | reverse complement strand
CCGTTAGCGGATTATCCTCAGAAGCGATCCACTTGGCTAACTTGAGTCGCCGACTGTGCTCCGGTTCATCCGAAGTCATTCCCAACGTTCCCAGAACGGCCAGAGCGTCTGGATAAACTTCCTCCCGGGGAGAAAGTGGATCACCACGGTACAGACGTTTAATCACGGGCGGCTTAGAGAATTTCCCCACGTAAGCAGTCGGGATCGACTGAGTCAATTTGGCAAGCTGAGATTCCGTTTGTTTTAACAGCGTCAACAATTTTTTCGCTTTCGCAGCATCTGGTTCAGAAAGGAGCCGTATCGCATCCGGATCTAACACAGATAACCCCGCCACACTCGATGGTCGTCTCGACGAACCAGAAACTCGCTGATAGTTTTTCCCATCCACCGAAACTTCGATGATGTAACCAAGTGCTAAACGGTCGGCGTAGGCACCGTTTCGTTCTCGTCCCCAAACGATCTGGTCAATTGTTGTCGCCGCTGGCAATTCAATCTCTACCCAACCCGCGCCTTTTTGATTAGATATCCAACTGAAATCATTTCCATACTTGCCGTCATTAATGTGTTTCAATTTATGTTTTGGATTATTCTGATAATCACCTGAGGAGCGAACCTTACACCCGTTCGATGCCAGCGCCACATTTTTCTGATCTTGATGAGAGAACACTTCCAGTTCATCAATACAAGGTTCTGCCCCATTCGTTCGAAAGATTTTGAATCGAATGAATTTCGCTTCGGTGGGTGGAAAACTATCGACGTTCTGCTTGGCATTCACCGCCGGCGAATCAACCGCTTTGGCCGTCAGCGGAGAAAGTCTATTTTCAAGTTCAGCAATTTCTTGCTGACAAGATATTCGCTCTGCTTCAAGTTTGTCCATTGTTATCTGAACGGATGGATCCAAGTGTTCTTTAAGCTTTCGCTCACCATGTTGAACCCCGGCGAATACCGCTTGAAGTGAATAGTAGTCCGATTGAAGAATGGGATCAAATTTATGGTTATGGCATCGAGCACACCCGACGGTTAAACCTAAAAACGTCGTGCTGGTGGTGTTCACATAATCGGCTAACTCATCTTCCCGCTGCATGAGTGTCAAATTTTTATCCGGGCTTTTCACTATGTCGTGAGCGCCGCCGACCAAAAATCCAGTTCCGACATCCGATCCAATCGAATCACCCGCGAGCTGTTCAAGAATAAAATCTTGGTAGGACTTATCGTTGTTGAGTGAGTCAATCACATAATCTCGATAGTAATAAGCATTCGCCCGATCTCTATTTACTTCGTAGCCAGTTGATTCGCCAAAGCGAACAACATCTAACCAATGACGCGCCCAACGTTCACCGTAATGAGGACTTGCCAAAACCTGTTCGATCAAATTCGGATACGCAAATTCAGATTTATCAGCAAGAAAATTTTCAACCTGTTCAGACGTTGGATAAAGACCAAGCATATTCAGATAGACCCGCCGAATTAGCGTTCTGCGATCCGCCGGCAACGATGGACGAAGCCTGCTCTCTTGAAGACTCCGGCTAATAAATTGATCTACCGCTCCCCGAATGGGAAAATTTACCGGCAACGGCCACTCGACGCCGGGAGGGACATGATCGACTACCGGCTGAAATGACCAATGATCTGTTTTAATTTGTTGCCGCCCTGATTCAATTGCTGATTCATTCGCAAATTCGTCCGGCCAACTCGCACCTTCATCTATCCATCGGCCAACAATCTCAACCTCTTTCGGATTAAGTGATTCACCCGAACCAACTGGGGGCATTCGCTCATCGTCCGCGGCACCGCTAACAAACATAAACAATGGGCTATGTTTTCGATCGCCAACTTCGATTGGCTGATCACCACGATCACCAACACCCATCGCAGCACTTTTGACGTCTAACCGATATTCGCTTTCTTGAGCGGCGGGACCATGACAAGAGTAGCAGTGCTTTTCAAAAATAGGCCGTACTTGATTGGCAAAGCTAACCTTCACCTGATCCTGTCCAAACCCAATGTGCGACATTAAATTGAGAAAGAAGACTACACCAAGGCAAATCTGATAAGTTAAATTATGCTTAGTCATTTCAGTATTCCAGCAATCGTACGATTAAGTCGATGCTCTGACTTCCCAACACTTCTATTTCCAGCCAAATAATTTCCAACCCAAAACAATCCTGCTTTCAATCGCTGATTATAAGTCAACTAAGGTTTCAAATGAAAACTAAACTGATTGATTCATTACTATTAATTGTCACTTTTTCGAGCTTCCTTGTTGGTTTTACACAAGCAACCGAACATCAAGAGGATGAAAGCCGTGGAGCCGATCCTTGGCAAGTCATTCAACTCGACACAAAGGCTAGTCTTCGCGGGCTACATGTTTTCTCGAATTCGACCATTTGGGCCAGCGGAACTGGTGGAACGATTGCCCACTCTACCGATCGCGGTAAAACCTGGAACATCTGTATTGTTCCGGGGGCTGAGAATCTTGATTTTCGAGATATTCACGCCATCGACTCGAAAACCATCGTCGCCATGACATCGGGAACGCCTGCCTGTGTCTACCGCAGCACCGATGGAGGTTCCAAATGGCAGCGGGTGTATGAAAACAAAGATGAAAAAGTCTTTCTCGACGCGCTTTCTTTTTTAAATCAAGAAAACGGAATCATCATGGGTGATCCCATTGACGGAAAATTATTTCTTTTAGCAACCTCCGACGGGGGTGCATCTTGGAAACCAGTAGATAACTCACCGGCAACTCGCCCCGGCGAAGCAGGCTTCGCCGCCAGCGGTACTAACATGATTACGACCTCAGGCTCGAATATCTTTATTGCTTTGGGCAGCGAACTAAAGGGGCAAGTCAGCGAAACAAGTCGAATCGCTATTTCTCGGGACGCCGGAAAACAGTGGGCAATGGCTAACGTTCCCATCCGAAGAGACCCTTCCTCGGGAATTTTTTCCGTTTGCTTTTTTAATCAAAAATGCGGGGTCGTCGTTGGCGGGAACTATACACTAGCTGACGACAAAACTCACAACTACGCGGTTTCCTCCGACGGGGGAGTGACATGGACAATTCCCAGCGGCAGCAAACCTCCTTCTGGTTTTCGCAGTTGCGTAACACAAGCTCGACACCGCGGAGCACCATGTGCAATTACTGTAGGGCCTAGCGGAACAGATATTTCTTTTGACCTTGGCCATACTTGGCAACGCATTTCCGAAACAGGATTTCATTCGGTTCAATTTTCACCAACAGGAAACCGAGGATGGGCCTCGGGGAGTGATGGACGCATTGGCCTTTGGCAGCCACTGAACAATGAGAAAAAATAACTTAATTCACCACTCGCGCCAGACAATTTAAATAACAATCAGGACTTCAACCGTGGATGTTAAAAACCTTAATGTTGTTCCTTCGTTTACCACGAAGGACTCCTCCGAAATTAGAGAGTTGTTATCTTATCGAAATTCTTCCATCCGTAATCAAAGTCTCGCAGAGGCGCGTGTTCCGGTCGGCGGGCAAACGATTCCGCACTATCACATCAAGGCGGAAGAGATCTACTTCATTACCGAAGGTCAGGGAATCATGACCATCGAAGGGCAGACGCAACACGTCGGCGTTGGCGACGCCGTCTCAATCCCACCCGGCCAGATTCATCAAATCTCAAATGATGGCTCAGTCGTACTAAGGTTACTCTGCTGCTGTAGCCCGCCTTATGAGGACGATGATACGGTTTTAATTGAATCGTGAATTCTAGTTGAATGGCAAAGTAATAATCATTCCAATTCAATTTTGAAATCGGCGAAATCTGATTCCGTCGCTTTCACGTAAAACCCTATCCAGGAAATTTCTTTCCAAGCCGCGGGCAAGGCTACCTCCATCGTTTTGCCATTGATCTTGGTAATAGCCAAATGACGATCTAAATCAAATTCAACCTGGATCTGAAATGTATCAAGCGGCTCAAAATCAGCGTTAACTTTGGCAAGCTCACCAACATTTTGCCAGCCGCCGCTAAACGCCACATGTTGATTCATTCCAATGGCCGTGCCAATTTTTAATGTCTGCTGATTACTAGAATCGGTTCCAAAAACGATCGCTGCATTTCGGATCTTCCCCTTTTTTTGGTTGCTGCGATACGTTGTGCTCAATACCGCCCGCCCGACAATGGGAGAGTCGAGCTTTCGCAACGCGAGGCCCTCACCGGTTGCTTTCAATCGATAGCCCAAATCGCACGCAGCCACACTGACGCCATTGACTTGTTGAAAGTGACCCGTGCTGTCGGTGCCAGGGGGTGGGTTAACAGTCTTGGTTGTTTTTCGAGACCGGGATTTATCTTCTTTCCACCAGTCCGGACCTTCGGCTAATACCGCCGCATCCATTTGAATTAGTTGCTTTTTGAGCACCTCAAATTTGACAGGGTGTTTCAATCGCAGGTCGTCTGTTTCCTGCCAATCCTCTTGAATGTTGTACAACTCAAACTTAGTCAAATTCTCAGATGCTAATATCTTCCAATCATCAACTCGCATCGCTACACGTGAGTTCTCTGGAGCCAAATGGTTTCGCCAATAGAGTGGTTGCTCTCGCTGGATCGGTTGATTGTCAAAAACCGGCAATATACTCGCCCCATCGATCGTTCGATCTTGAGGCAAAGGTATGTTCACGATGTCGCAAATCGTGGAGAAAATATCTGAGCCGATCACTGGCGTATCACTTTGTGAACCTGCCTTCACGTGTCCTGGCCAGCGAATAATTCCTGGCACCCGAATTCCTCCTTCGTGTGACGCTCGCTTCCTGCCCCGTAACCCTCCTGTGGATCCTCGCGTTCTCCCCGACGTCCCTTTTCCCTCGGGTCCATTGTCGGAAGTGTAAATTACGAGCGTGTCTTTTCGGTGCTCAAGGCGATCCAAGCCCGCCATTAAAGTACCAAACGCATCGTCGAGTTGAGTTATGTTGCCGTGATGCTGCCGAATACCTTCGTCTTCGATATCAGCGTAAGCCTGCATGTATTTTTCAGCCGATTCGATTGGCAAATGAGGCTCGTGAGTCCAGACAGTTAAGAAAAAGGGGCGGCTAGAATTTTCTCGAGACTCAAGCCAATCGATTGCTTCCTCCACACAAATCATGGAACTCGGTCCGGTCGCTTTGCCAATCGAATTTCCATTACGAACAAAATTCTCCGGGTTCATGTGGTTAGGTACCGCATTATTCTGCGTTGCCATCCAATGGTCATATCCGTGATCATTCGGCTGAGGTTGCTCGTCACTGTTGAATTTTCCGTTTAGATGCCATTTCCCAACGTGGCAGGTATCGTAACCACGTTCTTTCAATAGCTCCGCAATCGTAATTTCACTCGTTCGAAGATGGTACTGACTTCCCGGGGGTATCCATCGCCAAACGCCGTTCCGATAGGGCGTCCGACCCGTCAAAATAGCAGACCGAGAAGGAGAACATACGCTGCAACCAGCGTAGCACTGCGTTAATCGTAAGCCTTCAGCCGCAAACTGGTCCAAATGCGGGCTTTGAATTCTGGGATGCCCATAACATCCCAAATCTCCCCACCCTTGATCGTCAGTAAGAAACACAACCACATTGGGCGGCTCTTCACCCCACAAAATTTCCGAAGTCCAGCTGGACAAAAACAGGCTAACCAAAACAAGTAAAATTCTCATGGTTCCTCTTTTGCAAATTTTGATTGCACCGCAGTCGTTAAAGGATCGAAAGAAAAGCTACGGTTTAGATTGTTTTTTTCGCTTCTTCTGTTTTTTTAAAGTTGGTAAATCGTTGGTTCTAATCTGAGTCATTTTTAATTTCATCTTTGCTTTAAAGCCATTAATCAACTCAGTGTGAGCCGGATCTCCTGCCAAATTATTATATTGCTTGGGATCTGAATCCATGTCGTACAACTCGATTCCGTTGGCTGCATCTTCCCCGTATTGGATATAGGCCCATTTATTTTCACGAAGTAAAAACCCTTTACGCATGGGCGCCACGCTAAAAGCAGATTCTCGCACCGTTGCTTCCGGATTGCTCAACATCGATTTAATATTTTTACCTTGCAGCCGTTGCGGAACCTTGAGTCCGCAAAGATCAGCAACCGTCGGATAAAGATCTAAAAGTTCGACGAGACTGTTACAAACTCCCGGCGCTTGATTAGGCACACAAATGATCAGAGGGACTGCCGCCGATTCTTCACGAAGACTAACTTTGGCCCAAAAATCATGTTCGCCAAGATGGTACCCGTGGTCACTTGTAAAAATCACAATTGTCTTTTCTCGCAATCCAGCGCGGTCGAGTGCATCCATCACTTTTCCAACCTGAGCATCCATAAAGGCCACGGACGCGAGATATCCGCCTACCGCTTTCTTTTGCCGACGAATATCCATTTTCATATTTTCGCTGGTCTTGTAGTTGACTCCCGCGCGAGGGGTGTCATCGCGATCTCCAACAATTTTTTCTGGCAATTCGATATTCGAATACGGGAGAAAGGGCGGGAAATAACTTCGCGGAGCGACAAACGGAACATGAGGGCGAACAAACCCGACCCCTAGCCAAAACGGCTCATCTTTGTGAGCCTCAATAAGCTCAACTGCCTTCTTTGCCGCAAGCCCATCCGAGTGAACTTCATCTCCTCCATCGGCCTCAACAACAATAAAATTATTACCACCTTCAGGTGCCTTGTTGCCATCCGGATTGCCCTCGAGCAGTTCAATGTCGCCAGGAGCCTTCCACTCCGGTCCTGGACAATTGAATCGCTCGGTCCAGGATGCCGGATCATCGGAACCATCTGATCCCAAGTGATCCTTGATACCAAAACCAACCTCGATGCCGCCGGGAACTCCCATATGAAAAAGCTTGCTAACCCGCGCAGTGTAATATCCGTTATTTTTAAAATGCTGCGGCCACGTTGCCCGATCACCGATTTTAGGCCGCGGGCTGTCATAACCAAGAACGCCTGTTGCATGTGGATAGTAACCCGACATAAATGAAGCCCGTGAGGGACCACAGTATGTCCCCTGGCAATAAGCCCGCGTGAAGCGCGTTCCGCGAGCAGCAAGCGCATCAATGTTGGGTGTTTGACACCGAGGATTTCCATAACAAGAAAGGGCTGTCGAGGTCAGATCATCTGAAATGATGAACAAGACGTTGTACTGTGAACTTGCCTCCTGTGCGACAGCTCGTTCCAGAAGAGCACCCCCGAAAGACAGATAAACTGCCAACAATACAGATGAAAGTGTGATTTTCATGGGCTCCTCAGAGAACTTATAATTGACTGGTGCATCACCTCATTCAGCGCCTATTTGGCAGCCGCTATTTTATGTCTGAGGGAGGCGTGAAACGATGTTGACCTTTTTTGGCCGCTTGATGACTTGCTCGTGTATCTTGCTCAACCCCGGGATCGCCTTGAGCTTGCATCCAACGATCGAGTTCCCCGCTCATTTTATCAAGCGTTGCCTGATACTCCTGATCGAGTGCAAGGTTGCTCATTTCATAGGCATCGCTGGTCAAACGATATAATTGCTCCGCAGGACGATGCATGTAACGCTTCACCAATCCGTACGTTCGTTCGTTTGTTGTCGAATCCCAAATCCAGGTGCCCCAATATGGATTGTTGAGAACGCCCTCCCCTTTCACCCCCATTAGATGTTTTTCAATGTAGGTTTCGGCGGGCGAGAGATTGCGAATATAGTGAAACTCACCATCGCAGACCGAACGAATTGGATAGGCTGGTCCTTCGGGTACATTGTTGTGCATCCCGAATACAAAATCCCGATGACGACTATCGGGTTGTTTTAAAACTGATGAAAAACTGGTTCCGTCAAACGGCTTGCCCTGACAGTTTCCACCGCAGAGTTCTAGAATCGTCGGTAAGATATCCGCATATTGCACCAACGCGTCAGTACGCAATCCACCCTTAATTTTCCCTGGCCATCTAGCCATTAATGCAGAATGAACGCCTGTATCCCAGTTCGTCCATTTGCAACCGGGGAATTGGGCGCCTTGTTCGGAGGTGAATAGAACCAGCGTATTGTCTGATTCGCCCGACTCCTCAAGTGCTTTAAGAATCTCGCCTACCTGACCATCCATATAACTAATCTCGGCGAGGTACTTCCCAAAATCTTCGCGTGTTCTCGGGGTATCAGCAATGTTTGGCGGGAGCTCCAAGTCCTTCGGCGGGTAAACCGAAGCATCTCCCATGACCCACGGAACATGCGGTTCCACCAAAGCCACGACTAGACAAAACGGCTGTTCCGCATCACGTGAAATGAACTCTTTTGCCGCGCTTAGATCGTGGGCGGACGTTGGATTCCGGACGCAATTTTTATCAAATCCCGGAATTGGTTCAAACGGAAAGGCTTTCTTGGGCAGCACATGTACTTTCCCGGCCAAACCAACACGATAATTTAATTTCCGCAAATAATGCGGCATACTTTTTGTGCCCGGCCGACTTGCCGAATGGTTCCAAGCACAGCCATTCCTCATCGGGTATTGTCCGGTATAGAGCTCTGCACGACATGGTTGGCACATCGCTGACGACAAATAGGCACGATTAAATACTAGGCTCTCTTTGGAAAGCGCCTCCAGATTTGGAGTTTTTGCATTTCGCCCCCCATACATGGGCAAATCTGAAAATGTGCAATCATCCGCCATGATGATCAATATGTTAGGACGTTCGACCGCCTCCGCACTTAACGGCAGCACAAACAATAGACACAGCAGAGCAAGTGTTTTTTTCATATTGAAATACAGCAGGCGTGAAAACGAAGTCAAGAAATTTCAATAGGTGAATCTGGTTTCTACGGGGCACGCTTCTTTTTTGGTTTCGAAACTGCGACACCAAGATTTTCTTTCATATTTGGTACGTATCCCTGATGACTAAATTCACATTTTTTCATGGCTTCCACATAGGGTTCTGCGCCGTCACCAATCCAGTCAATAATATTTAGAACCTTTAGGGACGCATAAGAACTACCCGCAAGCAAGCGATTCCAACACGCTTGTGCAGATTCTTGATCCCCTGCTCGATATAAAATCCAAGCCGCCATTGCTTGAACGTGATGAGATTTATCATTCAAGCAGGTTTTGATTTTCTCCAAATCGATAGAGCTATCTCCCTGCAGATTAAAACAACCAACGACGGCCCAATAACGGACACCGGAATCATCTGCATTGAGATTTTTATAAAACACAGGAAGATTCTTCGGATTCTTTTCCAGTGCCATCGCCGATGCGGCTTGATAGGCGCGAAGATCATACAGCGAAGGATCTCGGACCATTTCATAAATGGTTTTTCCACAATCTTCCGATCGTTTTACAACTTCACTTTCCGGTATTAAACCAGAATCAAATTTCTCAACCTGCCATTGATCCAACGCTTTACTTAACCGTTTTACATCGCCGGCATACTTTGGATCATCGATCAAATTATTGATATTGTCCGGGTCCGCGGCAGTGTCGTAGAGTTCTTCCATTGGTTTGGTTCCAAAAAACCGACCCGTCACCGCATTGGTTTTGCCTTCGCGGTGATATTGATCCCAAGCCTGCGTCGCTTTCATTCGCCAAAGGTAATTTAGCTTTTGCCCCCAGGGTGCGAAGGGCATGTAATTCCTAACGTATAAGAGTTTGCCATCTCGAATAGCCCTGACATTGTCGCAACGTTCGTCCATGCGACCACGGAAGCTAACGTGGTACTCACGAGCTTCGGCGTCCGGACCGAGAAAGACTTTTCCCTGCAAATAATCTGGCGTCTCGGCTCCGCAAATATTCAACCATGTCTTTGTCATATCCACAAAGCTAACGATTTCATTAACCTTGTTTCCCGGTTCGACTGGGCGCAAGTGCTTATACTTTTCCGGGATCCTAATAATCAAAGGGCAATGCGTTCCACTATTAAATAGAAATCGTTTGCTGCGTGCCAAAACACCGCCGTGGTCTGAATTGTGGATAACAATCGTATTGTCTGCCATTCCACTTTTCTCCAGTTTCGCCAGTGCTGATCCGATATCAGCATCCATCTTTTTCATCTGATCATGGTAATGAGCATAATTTTTTCTGATCTCTGGAATGTCTGGATGGTATTTAGCAAGCCGTACATCCTTCGGATCATGAGTTGTATTATCCACATCGCCAAACGCTTTTGACTCATGCGATTTGGTACTGTTGATCACCATAAAAAACGGTTGATTATTTTTAAGGACTTCCCAATCCACCTTGTCGGTATCCCAGGGACTTTTATCATTGCGGCCGCCAATGTTGTAATCTGTCTTTCGAGCATTACCTACGAAATAGCCTGCCTTCTTTAAAAGGTCCGGGTAATATTTAATCGTTTCGTGAGGGATTGGATATCGACTACGCATCGGGTGAGTTCCCATCGAAAGTGCGTGAACACCCGTAATCCAAGTGCTTCGCATTGGCGCGCAAACTGGAGCATTGGCGTAACAATGCATGTACTGGAACCCTTCGCCAGCCAGGCGATCGATATTAGGCGTATCCGCATATGGATTTCCGTAGCACCCAACCCAGTTAATATTATTGTCTTCGCAGGTAAGCCAAAGAATATTCGGTTGTTCCTCTGCCAACGCTGTTCCAGCAACAAGAACAAACAGGATCGCAAAAATATTTTTCATATCAAATCAAAATCGCCGAAGGAGGAAATCGTGAAACATAGACGCTCGATGGCCTACATTGAAACTGATGGTTGAGCTGGTTGGATTATTTCAATCAAAGTAGCTCAAACTACGCACTACAATATTTTTAAACCGTCCGGTTCTTTACCGCCAACAAAAAATGGCAAAAGAGACTTTGATTTAAAAAAAACCGCGGATAAGTATTTTTTGACACCGATGCCAAAGTCGCTGCGATGGGTAATTCATGTGACGCACGACTTAAAAAGCCCCTAGGTACAAATCAAAGTACTTCAATTCCCCGACAAAATTTGCAAAAAAAGAACGGTAGGAAAAACCCACCGTTCTCATTTAGCCTTTAACCCACATTGCGAATCATTATCGCCGTCGCAATCTTACCGTTGAAGCACGAACCAGATCCTTTGGCATTGGAGCTGGGTTGCCTCGATAATGATTACGTCGAACCGCGTTGCCATAAAAATGGAGAGGGCGGTACGGACGATCATTAATATGAGTGTTCTTGATGACCGAACGGTCATTCCCTCTCGCTAACACGTAAGGATACCAACTCGGTTCCTGCGCCTGTGAAGCTGCTGGCACCCAAGCCTGTACCAGCAATACAAAAATGAAACAGCAAGGAACATACAAGAGAGATAATTTACAATATTTCATGACTAGATCCTGTCTCTAAAAACTTCTTATTCCGATTGCAAGATTGAACCCCTTCAACACAATTAAATACACTCTGTTAGAGATTCACGAGAAATAAAAAATTAGAATTCAGACCACTTTGACATTACCTTGATCCGGTCACAACGCTTGGCGACCGCAAGGCGTCCGTGCCGGTTATGGCAAATTTAACCAAAGCACGCCTCGGGCAACCTAAGTCTGCTCTAATGGATTCGAAGAAGGCCTGTAAACTCTACTTTATCACCTACAGCATAAACGCCATGAACCCTGACCAACCCAAACGGAACCCAAAAACGAATTTAGATCGCCGCTCGTTTTTAGAGGGCGCAGCCGGAGCGACAGGCGCCGCGCTGGCTGCCTCGGCACTTCCTCCACATCCAGCGCTATCGTCAACTTTCAACTCTGCAAAGAGCTTGGAAACGGAGTATCAATTCGACCGCCCCAACTCGAATTATCACGGCCAGCAATGGCAAACGCTAAATCCCGGTTTCTGGAAAATCGAAAATGGTGCCCTTCGCCGACGATTGCAAAATTATGGAGACCGCGCGCGGCGAACAGGTTTTCCCTTTCACGCTGAAACTCACAACTTTGATTACAAAACTGAATACGATCCCTCTTTAGATTGCGGAGTCATCTATACCCCTCAGTGGAAACTCACCGGTGAATATCAATTAGAAACTGAATTTACCTACCACGCCGATCGACCCGCATTGCCAAAAGGAGATCAATCCAGCTGGAAAATGCATCAGGATGGCTACGGTTTGATGGGTATTGCGATTGGCGCAAAATCTGTTTTCCAAAGCTATAACCGGCTCGGTCAACTCATAAGAATTGGCTGGAGCGACAAACAGCAATTGGTCATTATGGGACCCACAAAAACAGCCAAAAGGAATTCTCAAGGTGGCCTGTCACCGTCCACCGATTCTATCTTGAAATCTACTGAAGCAATGCAGTTAAAGCCGGGAGACCAGTGTCGATTAATGGTGCACGTGCTGCCTTCAGAAGAAAATCGATGCCAAGTTCGGGTAACTTTTTCTGCGAATGCCAAAACAGTATCGCTTACTCATTCCTTTCCAAACCAGAAGACAGATGGATTTGTCGGAGTCCTATCGCGGGGTCTCATCGACTTTGATGTTACTCGCTTCAAAGTTCAACCCTACCAAAACAAACCCCTACAGGTTGGCCATTCTGACTGCCTCGTCTGTTACCCATTAGGCGATACGCTGACGTTGAAAGGCGAAAAATGGCATGTCCGTTTTGTAGGTATGTTTTCATCCGACGGTAAAAAGATAGAAATTCGGGTTGCCGATTCACCCGCTCCTCAAGGTGGATGGGAACAGGTAGAGATTGCCGGTGTGGGACGGATTGTCGACAACCAATGGCGTCGAAACACCGCCGTAATTAACGTGACTCTACCCATTAATCCCTCTGAAAAAACTCTTTATTACACAGTTTGGAAAGATGGAAAGAATGTCACTTCCGACGAGAGAGTCGGCACCGAAGCGTGCGGTCCGGGAATGGGGTTGGTGGGCGAAGTTCCCGGAGGGGGAAACTATGTTGGTCGACTACCGCAGTTGAAGGCGCCCTACAAGTTATGCGGTCTCAGTTGTCATGCGATCAATTCTGGACTTCAAGAACGTAATGATGACGGGTGGACCATTTCAGGGCATCGAGATACCTGGGGTGTTCGGGACCAACCGACTGTTGAAGCTTATCAGCACCTTGATGATTACAACTTTCAAATCATGGTCTGGGAAGATGATGTCTGGTACATGGAGTTACTCATGTACCCGCCGAGCACCGACGATGCTTATAAAATTGTGGCGCTCTCGATTTGCGGTCCAACGAGTCGATGGCAAATGATGCGGCACTGGAACGTCATCAATCCGGGTGACCACGACTATGGTATGGACGACGTAAAAGGCCCCGAACAAATACTGATTCGAAAAACGGAAGGACTCGGTCAAGATCCCGCCTACATGCGAAGAAATTTTCAAATCGTGCACCATCTAACGACAGGTGCCGAACATGTTGACCCTTATGAAAATCCAAAAAAATGGCGGGCATGGAAAATGCCAAACCGAGATTTTACTTTCGTCATTCTCGATTCGAGGCTCTGGAGAAGCAGTCAAGATGTCGACATCTGGGATGATCAGGGTTGGAATCAATTCAAAAGCCTTTACGATCGAACAGACCCTACTCGCAGCCTCTTAGGAGAAGAGCAATACGGATGGTTACAGTCTCTCCTCACAACAGATTCCTCTCCTCTTATTTGCCTGACGGGAATCAATGGATTGCACACCATTTGGGCGGGAGCGAAAAACGGCGAATCCACAAGCAAGAACCACCCCCAAAACTTTTCGCAACGCGATCGGGTTACCGCCGACTATGCCGGCTGGGTGAAGGCTGGTTCAGACCGAGTCATTGAACTGCTGGGACAACGCGATGGGATCGTTTCGGTTTATGGCGATGTTCACAATGGATGCATTATGAAAAATCTCGATCACGGGTTAATCGAATGCAGTTTTGGGCCAATTGGACGAAATGGTGGGAGGGCATTAATCCCGGGATTTGGTCGACAAATGAAAGATGTCGATGGACGAGTAATCCAAGTCCATGCGCTCTACCATAAAGATTTTGCAAACCCTGATCAGGAACCACACGCCAGTCATGACCCGTTTTACTGGAATTTCCTCGAAATGGAATTTGATCCCACTCAGCAAGACCCAAACATTCAATTACGCATCAGAAATCTTGTTGACTCACCCGCTGAAACACCTCGCGGAGGAGACAGCTTAGAAACCACTTCGTCTCGCACAGGGCGAACGCCAACAGCGAAAATTCCCTCTATTCGCGTGCTCCCCAATGCAGATGTTCATTTTTACAGAACCAACGGAAGTGCTATTCGAGGAACCCGAAGCAACGAGCAGGGAGAAATCGCGATCGCTGGACTCATTGATGTTTTACCTGGCACCAAAGTAATCGTTAATGCTTTTGACGGAACACAGTCAGAATCAAAAGTTATTCAACTGGAAGACTAAACGGTTATCCCCGCGACCGAGAACATTTTTAGAACAGGCATGCCGTGGACTTTTTTTTTGACGATAGTGAAAGCGAGACCTCCGAAAATCATACCGCTATTCATGAAGAGGCTGGATACACCTGCAATTCATGCGGTGAGGAGATCATTGTTCCCCTAGATTATTCGGAGGGTTTGTCTCAGGAATACGTGGAGGATTGCCCCGTCTGCTGTAACCCCAACATCATTTTTGTCGAATTTAACAACGATGGTGAGGCAAATGTGTGGAGTCGTGGTGAATAGCATCTGTAGAAGTAAATAGAAAACTACAGCATCTCACTCACTACTTCTGATCTGCCGTAATCGTGGGTGCTCCCCCTGCCCGTCTCAAACGTTCAACTAATTCCCCGACCATGATTGCGGTTGCGCCCCAAATTTGATGCCCTCCAACTCGATAGCAGGGCACCTTCAAAGTCTCGCCGTTTGAGCGGGTCACCATTCCGGAAGTCAGAGCTTCTGGCTCCATCAATTGATTGAGGGGAGCCCGAACAATTTGCTCGACCTCGCGAGGACAGCGTTTGAAATTCGGCTCGCCACGAATTACTCCCACATAAGGGGTTACTGTAAAATCACTTGGTGGAATGTAGACACTCGTCAACTGCCCAAAGAGTTCAATCTTTGACTCATGAACGCCAATTTCTTCTTCGGTTTCTCGAATCGCTGCCTGTTGCGTTGATTCACCCGGCTCCAGTCGACCGCCGGGAAAACTGATTTGACCTCCATGATTGGTCAGATTAATCGCTCGCTGCGTTAACAAAAGATCGGGCATGGTCGGTAGACTATCCGATTTCTCATCGTTGCTTTGGTCACAAAACAGAGCAAGGACGGCGGCCACTTTACCGTCACCAGGCAAATCAGAAGGACGCTTTTGCGGACGATCCAAATTTGGGACGTCCAACGGCGACTGCCAGCCCGTTAATTTTGTCTGGCTCATCGCAACATTCAATGTTTGCCGAAATGAAATCTCCATTTACTAAAAACCCATTTAAGCAGTCGCTACCTTTTTAGTTGGTCCACTCGCTTAAAACTCGCTTTAAGAGTAAAGGGAAAGCGGGACAGTTTGAATTATATACAGAACGCTGCCGAACACTATGCAGACTGCCATTTCCAACTTCTTGATTAAGATTTTAGAAGTGAAAACATTCAAAAACTTAAAAAGGTGGTTCGCCTAACTCTTTTTCTTTTCCATTAATGCTCGAATATATTTTTAAAATATCGAGTGATACATTTTGATCGATGTACTGAGTTGAACCGTCGACCAAAGCAAAATGAGCGCCTCCAGCATGGTTGCTTGCAAACGGAACGCTATTCAATTTTGTACTGGTAGAGTTAATCGGCTGAGTTATTGATTTGACCGTAAATAGTTGCTCAACTCTTTTGGAAGCGTCGTATTTTGCACCCATTGCCCACGCGGTTCGTTGTGGAATTTGAATGTTTTCGCTGGTTTGGAATGTTGATATCTCTCCGATCGCAAAGGTATTGGAAACACCATCGACAACATCCCGCAATTGCTTCGCTCGAAACTGTCCGCTTTTCAAAGGTGAAAACAAACCTTGCAAGCCGATATCACCATATACCTTTGAAACAATCGTACGGTACTTATTATTTTTCCGCTTAGCGTAAACAGTCGTCAGATTGGCTGGGCCACATACTCCGTAGTAATGAGTCGTATATTGATTTGAACCTGTTAGAGATGCAACATTTTCTTCGGGATCCGAGGCAGCGCAAAGTAAAACAGGTATTTCGGTCTCTGATATTTGTTGCCAGCGGCTTTGATAACTTTGACCTGAAGTAGGCTTGGCTCGCAACTTTTCCCATAGTGCTTCTTCTTCCATCGAAGGTAATAAGGGGCCGAGAAAGCCCATCCCGTCACCATTGTCGCCTGCAGGGAATGCTTGGTTTGTCGATTCGTAACTTAATGCCGCCATCATCACTTGTCGCAAATTCGAAAGACAGGTTGCTCGACGCGCTGCCTGTCTAACGGCCTGCGCTGCGGGCAGGGTAAGTGCCAGAAGTATTCCAATTATTGAAATGCAGACTAGCAGTTCAACAAGAGTGAACCCTTGTCGCAAATTCGCACGGCATTTGTTGCAGATCCGCGGATGAAGATTCAGAGACTGATTTATCATGGGTAAATCACAATCGAGCGATTGTTGACGAGAGGAAAAAATGTCTGTTTTGACGCGCGGTCAAAACAGACTCAAACGCACAAAGTAAAATTCAATTCTTCTCAAGAACCGATTTACTGCTCGAATTTCTTGACGGGAAATGAGCCGTTCAAGAGGACACCAGGGAACATATCCCATGGGTTTACTTCACACTCAGCCGATGTGTAGCCGGTGTTCTCAAATGTCGCAATGGACGGGTCTACTCCAAATCCGGGGTTGATATAACCGTCGCCGTTGGCGTCTTCAATCGCGCGGACGCTACCATCTGCGAAAGCCATATTCACCGTCTTTTGGTGCCAAGCGAAGAAATCTCGCGTATCTTGCAAGTAAACGTTGGTAACGCCGACTTCCCCAAGAGTTGGATACCCACCTGCTGGCGCTTCGAACGCAGCTCGCGGTGTACCGTCTGCTTGTAAAACTACAGCCGCACGATTTCCACTTGCCACATAAGCTGGACCATCGTTAAAGCTCTCCGCCAGTGGGATTCCTGCGACTAATCCGCGCGATTCCGAAATAGTTTCTGTAAGAATTCCATCTTCGTTACCGTCGTAAGGCAAGGCAACATCGCCCTGGCCTCCGCAACCCATGATCGCTAAAGCACTCGCTGGAATATCACTTGTATCCATCGCTCGCATCGTCAGAGGCCCCACACACTGGCGCTGTCCCGATGATTTGTACCAGTCTTTTAGACCGCCTGCCTTGGTAATTTGAACACCTGCGGTACCGGTAAACATTGGAGCAGATCGAACGAGATGCCAACTGGTTGCATAGTTGGTGTTGAATCCGGCTTCAGCTGTAGCTTGTAAAGACTGCTTCAATGGAACACCCTGACGAGCTGGCGGAGCAGATGCCCCGTTGGAACTGGCAGCGTTCCACTTTTCCGAAGCGATGCATTTTGAACTTGGGCAAAGCATATCGCCCGGGATTACATCTTGAGCAACACAATCCGACACCCATGAATACTGATCAAAAGCACCATCTCGCTTACCATCAAATGCTCCGGAACAGTAGGCACCGTTAGGAGAGTTACTTGCCTTGGCAAGAAGGCAAAGTGCAAAGTTTCGTAAATTACTCTTACACTGGGTCGACCGGGCAGCTCCGCGAACCGCTGCGAATGCCGGAAACAGCAATGCCATCAAGATTCCAATGATGGAGATAACAACAAGAAGTTCCACAAGTGTAAAACCCTTTTTTCGTGTGCTCATTTCTACTAAATCCTATCTTTAGATTGCCAATTACATGCGGATTAACTCCGCTTTAAAGGCCAATAGGTTAGCGTCCGCATTTAAAGATAACGGGAAGATAGCGTTTGTTAATTATGAATATGCTTGAAAGGTTTCTTCATCAACAAGCAACGGTTATTAACAAAAGATTAATTTCGATTGAGGCGCATTGCTGCGCCAACAAATTCGAATTAGAGAACATAGTCCTCGAGGCATTTTTAAAGATGCTTATTAAAAAATTTAACCATCTCGTTTGCCATTTCCTCAAACCAGGGCTGTCGATTCCAGCATCCATGTTTGGCATTCGGATAAGTGATTACGCCTGTCTCAATTCCGAACGATGTTAACTTATCGCGTGCAGGTTGATTCCGAGCCGGGTTATCCTGTTCACCTACCAGAAAAAGAATTGGACACGTCGACGCATCGATCTGGGCACAAGCATCGGCAAGTCCATACAGTTCCGGGTTTTGATCGACAGTGCTTCGAAGCCAAACGTTCGAATTTGATCCTGAATCCGGTTGCCGAGATCGATCAGCGACCGATCCGGTAAGCATCTCCAGCGGGCCAGCCATCACAATGGATGCCTGTATTCGTGAAGATTGTTTAGCGTTTCCACCATCACCTTTCAATTTTGGATTGCCTCCACCAGACGCCATCAATCCGGTTAAGTGCCCGCCGGCAGAACCGCCCACAGCTCCGATTTTTTTCGGGTCCAAATGGTAGGTCGCCGCATTGGCACGCAAAAACCGAACGGCCGCAGTGCAGTCGTGCATCGCTGCAGGAAAAGCAGCTTCGTCAGCAAGCCGATATTCAATCGCTGCCGTTACGTAACCGTGACTAGCCAATTTAATTGCAAGTGCTCGGAACTTGGTTTTATCACCCTTTCGCCAGCCCCCGCCGTGAACAACAACCACAGCCGGTTTGGGTTCATCCACTGTCGCATCGGATGGAACAAAAATATCCATCAGTACTTTTCGTTGATCATATTGGGCGAACACAACATTACGGTGTGCGACAACATTTTCAGGAACCGAAGTCGGTGGTTGGGCTATATTTTTTTTGCGTGGAAATTTTGCGGGAGGTTGTAGAGAAATCGCTTTCGGCTCAGGAGATCGCCCGCAGATTAGCATTCGTTGCCGATACAATCCCCCCGGCCCGGTGATATACAACGATTGCATATCCTGATCGCCAAACGTGCAGTTAATCGGTTTAGTCGGACACGCAATTTTGTCGAGTAATTTCCCCTCTGGATTCCAAATCCAAATATCCGTCGGTCCAGCGCAATAAATGTTTCCGGCACGATCGATTGTCATTCCATCAGCTCCTCGATCCGGCCCGTCGTCCATCGAGGCAATCATTCGTCCGCGGTCGGTCTTCCCAGCGGTGACAATATCATAGGCCCAGATTTTTTTCGGAACGAAAGAAGACACATAGAGCGTTTTTTCATCCGGCGACATCGTAATTCCGTTGGGTGTGGCGATGCCATCTACCGCTATCGAAACATTCCCCTGAGGATCTATATACGCAACCTTGTTTTGGGGCGTGAACGTTACATAAATTCCTCCGTTTTGATCAACTACAAGATCGTTCGGTCGATAGGGCTTTTCTTTTTCCTGCCTTACGCTGTCGAAAGATGCAACCGTGGCTTTTTTCTTCCCATCTAGAAAAGCTATTTCTCCGCCCGGATTGTCAGACAAAAACAAGCGGCCATGATTGTAAAAACTCGCGCTGATTCGACCTGACTCAGGCATCAGTGTTTGCATTTGTTTCTTCGCAGGTAGATAACGAAATAACTTTTGGCCTTTTACATCTGGAATGACTAGTGAGTATCCATCCCAAGCAGGTCCGTCTGCCATTTCAAAATCAGTTGAAATTTCTTCAAGCGGCACTCGGCGATCAACCTGTCTTGCAACGGCTGAGTCCGTTTTGCAGTAGACCAATAACAAAACAAACAATGGAAGATAAATAGATAAACGAATGGAGTCCCGCAACATAATGTCTCCCAAGCCAAGCAAAAAGTTGATCGCGTATTTCACGATTATCGAAACCACCTATTCTAGCGAACCCGATGCAATAATGTGGAAATAAATAACTTCGAATTATTAGCTTTTCACTGCGCGCATAAAAAAACGCGTCGATAGTAATCGACGCGCTAAGTGTTATCAAGAATCTTCAGATTCGTGGGTTAGTTATCGCCATCGAACGATGGACGCTGTGGCCGCTGGCCACCACCCTGATTTCCACCAGGTCCACCGCGACCGCTACGACCACCACCCATGCGTGCGGCTGCTGCTTCAATTTCCGATTTATCAATGGAACCGTCACTGTTCGCATCTAAGCGATCAAACATCGGCAACATTCGCTCGTCAACTTCGTCTTTACTCAGTTTGCCGTCTTTGTTCTTATCTTGGCTCATGATTCGTTCCATCATGCCACCAGATCCAGCAGAACGACCACCACGCTCGCCTCGCTCACCGCCAGGTCCGCCTTCGGGAGCACCACCGCGACTGCGTCCACCTTCAGGACGAGTAGGTCGCATCTCTTCCGCATCCAATTCTCCGTCACCGTTTTTGTCGAGTTTCCGCAATGCTGCCGCTGCGTTATTGATCTCGCTCTTCGAAATTACGCCATCCTTATTAGCATCTAGAGCAGCAAGAACTGGCATCATCTGCATCATTCGCCCCATATCGCCACCACCGCGTTGGCCGCCAGGTCCGCCACGCTCGCCGCCAGGCCCGCCTCGCTCGCCACCACGTTGCCCTCGCTCGCCACCACGCTGACCACCCGGAGGTTGAGCCATCACAGTTGCTGCCAAGCACATTGTTATCGCGACGGCAAATATCATCATTTTTGTATTTTTCATCGTACTTCTTTCATTTCTTTCTGAATTCCCGAAACGCTCTGCACAAACCTAAACACGCGACAGAGCAAAATTCAGGACAAGCAATTAAATAATTTTTTTCGCTACTTTTCCCGCCCGCAGGCTTAGTCTGCTGGTGTTAAACCAACAACGATATCGAAGGTTGCGGTTAATTCTTTAATTTTTGAATCCGGCAGAGGCTGGAAATCAACCAACAGCTTGTTTCGCAGTTTTGGATTCTTCACTCGCTTGAACAAGCCGTCTTTTTGATTTTGCGGATGGCCTTTAATTAAACATTGAGTCGTCAGCACCCGTTTATTTTTAACGTAAACCGCGACGTGGATATGAGGTGTTCGACCAGGATACGAAACAGGCTTAACTGTCCGGAAATAATACTGCCCTTTTAGGTTAGTAATAAACCGACCAAAACCTTGGAAATTCTTATCCTGCAATTTTCGATCACCACCTTTGGGATGAAGATAGACTCCTTTGCCATCCACTTGCCAAATTTCAACTCGGGCATTGGGAATTGGATTTCCTTTCCGATCCATGACTGTACCCGACAAGTGTGTAATCTCGCCCACCGCTGGAGTGATTGCATCGTTTAGAATTAGTAAATCATTGTCTGTATCGAGCGGTAATGGATTGGGATAAAACGGTCCTTCGGTCATCGATGGCGTTAACAACAGATCCGCAAACAACCCCGGTCGGTTAAACAACAAGGTTCCAGCAACCGCACCGACGCCTACCATTGAGCGTTGAATGAACTGACGTCGCGGAGGCAAAATAATTGATGATTTCATTTTACGTTTTCTGGTTAGTTTACTTGTGCTGGTTCAAGCGTACTGGATTAACTTAGGCGTTACCAGTTTTTCGGCTTAATTGACCTCGTAAAAGTGATCTGGCTGAGGCTGAATTGAAAAAACCGTAATATTGACGAACGATGGACGGGTCTTATATTTTATTCAATGGAGTAATCTCAGAGAACGTCGACACTCAAATTTTCCCCAGCAGCATTATGTAAACCTGCCGTTTCATTAATTTCTAATTCCCTGTTTTTTCGGACTTGTTTTTGTTTTCTTTTTTTAAAAACCGTAGAAGGCAGCGATTGCTCAATCGATCTTTTCCTAGTCTTTGGGAAGAGATCATTACCAACAACGTTTGGCAATATTCTTCTTTATCTCCAACGCAGCAACAGAGAGTCCTCCAATCTTCGACAGTTATTGTTGCCGAAAAATCATGGGAAGCTGTTAAAGGTTTCGAAGTAACTGACGAAGTCAAACTCACCATCGCCGCTACCGCTTCCCTTTTAACTCTTGGTCTAAAAGCACCATTTTACTTTGATCGTGTCTCGACCATTTTGGTGCACCCTGATCTCATTCAAAATCGAGCCGTTCAGCAAGGGCGACTCGTAAGTCACGAGACCGCCTATTATTCAGGCTTGGCATGGCAAGGCGGACCGCTTGTCTTTTCATGGCGAGATGCTTTGAGGGGAGCAAGCCAACCGGGAGATGGACGAAATGTGATCATCCACGAGTTTATTCACCATATCGACGGACTCGACGGGGAAATGGGAGGTATGCCGATCATCTCATCTGAATCCCTTCGGCATCGCTGGGACGATGTTTTTCAGCAACGGTTTTCGGAACTCAATGAAGATCTTGACCGCGGACGCGAACCACGAATTGATGCCTATGCGGCAACGAACTTAGCGGAATTCTTTGCAGTCAGTGGTGAGAACTTTTTCGATTCACCAAGTCGGCTCAAAAAAAACTTACCTGACGTCTACGATCTGCTTTGTGAATACTTCGATATCGACCCCGTGCAATTTGAGCACTAATTCACATGCAGATACGCATGCCAATTCGGTTTCTTCTCCATTAAGAAACTTCCAGAACCTTGTCTCCAAGGACTTGCATTCGAGGTTGGATACCGAGACCCGGAGCGTCGGACGCAGAGAGTCGACCGTTGGCCCGTTGCGGCGCGCCCTCTGCAATGCTGACCGTTCCATAACTATTGAAGTCGGTCGACGTGAACAGTAAATCAGTAGGCGTGCTGTGAGCAATAGAAGCAATTGCTGCGGTGATAATATCTCCACCCCAACTATCTTCGAGCGTCATTGCGACGCCCAGCGAGATACATAAATCGCGAGCGAGTTTTGCTTTTGTTAATCCACCAAATTTACTGATTTTAATATTCACCACATCCATTGCCTGATCGTGACTGGCTCGCAGCAATTCCGGCATTCCGTGGATCGACTCGTCCATCACGAACGGATGGTCTGTTCGTTTTCGAATCGACAGACATTCTTCGTAAGACAAGCAAGGCTGTTCGATATAGACATCTAAATCTCGAACTGCTCGAACCACACGTGCTGCTTCATGCATCAACCAACCTGTGTTGGCGTCGGCAACCAATTTTTCCCCCGATTGCATTTCCGCTGCTACCTGTCTGATACGCTCAATATCGACATCTGGATCACCACCTACTTTCAATTGAAAACGGCGATAGCCTTCGGCTCGATAGCCTGCAACATTGGCAGCCATTGCTTCAGGCGCCTGTTGGGAAATCGCACGATACAGCACAAAATCCTCACTGTATTTTCCACCCATTAAGTCGCAAACGCTTTTGCCAGTCGATTTTCCAAGGAGGTCCCAACATGCCATGTCGATACCTGATTTGACATACGCATGCTCTTTCAACGCCGCGTCCATCATTCGATTCAGTGGTCCAAGATCAGTCGCATTCATTCCGATTAAGTGCGGCGCCAACTCTTTAATTCCCGCTCTTACTCCCGGACCATAGGCTGGTAAATAAAATGGACCAAGCGGACAGACTTCTCCGTAACCAATTAGCCCAGTATCTGTTTCAACTTCTACGACGGTACTGTCAAAAACATCGACCGACTTGCCGCCAGACCACTTATAACTGCCCTCTTTTAAAGGGAGATCGACTTGATATGCAGAAATGCGAGCGATTTTCATTGTATTTCCGGTGTTTTAGCGTGTATGAATCGGCGCGTAATCATAACGCATATTTGCTTTATAAGTAATCATGCACACCATTGTGATTTGTAATTATTCGAATCAGCATTGATAACGCACTGTCACAATGTTTCTTTGTGATGAAACGTGTTAATCTTGGAGGGAGCAAGTTCGGTGGAATCGCCAAGCTACAAGAGCTGTTTTTGAGACAACCAAGTTACTGGAATTTTTATGAAGACCGCATCGATTATCAAATCTACTTTCTTTTTAGCATTGACGCTTGGGATGATTGTCTCGACATCGTCTGCACAAAAACAGGACATGAATGAGAAGTCGATCGACAAAGCAGGCTTGCTAAAAAGGCGGATTCAGCAAGCGGGAGACAATCAAAATGAATTGCAAAAAGCAATCAACACAGTTCCTCCAGAACATCGGCAAGCCTTAGAGTTTTTGCTGATCAACATGCCAGAATACGATTTAAAAAATCTTACCGCAGAATTTCTGCTCAATAATATTCGACTTGCCTATCAAGCAAGAGAAGCTGCACCCTGGGATATTTCCGATCAGCTATTTCTCAACAATGTTTTGCCTTATGCCAATATCGATGAACCGCGTGATCCCTGGCGAGAAGATTTTTTCAAGCTGTGCCAACCGATTGTCGCCAATTGCAAAACCCCTGGTGAAGCGGCACAGAAAATTAACGCTACCCTGTTTGGACAGTTATCCGTCAAATATTCAACCGCTAGAAAACGCGCTAACCAAAGCCCTAAAGAGAGCATTGAACAAGGACTGGCTTCCTGCACCGGTCTCTCTATTTTACTAGCCGATGCATGTCGAAGCGTCGGCGTACCAGCGCGGTTGGCAGGAATCCCCAGTTGGAAAAATAAAAAAGGCAACCATACCTGGGTCGAAGTCTGGGACGATGGCTGGCAATTTACAGGTGCAGCAGAACCTAACCCGCAAGGTCTTAATCGAACTTGGTTTCAGGGAGACGCCGCACTCGCCGATCCCAATTCAAAACTACATTCTATTTACGCGGCGAGCTTTCAAAAAACCGACACAGCCTTTCCTATGGTCTGGTCTCCTGAAAAACGTGTTTTTGCGGAAAATGTCACCCTGCGCTACATTCCAAAAACAAACGCTCCCATCAGCAACGCCGTCAATGTCATGGTGAGAGTCTGGAACCGTGATAAATCAAAACGGGAAATCGCCAAAGTCGAAGTATTCGCTCCGAAAAGCACCGATGTGCTCGAATCTGGAACAACAAAAGCGGGTACGGCTGACATGAATGACATGCTTTCATTTCGATTAGAACCTGACAAAACTTATCGACTCAGAATCTCTCAAGAAAAAACAACATTTACTCACGAGCTAACCACAAATCAAAACGGCAATCAACTCATCGAACTGAAAATGCCCAAGTAGAATCGTTCTTCCGCTAGGCTCTCTCCGTCTGAAAATAAGTCGGCTACCAAGCGGTAACTAGCGTGAGAGCAACTGCTGCACGTGCCAGTGAACCTCGGCCCATTTGACTTTGACAAATAGATATTTCTGGCTGGGTTTCCGGGTTCGCTTCTGACATCGTTTAACTTTAAAAACTCTTTTTCCTTCTGGCTTAACCCTTGGGACAACCCATGTTTCAATACGGTCGTTATGTAATTTGGCTGTGCTGTTTGATCGCCCTACCCGCCTGCAATTCAAATCCATCTGTTTCTCAACCCGATTCCAAGTCGGATTCCAAGTCCGATTCCAAAGCGGAATCTCAGGACATTGAGCCAGCAATTAAATCAACAGCTAAGACACCCGGTGACCCGATCGAGGTTTCACCTCCAACTGAAATCGAACAACCCAAAACACAAACACCTTCACATGAAAACGCGCTTTCCAAAGAGACCAGCCCTTACTTATTAATGCACGCTCACAATCCTGTGAACTGGTATGCCTGGAATGATGAAACTCTTGCTCTTGCAAAAAAATCTGGGAAGCCGATTTTTCTATCTATCGGCTATTCAAGTTGCCACTGGTGTCATGTGATGGAACGTGAATCTTTTCTCGACCAGGAAATCGCCGATTTTTTAAACGAGAATTTTATTTGCATCAAAGTAGATCGAGAAGAACGACCGGACGTCGACGAAATTTATATGAATGCACTGCAAGTCATTCGATCCGGTGGAGGAGGATGGCCGCTGTCAATGTTCATGACACCGGAAGCTAAACCATTTTTTGGGGGCACCTATTGGCCTGCCAGGGATGGAGATCGAGGAGCCTCGATGGGATTTCTGACGATCATCCAGAAAGTGAAGGATGCTTATCAGAACAACCGAGAAGCAATTATTCAGGACTCCGAGTTGGTCTCCGAAAGGACACGTGAATTATTGGCTGGACTTGAACCGGACACTGGTTTACCAATTCAAGCTGTGTGGCCTGCCAACACAATTGAAAACCTAAGTGCGAGTTTTGATAGCCGATACGGAGGTTTTGGCTACAGCGCGCTCAACCCAAGTCGCCCAAAATTTCCCGAACCTTCTAATCTGTTTTTCTTATTAGATTACTTGCAGCAGAACCCTGACGCCTCGGAACAAACTCACGAGCAGGCTTCCAAGTTACTGGTCAGAACCTGCGAAGGTATGCTCAAAGGTGGCATTTATGATCATCTTGGAGGCGGTTTCCATCGTTACAGCGTCGATCGATTTTGGCACATCCCGCACTTCGAAAAAATGTTATACGACAATGGTCAGCTCGCGACTGTCTACGCAGAAGCATTCCAGCTTACCGGACAAGAGGAATTCAAAAATGTTGCAAATGGAATTCTAGAGTTCGTGAGTCGGGAATTGTCCGCCCCTGGCGGTGGATTTTATGCCTCTCTCGATGCAGAATCCGAGGGTATCGAAGGAAAGTTTTACCGTTGGGATCGCGAGGAAATCAAATCGGCACTGACGGATCAAGAGTATGAGATTTTTTCAAAACTGTATCGACTGGATGAGCCTCCGAATTTTGAAGAAGAATTTTATGCTCCGCAATTAAAATTGATGATGAGTGAACATGCGGCAGCTCGCAAAATGACCCTTGCTGAACTGGAGTCTCAGTTAACCCCGATTCGGAAAAAACTCTTTGATATTCGGGCAAAACGTCAACGACCGTTGCTGGATACAAAAATATTAGCAGCCTGGAATGGGTTAATGATTCGAGGGTATGCAGATGCCGGTCGAATTTTAAACAATTTGGATCATGTTAAAAAAGCAGAAGACGCTGCTAATTTTATCTTAGAAAAAATGGTCTCTGCCGACGGGCGACTTTATCGAACCTATACCGATGGACAGGCTCGACTTAATGCCTACCTGATTGACTACGCCTGTGTCATTGATGGTTTAATTTCACTTCATCGCGCTAATGGCAATCAAAAATGGCTTGACGCAGCAAACCAACTCCAAAAAACTCAAGACGATTTGTTTTGGGATGAAAAAGGAGGTTACTTTTACACTTCAAAAGACCACGAGCAACTTATCGCTCGTAGCAAACGAGCAAGCGATGGAGCCATGCCCGGGGGTAACAGTGTTTCCGCCGCTAATCTGCATTATCTCGGAACGACCCTGAAACAAGAGGCCTATCTCAAACAATCGAAGCAAACCGTTTTAGCGGCATCTGCTATCCTGACCCGCGCTCCTCATGCCGTTCCCAGATTGGTGATAACTGCCTCTAAATTTGCTGAATGATGCCACTTCGCATTTCGAATAAAAGACGACTTGTACAATGACTAAACACATTGCCGACGCATTTCAGTTTTGCCCTCGATGTGGCGCAGAGACGCAGGCGACTGGAACCTCTCCTTTCGCATGCAAAGAATGTGGTTTCGTATTTTACTTTAGTCCCGTCGCTGCGGTTGGCGGGATCGTTGTTAATTCAAATAACGAACTGCTGTTTCTGGTGCGCGGGCGGGATCCTGGCAAAGGAAAATTTGGTCTACCGGGTGGCTTTGTAGACCCTGGCGAACCTCTTGAAAAATCTCTCTCTAGAGAAGTGATGGAAGAAACATCACTTACAGTAACCCGCGCCAGCTATCTTTGTTCGTTTCCCAATCAATATACGTACCGCGGAATTACGATTGATGTACTCGACGTTTTTTTTGAATGCAGGGTTGATTCATTCGACCCCCTAACCGCTCAACCCGGCGAGGTTGAGTCATTTCACATTGCCCGACCTTCACTAGAAATTCTTGACCGATTTGCGTTTGAATCTAATCGCCGCGCAGTTGAGTTTTTTCTCACACAGGAGTGAACGCCATTAACGCGTGTTGCGGGTGATTATTTCCACCCTCATTTTGATATACGAAATAGAGCGTGAGAAATGCGCGGCAACTGTCGAGCAACCGCTTGAGCGAGTTGACATTCACGGCATCCCAAGGTTAGATGTTGTTTCGATTTAGATTTCGCAAGATCAACAATCGTCTTCAAACATAAGCTCGACAGCCTCTGCAAAGTATCTGGCTGGCGGGATGGAAATTCTTAGAGGAGTTGTGTCATGGGCGTTATCATTCGCTCAATTACAGTGCTGATTGCCTTGGTTATTGGGACTCAGAACTGTCACGTTTTAGTGGCTCAAGAAACAGCGGCAAACACAGCCAATCCTGCTAGCCTCCTCGATAGTCTCGGTGAAGAGTCGATCGGCACTGAAGCACCAGCCGAGTTCGTTTCTGCTGACATTGCGTGGATGCTGGTCTGTTCAGCTTTGGTTCTGATGATGACCGCACCGGGTTTAGCCCTATTTTATGGTGGACTCGTTCGTAAGAAAAATATCCTCAGCATAATGATGCAGTGTATTTTCCTGATGGGATTAATGTCGATCTTATGGGCCGTGGTTGGGTATAGCTTGGCATTCGGCGGGACAAATCCTTATTTCGGCAACTTCGACCATGTTTTTCTGGCCGGTGTCACACCCTCGTTTGTTGATGGTGAAATTGTTACGCCTGCGACAGGGACTTTGCCAACTTCTATTTTCATGTGTTTCCAAGGAATGTTCTTCATCATTACTCCAGCGCTTATTTGCGGAGCCTTTGCCGAACGACTTAAATTTTCAACCATGTGTATTTTCATGGTTCTGTGGGGTTTATTAATTTACTGCCCGATCTGTCATTGGGTATGGAGTGACGCCGGTTGGTTATGCGAGTGGAACCCGGACGCAAAATATCCTGCTCTCGACTTCGCAGGCGGAACCGTTGTGCATATTAGTTCCGGTGTGTCCGCACTTGTTTGTGCCATTTTTGTCGGTTCACGAATTGGGTTTAGAAAAGACCAGATGCCGCCACATAATTTGACTTATACATGCATCGGCACAGCTCTTCTCTGGGTTGGTTGGTTTGGGTTCAATGCTGGTAGTTCGCTTTCAGCGGGCACAGGTGCGGTAAATGCTTTTGTCTCTACCCACTTCGCTGCGGCCGCCGGAGTGATCGCCTGGGCGGGTGCCGAATGGCTATTACGAGGTAAGGCAACCGTTTTAGGCGCCTGTTCTGGCGCAGTGGCCGGATTGGTTTGCATTACACCAGCCTGCGGATCTGTCACCGCGATGGGAGGAATTGTCCTTGGCTTCGTCGCCGGTATTGTGTGTTTCTTTGCCTGCACATCGCTTAAGAAAAGATTTCAATATGATGACGCGCTCGATGCTTTCGGCGTTCATGGCGTAGGCGGGGGCGTTGGTGCAATCTTGACCGGCGTGTTTGCCAGTCGTTCCATCACTGGCGAACTAGAAGGAGGCCGCATGGGATTGATTGAAAGTGGCTTTACGAATTACACGCAGCTGACGAACCAACTGGTCAGTATTTTGGCTGCCGCCAGTCTTGCCATCGTCGGATCAATCATCCTTTTAACCCTTCTGAATGTAACGATCGGACTGCGAGTGACCCCGGAAGAAGAGCAACGCGGCCTCGATGTCACTCAACACGGTGAAGAGGGCTATATTTTTCTCTAAAATCAACTCGTGGCTCTGCTGGTAATTAACCGGCGAACCTACCATGACCGGAAACTCCGTTTCCCGAGGCGATATCAAAAAACGTAGAGACTGAATTAACAAATTCGTATTGTTCGATCTGGATTGGTTCAACCTGCAATTCACATTAGAATAGCGGGTTACTCCATCCCCAATGACGCTTCAATACCACCGATAAATTTATGTCTGCGACCGATAAAACACTACTACAGTTGCGAACCGCTATCGACGAAGTTGATCAGCGACTGGTTCAGGCGATCAACGATCGATCAAAACTGGCAGTTGAACGAGCCCGAATCCATCGAGCTCAAACAGGTGCCCGTGGAATTGATCAGCATTCTGAAGTTCAAGCGGTCCGAAATGTAGTTTCCAAAAATGAGGGTCCAATCCCCAATTCGGCGCTCGAAGGGGCTTATCGAGAAATTCTCAACGGCGCCTTTGTCTTAGGACGGCCAACAAGAGTTGGTTACCTTGGACCTCAGGGTACGTTCAGCCATCTTGCGGCCTCCAAATTTTTTGGACCCACAGTCGATTATGAAAACCTAAGAGCACTCGAAGGTGTATTTGAAGAAGTGGCTCGAGGGCATGTCGATTATGGACTGGTTCCGATTGAAAACAGCACCGGCGGTGCAATCATCGAAACCCTCGATTCGTTTTCTGATTACCATGGCCGATTGACAATTTACGGAGAAATTCGATTAGCGATTCAATTTTCTCTTTTAGGTAAATGTGACCCTGACAACGTCAAAGTAATTTACTCAAAAGGGGAAGCGCTGGCGCAGTGCCGACAGTGGCTATCTCAAAAATATCCTAACGCCCAGCAAATCCCCGCCCAGAGTACCGCCAGTGCGGCTGAAATCGCCTACCTCGCCAATCCATCGGATGGAGTCGTGGCTGTCGGATCGAGCAAAGCCGGGGAACTCTATGAGTTAAACACGCTGTTTGACGGTATCGAAGATTGCAACAACAACATTACCCGATTTCTAATTTTATCAAAACGCGAAACTGAAATTACTGGTAAGGACAAAGCATCATTGATGTTTACTTGCTCCGACCGGCCTGGTTCCTTGGTAGATATTCTCTCAGTTTTCAAACGATACAACATCAATCTAAGTCATATTGAAAAACGACCTGGTCGCGAAGTTGGAAGTGACTACACTTTTTTCGTTGATATTCTTGGACATGCCAACGATGAAAAAATTGCGGAAATTCTTGGTGAAGTCCGAGCTTACTGTAAAAGCCTCCATGTCCTCGGAAGCTTTCCAATTTATGACGAAAATTATCGCTATCAAAATGAAATAATTTCCAACCAGTATTCTTCACTGACTGAATTGGAACCCGCGATTGAGACGATGGATCAACGCGTCGTCGACCTGGTAAACGAACGGGCTAATTTGGTTGTGAAAGTCGGCGATTTCAAAAGAAAATCTGATGTTCCAATTTATGCACCTCACCGCGAACACGCTGTCCTCAACAAGATAAAATCTCTGAACAGCGGTCCGTTAACCGACAAAACATTTGAATCAATCTATCGCGAATTGATGAGCGGCAGTTTTGCAATTGAGAAACCTCTAAGCATCGGTTTCTTAGGACCCGAAGGAGAATTTTCACACCTAGCTGCTGTGCGGCATTTTGGATCAAGCGTGAATTTTATTCCCGCACGTGAGATTCGTACCGTCTTTCAACAAGTAGTAAACGGAGAGATCGATTACGGACTCGTTCCTGTCGAGAACAGTTCCGTGGGAGGTATCAATGAAACACTCGACTCATTCATCGACCTTCACGATCAATTAAATATTTATGGTGAAGTGAAATTTCAAATTCGGTTCTGTCTTCTTGCCAATTGCAAACCAGAACAAGTAAAGAAAATTTACTCGAAACCAGGTGTTTTTGAGCAATGTCGAAATTGGCTGAGCACTCAATATCCACAGGCCATGCGTGTACCAACCGAGAGTACTGCGTTGGCAACCATGAAAGCAAAAGCTGAAATAGATAACGATCCTGACTGTGGAGTCGCAGCGATTGGTTCTTCCTTGGCCGGCGAGATTTACGGTCTTCGGCCACTTTTTGAAGCCATCGAAGATCGACAAAGTAACATGACTCGATTTTTGATTTTATCGAAGAGCAAAACCCTAATCTCAGGTAACGATAAAACTTCCATCATGTTTACCACCACTGATCGATCGGGGGCTTTGATGGATGTGCTGGAAGTTTTCAAACGAAACTCAATCAATCTCACCCATCTGGAAAAACGGCCCAGTCGAGAAGAAAACTGGGATTACACGTTTTTTATTGACATCGAGGGGCACCGCACTAATTCAGCGATCGCTCAAATCATCGGTGAGGCTCGTGCTCACTGTAAAAATTTAACCGTCCTCGGCAGTTTTCCGGCAAGCCAGAGAGTTCTCTAAACTCAGACTGCAAACCGAAGAATCGTCAGTAACGCCTTGATCCCGTCCCACCAGCCAATCTTCTTTCCCTCTTGATAGGTTCGACTGGAATAGCTGATCGGTACTTCAACTACCCGTACTTTTTGTTTGGCGATCCTCGCCGTGATTTCCGGCTCGATCGCAAAACTTCGGCTCACTAGCGATGGAGCGAGGTTCTGAGCCACTTCCCGAGTGAAGACTTTGTAACCAGTTTCGATGTCGGTCAGCTTCAGGCCGGTTAACAAATTTGAGAAACGGGTGATAACTTGATTGGCAATGTAATTGGAGCGATAGCCAGAGGGCTGATGGCGAGATTGATCCGAGCCCCTGTTAATAAACCGACTTCCGTACACCACATCCGCTTGACCATCAATGATCGGTTGAATCAGTTGCAAAATCTCTTCGGGATGATATTCCAAATCCGCATCCTGTAAAACAACCACCTCACCACGAACACTCGACAGACCTGTCTTCAGCGCGGCACCCTTTCCAATGTTTTTTTCATGTACTTTTACAATTAGCCGATTGGTGAAATCATCCGTGCTGGTTGAGTGTTGAGCGGCAAGCCGCTGCGCTATGGCAAGTGAATCGTCTGTGCTGCCATCATCCACGAGGACAATCTCTTTGGAGAAAGGATTATCGACCACACGATTCACCAAGGTCTCAAGGGTTTGAGATTCATTGAAGAACGGGATTACAATCGACACAACAAGTCGGGGATCTACCGGTTCATGTTGGTGTTTCGGTAATTCTGTATTTCGATAACTGTCGATATGATTGGTCAATTGACTCTCAGCCCGCGAAGTGTATTTGCTACCCACTTCACGAAAGAAATGAATTAATTCAGCTAGTTTAGTTTAGCTTTTTTCGCATTGCTTATTCACCTTTTTTAAAAAAATAGATTCATGCCTAAGATCCCATCGGCGTTTCTAATGCGATTTTGATTCTGGTTCGTCGATTACTTCACATAGAGCTAGTTTCCAAAGCCGTCGTCTAGTCAAACTGAATTGTCACCATAAAATTGACATCCATGAAAGTAGTATCTCTTCAATCCGGAAGTAACGGAAATTGTTTTTACGTCGAATCAGGGGACATTAAGCTCCTGTTTGACGCTGGCATCAGCGGGAAACAAGCTGAAATAAGACTTGCCCACCACGATCGAGACATTCGCGACGTCGACGCACTGTTTATTTCCCACGACCATAGTGACCACACTCGCGCGGTCGGCGTTTTCCAGCGAAAATTTGGAATGCCAGTTTACATTACCCGCCGGACACTAGACGCCGTTCAACGCAATCAGAAAATCGGCAAACTCGATCGTATTCGACTGTTTACTGCCGGAAATTCTCAGTCGTTCGGCTCTGTTACAGTTCACTCGATTCCGACACCGCATGACAGTGTCGACGGCGTTGCATTTGTTGTCGAAGATCAAAAACATCGTGTTGGAATTTTGACTGATTTAGGGCATGCATTTGATGGGTTGCGGGATGTTTTAAAATCGCTGGACGCTGTCATCATTGAAAGTAATTACGATTCCGAGATGCTTGAAAATGGACCCTATCCGGAGCATTTAAAATCACGAATTAGTGGAGATGGAGGGCATCTCTCCAACAAAGATTCAGCGATGTTATTGAAGCAAACAAAAACCGAACGCCTTCAATGGGCCTGTCTTTGCCATCTTTCCGAAGAAAATAACGAGCCGGCTCGTGCTCGCGAGATTCACCGCGAAATTTTAGGAGATGATTTCCCAGTACACGTGGCAAGTCGTTACGATGTCAGCGAATTATTGGAACTGCGTTAAACGACTACCGATGAAATTAGAAAATCACTAGATAATTTTCTGGCTAATTTCACCGGTCGTTTTGTTTTTCAAGATCACCTTTGTGGAACCATCGGGCATTCGCTCCTGTTTTACCAAGTGGTGTTCATCATCAAAATCTCGACTTACTGAAATATGATCCGTTTGCTCCTGACCTCGCCAAACCGGCAACTCGATTGACTCCCATCGTTTCGATTTTACCGACTGATAGGCGGCGTCCATGATCGCATTGACGACGTAGCCATCGTAAAAAGTTTCCGAT
>JAAEMV010000330.1 GCA_024225195.1 Planctomycetaceae bacterium | reverse complement strand
TTCGTCCGTATCCGAAATCGTACCAAAAACACCTCTCACGGGTTAGTAATTTGCATTGTGACCGTGTCAATTTTGCAATCACCGCTCAACGTCAGGTTTCGATACCGTTACGAGCGAGGGTTTTGCAAGACGGGAAAAGGGGACGCAGCTCATTAAATCGCGCTTCCACCTACGATAGATTCTCCGAATTTGGGTTTAAGCTACCGTTGGGTGTTTCGAGATCATTTGAGATCGCGATGCCTTGTTAGCTGCCGCTTGGTGGGAACATCGGTAAACATGTTCGCCAAGCCACGCCGCCCTCGACTCTGTCCTGCAGGAACGCCCTTTCACGTTATCAATCGTGCCGTGGCCCGTCTTACTCTGTTAAAAAAATCGAAGATGATGAGGCGTTCGAACGAGTGCTGCGTCAAGCTTATGAAGAACGCCATTGCCAATCTTTTCCCACATCGCGCTGCCCAATCACTGGCACTTTGTAGTCCAGCCCTAAACCAGGAACGAGGTAACTGAATTCTTTCACTGGTTATCTCAAGCACCCACCATGCGCTGGCATGCGCACTACCAACCCGAGGGAACTGGTCATCTATATCAAGCGCGCTACAAGACCTTTCCGATTTAAGATGACGAGCATTTGTCGACGGTCCTTTGATATGTAAAGCTTAATGCATCGCAGG
>JAAEMV010000329.1 GCA_024225195.1 Planctomycetaceae bacterium | reverse complement strand
TCCAGCGACCTGTTCTTCGACGTATTTAAGGAATACGATCCGGAGAACTTGCTGCTAAAACAGGCGCGACAGGAAGTACTGGAGGATCAATTGGAGAGCACACGTCTTGCTACCGCCTTGGACCGAATCGCCAATTGCCAGATCAAAATAACGGAACCACCCAAACCCTCTCCCTTGGCTTTTCCAATTCTCGTTGATCGCCTACGCATGAAAATATCATCTGAGAAACTCTCTGACAGAATCGCCAGACTAACGCAACAATTCGAAGTCACTGCCACAAAATACCCAGTGACTGCGAACCCCTAACACCAACACACCATGGATGCGGCGCAAGGACCGGGAATGCAGAAACAAACATGTAACCATCGGGAGATATCACTGGGGGAGGTCAGTTTGCACCTACGCGCTGATGGCAGCTTGTTCATTCCTCAAGACTCGATATTGATTGTCTCCGATTTGCACCTCGGTAAAGATGCAGCCTTTCGAGCCGCAGGGATTCCCGTGCCCGCCGGAATTAATCGCGACCTGTTAAGACAACTGACGCGTTCTGTGGAAACTGCAGACTGCTCGCATTTAATTTTTCTGGGCGACTTGATCCATAATCGTAATTCGTTAACCCCATCGGTCATCGATGAGATGGGGAACTGGCGGGAACAGCATAAAGACCTCGACGTGACCTTGGTTCTCGGAAATCACGACCGGCACGTCCGAGGCTTTCCCGCATCGTGGAAACTTAAAACTTGCCGCTCCTATCAGGTCGATGCCCTCACGTTGGTTCATGACCCCGCGACAG
>JAAEMV010000328.1 GCA_024225195.1 Planctomycetaceae bacterium | reverse complement strand
TTTTTTTGTTTGTTCAAAACACAGGCGCAGAAGCTGCTGTTGTGTGTTGGTAAAGAGAGCGTCGCTGGTAGTGGTTGATTTTCGGCTTGGAATACCCATATTGGGAACTATAGTACCCAATATGGGGTTTATCAAGTGATTTATACTTTTTTTGTCGGATTGGCCCTCAAGCTCCAGAAAGAGGTCATAGGGTCACATCTTAACGGGCCGTTGCCCAAAGTGTTTTTTCAGTAGAAATCGAAATACGTCTACTCACGTTGTTAGTAAATCAAACAACCGAGTAGGGACTAAATGGACCAAATTGAGCTTTAAGGGCTGTTGATAATAGCCATTTGTTCTTTGAAATTGTTGCTTTTACCTGTTTCAGCGCCATTGCTGGCCTTTGTTTTGACATTGTGCCGTGATTGATCAGGAGCTGAATGTTCTGGATGGCGCAGATCATATATTCCTGAATATGCATCCGCCACAAGCCACGCCAACGTGCTCGGTCGAATCCGTAGCGTTTTGCCCGTGCAAAAGATCGTTCCATGAGATGCTGCCGGGTCTTGATGTCACGCTTACTCTTGGCGCTGTCAACAGATTTTCGCATCTGGTCGAGTTCCGTTTGACGCAGGTGTCGCTTAACCGTTCGGCCTGTTTTGTTTCGCGTACAGTTCTCACGTAATTCGCATGCAGCACAGATTTTCTTCGGCGCCCCATAATCGATGCTGGAACGTTTTGGATGTAAGGTTTTGCGTTTGAGGTGCTGTCCTGCCGGACAGATATAAACATCTTGATCCGGGTCGTAATGAAACTGATCTTCCATAAAGATATTTCGGCGAGCATTCCGTTTACCCAGGCAAGGCAAAGGGGACGCTCCTGCTTTATTGCAATAAGCCCCCCCCCGTACTGTTTAGTTAACAGGAAGATCGGGTACACCTTAGGGGGACAGGCACGAATGGCACTAGTTTAAGGGGTCGTAGCAAGGGAAAAGCACCTGAAAATATTGGCTAAAAATGGCATAATGCCGCATGAAAAATACAACGCCAATGTTCCCGGGATTTCACATTCAAACCTTGCGACGAAAGCCTCGTTCGACCCAACAAAAACTTGCTGAGAAGCTGGCTTTACTGAAGCGAAAATCGTTCAAGCAGACAGGTGAGATCTTTGACAAATTCATCCCTCATTCGCTCCTTAGGCCAGAGCCAACAGGAGCTATGAGTCGAAGAAGACTTTTCTCCAAAGAGAACACCTTCTGGGCCTTTTTCGGTCAAGTACTGGATGCAGACGGGGGCTGCAAAGAGGTGATTCGCAAACTTCAGTCCTATGCTTCCATCAAGGGAGTGAAGCTTCCGTCGTCCTCAACGGCTTCGTATTGCACGGCCCGAAAGAAGTTAGACGAAAAGATGCTCGCTGCAATCCTAGAACATACAGCGGGCGAACTTGAGAGACTGCCGGAAACAGGATTGCTGAATAACCGGCGCGTCATTGTTGTCGATGGTACCGGTGCCACCATGTCGGATACGGCAGAGAATCAGCAGGTCTGGCCTCAGCCGGCCTCACAAAAACCCGGTTGCGGTTTTCCATCTGCTCGGATTTGTGCTTGTTTTTCGTTAGAAAGCGGGGCCTTGCTCAACTACGAAATCGGCAACAAGAAGAACCATGAGCTGCCGCTGTTTCGCAGACAGAGGCAAACATTCAAGCCAGGAGACATTTTCCTGGGGGACAAAGGGTTCTGCAGCTATTTTGATATCGCAAATCTGGCCAAGCAGGGTGTTGACAGTGTTGTCACTCTGGCCCGCAGAACACCGGTCAGCGCAGCAAATAGCCTGAATGAACTGGGAGCTGACGATCTACTTGTAGCGTGGAAGCGTCCTGATTATCAGAAGGGCTTGTCTTATTCGCGAGAAGATTGGGAGCAATTACCCGCAGAACTAAAATTGCGGCAAATCAGAGTAACGGTGGACTGTCCGGGATTCAGAACCCAAGGGTTTCACATTGTCACCACCCTGCTTGACGCCGCCAAGTATCCGGCAGAAGATCTTGCCGGACTGTATCATAAGCGATGGGATGTTGAACTGTTTTTTCGCGACATTAAGACGACCATGGGGATGGATATTCTGCGTTGCAAAACGCCGGAGATGATCCGCAAAGAGATATTGATGTACTTCATCGCCTACAATTGCATTCGGCGCTTGATGTACGAAGCGGCAGAGGAAGCTGACATCGTTGTTAGCCGTGTCAGTTTCAAGGGCAGTTTGCAGGCACTACGCAACTGGGAGCCGCATTTGAATCAGGCCGAACTCAGCCGTGCTGAGCAATTCAGATTAGTGAGTGATTTATACGAAGCCATGACCAATGTCCCGATTCGACAGCGGCCTGGAAGAAAGGAGCCTCGATGCGTCAAGCGACGGCCAAAAAACTACCAACGGTTAACAACATCGAGGCATGAAATGAAAGAGATTCCACACCGGAACAGATATTATGCAAAAGGGGCTTAAACTAGTGCCATTCGGGACAGGCACCGGAGGTGCCAGTCCCCAAACGCAACCCGTACCTCTCCACAATTCGAAAAAAATAACTACCGAAAATCCCCAACCCCAGTCTCCCAAATCGACATCATTGCTTCTCCGACATCTTGGAACTCAGGATGATCGGTAATATATACTGGGATCATCTGGCGGGTCTCTAACACCGCCTCTGCTGTACGCTCGATGATAGCCCTGACCTCACCAACCGTCATGGACAAATGAGTGATCGCAAAGCGCTCAAGCATTTTGCGCGACCACCACTTTTTGGTCCCGGCCACAGAAAGGGCGGGAACATCGTGGCGCAGATAAACCGTGGTGGTTACGATGTCATACGCAGGTGCCATCATGATCGGATCCTGCGCTGAACAGTAAAGTACCCCGAAATTCTTCAGATGGGCATCCCCATTGCGTACCATGGATGAAAGTACCAACATGGCAAAAAATTGCTGCCTTGCTGCGGGCAAATGTTCTCCAGAAATAAAGACCTTTAAACTTTTAGCGATCCGCTCATAGGTTCCACGATATTTCTGTGCCGTCCCCAGCGCCTGAAGGCTACACATATCCTCAAAACCCAAACTCTCACCATT
>JAAEMV010000327.1 GCA_024225195.1 Planctomycetaceae bacterium | reverse complement strand
ACGATTAGCCGCAATACGGAATGTCAGCCCCAGATCACCCGCCGCGGGCCTGCCCCATTCAGCATCTTTCCAGCCGATATTCATATATCCTTGTTCTGCCATCCGGCAGAACGCGCGTTCGCGGGCTGGCGTTTCGGCTTGTTGCCTCAACTTGCCCTGCCACGCAGGGGTGGAATCATAATCTTCCACCACCATGGTACCGGCAGGGAACGGATCACCGTCCCGTGCACCAATGCCAAGCGCTGCTGCCACCGCATTAACGACCAGCAATTGCCCGGATTTTGTCGCCCCGTAAAACACCGTCCAGTTCAGCCAGTCAATCGCCAGAGACCCGTCACCGGCATATATCCCCGCCACCGAATTGGACCCGCCCAGCAACGGCCAGCCAAACATCTGCAAAATATCATTAGGCTGCGCATCCATGATGAACGTCGAAGGCCAGTACCAGAAGATATCTGTATCATCGCTCCCTTGAGCGTCCAGTTTCCCGCCGTAGAGCTGGCCTTTAAATGTCGTATTGAATAGGAAATCCGTGCCATCGCCGCCAACCAGAATGGCTCCAGTGCCATCAACAGCGATCAACCGGTCATCACCTGCACCGCCCTTGATGGTCAATCGCATTTCCTCGGCAGCAATCGATGTTCCATCCGCTGCACCGCCCATTTCCTCCGGGATGCCCCCTCCCGCTTCGACAAAATCGGCGCCGCGATGGACAATCCAGTCATTGCCGCCTCCGCCGTCAATCTCGCCGATTTTCGGCGCGTAATCATCCGCCGTCCAGCCGCCAAATAGGGCATTCAGATAGCCGATTTCCCCAAACCACAGCGTATCATCATGGCTCGTACCCTCGATTCTCTCCGCCCCAATAACGCGCAACGGGTCATTGTCTGCATGGCTACCGAGCGCCAGCACATCAGGCGCAACCCCCAGCGCATATGGAATGATTTGGGAAATTTCTGAAATCGCACCGGCAAATGTTTTAACTATCGGTCCGTGCTGCTCGCTTAGCGCACGCGTTGTACCATTGACCGAGACAATGCCGTGGCTCAAAGACTTATAGGAAATCTCGTCCCAGTCGTCTTTGGTCACCGTACCTGGTGCAAAACCACCCATATCGATAAATAGGGGTTGAATTTCGAACACAGACGCGCCGGCATCAATGTATTCATAACGTTCAGTCAGGACAATTTTCTCAATACCAACCAATAGGTCGGTTTCAGCTTTGCCATTATTGAGATTGGTAAAAGAAAATAGGGTCGCGTCCTTTTTACCAAAGACCGTTTTTTCAATGTTGGTGATTTCCAGACCTTTGTTGAGAAATTCACCTGTTTTAACGTCTTCAATACTATACTGTACAGTGGCACCCTGATCGCCGCCAAGCCAATCCAAAAAATGGGTATAAAATGATCCTTCAAACCGGCCGCCGACAAATAAATCATCTCTTTCGACAATACTTGGGTCTGGCGATTTTACCGGATCGAAATTAATTCGGTCGATAATCAAATCATCACCCTCCCCGGTGATGACCGCATCACGCCCACCGCGTTGGATGATTATGTCATCACCTCCCAGACCGAAAATTATGTCATTACCCATCGTTCCGGTAACTGAGTCGTCTTCATCCGTGCCGGAATAGATGTCAATATGCACGTCTTTGCCGGCCTGCTCTTCGACGTTATATGAGCGGTCAGACATTTTGACCTCATAGATGTCTTCGAAGGCTCGCATATGGAAACGATCCAGTAAATCGCTGCGGCGACGCTCAACAGCGCTGCCATCGCGAGAAGTTACCGGATCAAGTTCAGGAACTTCCCAGGTCATTTCCGTGATACTGTCAAGCAGGTCACGAGTATTGTCGGTATTATAAAACAGCCAGTCTAAAAACCCGGTTACGTTCTGCTCTAGATAATATTTCTCGATATACTCGTCACGATATCGCGGCTGCAGTGGACCATAGGAACTGTTTTTTCCGGTGTTGAGTACGTCCTCCCACAAAATGCTGGACAAATCGAGCGCCAGCACATTGCCGTCAGGAGACATGTTCAAGATGCCTTCGGTTGCGTCCACATCTTTCACCGCACCGGCGGCAACGCTTTTTTCGACTTCATTCAGAGCAAGCGCACCGGAATATTGAACCAGTACGTCTGATATCAACTGCGAGACACTGGTGGAAAAAACTTCCGGTGTCCCGTCATCATTTTTAAATGCACCAACAATTTCCTTGTTGAAAAATGAATTCACATTGCCCGATGCAAAAACGGTACCCAATTCATCGGCATCGTCAAACATGGCGCGGATACCGGTGTCGCCAAATATCAGATTGCCGCTGTCCAGCGCCGAGTAGGCCAATGCCGACATCATTTTTGCGGAATTTGTATAATAGCCGAGCAATTCGGACGGAACGACGCTGTCGGCATTAATTTCGTCATAAAGCGATCTGATCAACTGGTTCGCATCGATGATGTCAAGCCAGCCTTCCTTGCCCAGTTCCTGCCATTTGGTATGTTTGTTGAGTTCGCCATAGGTTAAGATGATGGAAAGCGCCTGTGAATGAAAATCAACGCTTCTGGTGAGATTATCAAGCGGGTTGAAGCTGATGCCGTCATAGGTGCTTAATTCGGTTTCTTCGATTGAATAGGCGTAAACACCGGCCAGAAAGGTGACGGCAGAGTCAATTGCACCGTTAATTATACCCGTTGTCTTCTCAATTATCTGATCTTGGATCGATTGATTTTCATCGCCCAGAAAGCCGCCCAGCGCATCGTTGAGCGCCGCTGCCAGACGCCCGGGAACCGTTTCTTTAATGGCATCAACACCCAGTTGAATGAACGGCCCCAACAATCGGGTGAGCCCGGCAATTTCTCCGGTTGTACGAAACGCGTGGATTTGATCAATCGACGGGATCGATGGGATGGGGTCTAGATCATCCGCTATTGCCTCCAGTTCACTCAGCGAAGTCGCCGCTGCCAGACGTTGCAGATTTTTGTTGGTAATGTCCTCCACTCGCTGCAGCCATTCACCAACCGCCAGGCCAAAAAACGGAATCTCATTGAAGAGCACCGTCTCATCACCCGATTGCGAGCCAACATAGCCTGCCAGAGAACCACCCAATGAATGGCCGGTTAAAATGACCTCGCCTGGCGCGCCCTCTTCGCCATCTTCATAGGCCTCCCGGCCAGTGACAATTTTGTAGAATTCATTGGCCCATTTGGGTTGAAAGGTGGTGGCTTCTTCACCAGCGAATTCAAACGAATCGCCCAATATTCCGAATGACGACAACCAGCCATTGCCGACGTCCTTCAAAAACTCCTGAACGCCATCCCATGTGCTGAAATCAAAATCCGTTCCTCGGTAGGAAATGATGGTGTCATCGCCAGAAGTATAAGATACTGCCTCAAAACCGCTGGAGGAAGAGTCGGGTAATTTCTCAGAGGCAACTGCATCTACTTCCCAGTCGCCGACATTGGTGTCCAAATCTCGCATTGCTGCTTTGAGGGTTGGACCCCGCATGTAGGAATCAAGCGAAAGAATCGCCAGCATCAGATCCTGTTTGGTCGGGTGATCAGCCATTATCTGCTCTCTTCTGCAAAAAATGCGTTGTAATTTATTCGCCATTTGATCGGGCGTTCAGATCGCGGGATTCTTTTGCTTGTCTGGGTTCTGGCAGGTTCTGTTTCAAATCCGGCTTTGTATTTTTTCTTTAACCACGGAAGATGTTTGAACACCTCGCCAGTGGTGATTTCCTCATCAGTGATTTCCAGATAGACATTCTCAAACTTCACTCCCCGACCAAAAGCAGGGCTCATATCTTTCAGGTCAACTACAAATAGACTGGCAGGATCATTTTCATCTTTAAAGGCGACAATCATTGGATATTTGGTTTTTGGCCGGTTGTTATAGAGGTCGTTGTTAATCATCGGCACACGACCTGTGAGGTTTCGATAGGCTTCAATATCTTTTTGTTTTAGGCTGCCTAGCGATTTGTTGATGCCAAAACTTTGGCTAATCGCCGTGTGGTAGGAGCTACTAAAATTGCCATTATGCGATCGCGTACTCACCAGCATATAGGCCTTGCCACGTCTGCCAAGATCAATCACCACTGCCTCACCCCACAATGTTGCGCCACCACCCGCACCCATCAGTGATTTGGTAATCCGGGTATATTTGACCTGCATGACGCTAGAGAACTCACGAGTATTGCCGTCCACTTTCAAGGCAATAATGGTCTTGAACCGCACCGTTGCTGTTCGGTCAGGGCCGGAATCGCAGCCAAAAAGCCCAATCATCAACACAAACAATACCAGCCATTTGACAACACTAATCTTCATCCCGCCAACCTTTCATCTGTAACCCGATAATCGCTGTTGGAATTAACAAAACTTTTAAAGAGAGCAGATGTTTTCTCTCTGCCCTCAGAAAAGGATATCCATAAATCGACTAGTGGATTATTGGGAAAATCAGTCATTTCGATTCTCCCAATTAGCCAGTTTTTCGGTAACCAAAGTCCTTACTTCAACTTTTGTAGTTTCTGAATATTGTTTCGTTCGCTCCCAACTTTTAAAATTGTCACCATGAGTAGACAAAAATTCTTTGATATTACTCAAATAATTTTTTCTCTTGGCTACACCAAATGTTTCAACATGATCCATGGAATAACAAACGTCGCGTCTTTTATTTTCATCGTCTGTCTTCCATCCTTTACGGGCAGTTATTGAAATATCCGTGTCTCCATCAGATAGTGTAAAAAAGCAATCTCTATCACGAATATCGAAACCATCTAATCTGACAACCATCTTTGTCTCAGTATCTATCGTCCGATTATTATCTGGGTTTTTCTCATCAATTTTATTAATGATCGTCATCACGCAGCCCTCCCCATCTCACATCCATTATCATTCGTTGCACTCAAGCCCCTGGCCACGCGGTACGCATTCCCTAAAAACACCGCCTCACAAGTATTGCCAACCGAGCCGTCGCCACGGGTGAATGTTGCCGTTTCGCGCAGCGTAGTCCCCTGCGGCGTGACATGGTCATCAAGCTCTGTTGAATTTACATCCAGCGAGATGATATCCAGTTCTTCCAAACTAAACAGTTCACCCTCATCCGTGACCCCGTCCTGATCCAGATCACGCCAGACGCGAAGTTCGCCAAACATTGCATCATCAACCGTGATGAAGCCGTCCGCGTTGCCGCCATTGGCAGTTTCATCCAGCACCGCCAGTTCGCTATAACCGCCCACATCCGGCGCGCCGAACATTTCGGTAATATCATCGATAACGCCATTGCCGTTAATATCGCGTACAAGAAAGCCGTCATCACTTGATACCCAGCCGGTCTGTTCGCGGAAATAATCCCCGTCCATGTCAAAATACACGCCCGACTGGCTTTGTGACACCGTCTCGATACCATCGCCATCCAGATCCAGCACCAGCGGGTCATCCACCGGCTGCCAGCGCACCAGCTT
>JAAEMV010000326.1 GCA_024225195.1 Planctomycetaceae bacterium | reverse complement strand
ATGTGAAGCTGGATTCAACGGCTATCTTGGAGTTGATGCTTTTGTTTTTGAGGATGCGACAGGGGCCTTAAAAATAAAACCATTGGTAGAATTAAATCCACGGATGACGATGGGGCATATTGCGCTAAGTTTAGAGAAACGTCTAGCGCCCGGTGTAACCGCAGAGTTTCGAATATTTACAATCGAAGAATGGAAAGCAGTAAGCGAATCTCTCGATGGGCTGCAATATCAGGCCTCAGCGATTGCCGGGAAACGGCAAGTTAGGTGGCAGGCAGGTGTTATTCGCCTGGGTGAACCATCTTCCAAAACGAAGTATGTTCCTGCATTGCTTGTGGGAGAGGCAGTTTTAGAGAGATGCAAAAAACATCTGCAATCATAAACCGGGATGAATTTGGCAATTAGTTTTCGATCTTAATTGCTTTTAACCGATCTAGAATTTCCTGGCAGTTCGCCATTCGTTTCTCGCGGTCTTTCTGCATCATTGATTCCAGTAGTTGGAGCAGGTCGGCGGGAATGTACTTTTCCCCGGATGCAAACTCCGGCTCGAATTTCTTGACGGCTTCGATTGTGTCGATGGTGCTAAACCTTCGGAACACTTGACTTCCAAAGAGCATTTCATAACCGACGGTGCCAACCGAAAAAATGTCGCTTCGATAGTCTGCCGGTAATCCCATTAAGCATTCGGGTGACATGTATTCGAGCGTTCCGGAGATTGAATTTGCTTTTTCTTTGTTTTTATACTTCTCGTGAGAGAGCCCGAAATCGAGGAGTCGGCAGTTTTGTTCGTCCTGGAAAAGCATGATATTGTCAGGCTTAATATCGCGATGAACCAGTCCGCCTACGTGGACGGCGTCGAGTCCTTTGGTGATTTGAGAAAGCAGGCGAATGACGGTCGAGACATCTATGGGGCCTTCTTTGATCTTCGCCCGAAGCGTGCGGCCCGTTAAATACTCCATCACGATGAAGGGACGTCCGTCAGTTTCACCAACATCAAAAATCTGAACAACGTAAGGGCTTGAAATTCTAGCCATCGCACGGGCTTCTTCAAGGAATTGCTGAACTTGATCGTCCTTCAGTACTTCCGCTTTTAATGTTTTTAATGCGACCGTTCGGCGAAGATAAATATCCCGAGCTTTTAAGACCGAACCCATGCCACCTGTGCCAAGAAGAGCGAGGATTTCATAGCGGCCGAAATTCTTGGGCAGATTGGTGTCGTGAAGGTCGCTAGCAACTTCGAAATCGAGATCGCTTCGATTTTTGTTGTCAAAGATCGTAGCGGATTTGATTGCATCCAAATCGGCGACGACGGTTTCGCTGTTGAAGTGGCCTTTGACACTATCAGACGGTGACTCGGGTAATTGTGCTATGAAAAAGTTTTCGTCTGATTGAATAGAGGAGTT
>JAAEMV010000325.1 GCA_024225195.1 Planctomycetaceae bacterium | reverse complement strand
CGACCGGGTTTGGCCCTTTGGGCAGTCGTTTCAAAAGACGGGAAACAGGACGCTCCAGCAGTGCTGCAGCAATGGAAGGAAAAAGCAAACACGGTCAATCGACAGTTGGCAATGGATTTGTCTCAACGAGATTACCAACATCACAAAATTGTTCGAGTGGCTGTGCTCGCAACTGATATCCCGCGCACTGCGAAAGGCAGTGTCAATGTTCGTGTGCTCCGGCAGCAACTTGATTCTGAATTGCATTCCCTGCGAATGTCCCATACCGACTCGGATACGATCTGTGATGTTGCGACTCCCCCTGCCCTGTTGGAGCACGCTGATCAATTGAACTCGCGCGTCTCAACGTTGTTGCGTGCGTTAAATATGGATGCCGCAATCACTCACGGAGAAAAGGATTGGGTGCGTTTTTCCGGGCACTCGGACCAATCATTTTTAGATTGTGTGGGTGGCTTTGGCGTAAACGTTCTCGGACACAATCATCCCAAGCTAACGCAGGCTGCCATTGAATTCCTTCAGTCCCCGGCAGTTGCAATTGCCGATCAGGGAACCTCACAACCCGAAGCGGAGAGGTTCTGTAGAGATTTAAGTCAGCAACTGGCAAGCGAGACTGGTCGTGAGTATCGAATCGTGTTGGTCAACAGTGGTGCCGAAGCTGTGGACCTCTCGCTGCGTCACGCGTATTTGGCATGGAAAGAACGACACGAAATTTATTACCAAAAAGAACTCGCCCGTGTTCAAAAGTTTCGTCCAGAACTACTTGGAGAATTTGTCGAAAAATGGAGTTGGGTTCTCAACGATCCCGATCCGGCGGTGTTGACGCTTGATCATGCCTATCATGGCAACTCGGTTTCTGGTTTGCGTTTTACTGATTCTGATGAGAGGCGAAGCACGTTTCAAGGGCTTGCTCCTTTCGCGGTTCATGTGCTCGAGTCTGGAAAGACTGACTGGCGGTCTCGCCTGCGACAAATTACTCAGCAATGTACAACTCCCTTGCCTGTGCTGCGACAAATAGACGGCGAGTGGAAGCTTACGACGTTTTCTGTTTCTCGCTTGATTGGTGCGATTGCTGAACCGGTTCGTGGAGAGGGGGGCATCCAAGTGCGTCGCGACGATGTTCTGGATGCATTGCGGGAGGAGGCATTTCCTCTAATTCTCGATTCTATCCAATGTGGTTTGGGGCGTTGTGGGTCGCTTGTGGGAACTCGGGTGCCAGGTGACGTTATTCTGTTTGGGAAAGCGCTCGGTGGCGGTGTTGCCCGAATTGCAGCGGTGGCCATTGTCCGTGGGCAAGAGGCATTGGAATTAGAAAAATATTCATCCAACACATTTGGCAATGGTGGGCTTGGCTGTAAGCTTGCCCAGACAACGTTGGCGTTGCTCAAATCCGAGGGCGTGGCGGAAAAAAGCGAGCACATCGGTGAGCGGATTCAATTGATGCTGACCTCGCTTCACGAGCGATATCCACAATGGATCTCTCCGCCTCAAGGCAAGGGGTTAATGTGGGGTGTGACCTTTCGCTTTGAAGAACACCAGGAGGATTTCTTTGCTCGAAGTCTTCAGTGCGGGAAAACGGCAGGTTACCTGCTCTCGGCATGGCTGTTTCACAGGCACCGCGTGCGAATTTCTCCGACTCTCTCTGCTCCCAATACGCTTCGTATTCAGCCAAGTGTGTTTTTTGGATCGAGTGAATTGGCGGTGCTGGAACGAGCTTTGGAAGGGTTG
>JAAEMV010000324.1 GCA_024225195.1 Planctomycetaceae bacterium | reverse complement strand
CAGGAACTTAATCAGCGACGGGATGAGGTAGGAGGCGGGGAACATGAAGATAAATATCCCGACCAGGTAATACCAGAACGGTTCGCGGTGGTTGAATGCATCGGAAAAACGCACCACGTGGTGTTTCCAGAAAAAGTAGGTTAGGAAGTCGGGGTGAATCCAGGCGGTTGCAATAAACCACGGGGCCGAGACCAAGAATGCAGGAATTGAAAACCACATCCACCAACGACGCGGAAGTCGTTTTTGAATTGGGCTTAACCAGAAAAACAAGATCAAGGGGGGAAGGCACAGTACGCCGATCACGGGGCCCTTGATTAGGATTCCCAGTCCGCAAGCGATACTGGCGAGAACTGCATAGTGACGTTTAAAACCGTTAGTGACGGCAAGGTAGGTGCTGAGCAGCATGATCGTTGACATGGCGGTCAAAGATGCATCCATCGTGACATAACGACTGACACAGACAAAGCCTGTTGTCAGTAAGAGGAGTAGCCCGCCGAACCAGGAACCACGATAGCCCAGTAATTTTTTACCAAGTAACAGAGTCGCGAGGATCGTGAACATCGAAGCCACCGCCACTGGTAGTCGTGTTGCGAATGGGCTGACGCCAAAGATCTTATAGCTCGCAGCAATGGCCCACATTTGGAGCGGTGGTTTGTCCCAGTAATTTTCTTCGGCCAATGTCAAAGACATCCACTGACCACTTTCAATCACGTTCAGTGCCAGTTGTGCATTTCTTGCTTCATCCGGTTCAAACAACGGGTAGTTGAGGCTGTTGAAAAAGACCACGGCAGCAATTAGCAAAAGCCCCACCGTTCCCAAAAATCTCTCATAGGTTTTATAGCGGCGGACGGATGACTCTTTCAAACTCACTGGGAACATAATGCTGTTCCACCAAAAACGGCAGCCACGTTGAACTGCTTTTAAGGTTTGAGGAAGCGACGGAGTAGTCGCGGTGTCGGCAATATTCAGTTGCTCGATGCGAGCCTCTGTGACCGATAGGCGATGAAGGCGTGCCCGAGAGAGAGTTTCAGTTACAAATTGATTAAGTGTATTGTGCCCTTCCCTGCTCTCGTCGTCAGGCACTTCCATGGGAAGCGATTTGTTTAGATCGGGGATATCACAGAGTTGATCTTTTTGAAAAATGGTTAGGCCGTAATCGAATTCAGTTTTATTTACTTTTAAAAGGAACCGAATTAAGAATGAGTAGAGTTTAAATAGGAGCCGAGGGATTACGTTTGGCTGAGTTTGTTTGTTGCAGTTGTTGGTAAAGGACGACTGAATCGGAAGCTCGTCAATTTGCTCAAGCATCAATCCAAATTGATTGGCGTCTACGGAAACTTCCGGCTCTAGTAACGCGATGACAGGATGACGAGCGGCGTCGATTGCAGCCTTTAGGCTCGGTACTACTTTTCGTTTTGGCGCTTGCAGAGGGGGGCGGGTCAGTGGAGAGTTTGGCGGAGCAATGATAATGACCTCGGCTCGCCATTGGGATTTTCCAATCGCTTGCAAGCAATCGTCAATCCGTTGTTCCGTGGTGTTGTGATCTTCGACAAGAATTAATGACAGGCTTGAAAAAGTCGACATAAATTGATCCGTCTACATCCATGATGT
>JAAEMV010000323.1 GCA_024225195.1 Planctomycetaceae bacterium | reverse complement strand
CTTCGTCGAAATCGTGATCAAGGCCGCGGTACAAACCGCGACAAAAACAACCTGTTGGTTAATTTTTTTCATACACACAATTTCTCTGATCCAATCTATCACCTCAAGAGCCATCTTTGCATCTATTTTAGCATAGGGCTCACTTCGCTCTCTTTCGAGACCGTTCTGATTTGGTTTTGAATTCGGGTATCGCCTTTGCTGGCAACCACTTAAGCAACCGATCTTGAATCACCTTGTATTGGAGATTGTCTGCGAGATTATGAAATTCGTCTGGGTCACTACGGTGATCGTATAATTCTTTTGCTCCGTCTTCATAGACAATTAACCGCCAATCCTTACTACGTATGGAGTGATTCCCGTAGTACGAAGATGTGATTGCTGGTCGATCTCTTTCTGATTCCGAATCGAGGAGCTGCGGGACAAGAGAAAGCCCTTCAAGGCATTGGTTCTTCGGCAACTCGCACAAATCGATTAACGTCGGATATATATCGAGCAAACTGGCGGGTTGTTGGCATGGCTCACCCGGCTTGATTCCCGGCCCTGAGATTAGCAAAGGAACCCGCGTCGATTCTTCCCAGAGCGTACGCTTGGCCCAGTGTTGTTTTTCGCCGAGATGAAAACCGTGATCACTCCACAACACAACCACCGTATTTTCAGCATGCGGACTGGATTCAAGCGCGTCCAAAACGATGCCCACGCAGTGGTCCGCAAAACTAACGGTTGCTAAATAGGCCTGAGTCAGGCTTCGCTGTTTACCATGCTCAACTACTTCAGCGTGAGTCGGTGCTACCGCATAGTCGTTGATGCCTAGAAAGTTATTTGGCAAGTCGTCGAGATCAGACTTTGGATTATTTGGCAATGCTAACCGGCCCGGATCGTAGAGTTCAAACCATTTGGGTGGAGCGTAAAGTGGCACATGAGGGCGAAAGAAACCGACTGACATAAAAAATGGTTTGTCAAATGTCTCTTTTAATGCTGCCGCAGCATTCTTTGCCAATTGAAAATCCGCCATCTCGGCGTCATCCTCTGGATACTCACCCCAATCCCAGGCTCGACTCCAGTCGGCAGGCCGGTTGAGCGGTTTTGGAGAATTAGGACCTTTCCTTCTGCCAAGAGAACGATCGATGTCCCCAGCTAAACGCCCACTAAATCCGTGGTGCAAGACTTTGCCACCTGAAAGCGTGTAATATCCATTGTCTTTGAAATACCGCTGCATGGTTGGAATACTTTCCAACGCGGGCAGGTCTTCGTACTTGGGTCCAAGTTCGTAACTACCATGTGTCGTCGCAGCGACCCCCGACATCACACTCGCCCGAGATGCAGAACAAACGGGAACATCGCAGTGCGCGTTTGCAAAATTTCGACCGCGCGCAGCCAACGCATCCATGTGAGGCGTTATCACACCGGGGTAGCCACCGAGAAAACCAGTCCAATCATTGAGATCATCAACACAAATCAAAAGAACATTGGGCGAAACCGTAGGCTCATCGGGCAGTCGAACCGCATTGATCTCAGTCGCAAGTAGAAACCAACAGACAAGTGCGGTAAGCAAT
>JAAEMV010000322.1 GCA_024225195.1 Planctomycetaceae bacterium | reverse complement strand
GTAATTCTACGAGGCGATGGAACCGTGTTGATTCCAGGCTTCAATGCACTGCTCGTTGCCGATTTGCCCTTAGGGAAGTCAGCTTCGTTTCGTGCTGGGGGCGTTCCCGTCCCCGAGGGCGTCGATCAAACCACCCTTGAAAACTTGACGGTCACACTGGAAGTAACAGCCGCTTCGCAAGTTTTTTTTCTGGGCGACCTCATCCATGATCGCGATTCGATGATACCCACTTTAATTGCCAAGTTCACTCATTGGCGTGAGGCGCATTCCAAAATCGACATGACGCTTGTACGAGGCAACCACGACCGCCACGTTCGACAATTCCCGGAATCATGGTTACTGAACGAGACAACTTCGTCGTTCATTGGTCCATTTCAATTGCTTCACGAAACCTCCAATTCACTTCCATCCCAACAGGTCGAAAGCACCGGCGAATCAGTCTCGTTCCAATTCGGCGGGCATTGGCATCCTGTCGTTTCGGTTGGTCGAGGTGCAGACAGAATGCGTTTGCCTTGCTTTGTCGTAAGCCAGCATCACATCACCCTCCCAGCCTTCGGGCCGTTCAAGGGGGGAATGAAACAAGACGCAAGCAAGTCAGTCGACTTTTTCCCCATCTGCGACGGCAAAATCTGGCAAGCCTGACCTTGATAGCGGGATAACCTGACAAATTCCTTCCCCTATTTATCAGCGTCCTGAAACCAGCCTTCCAAACCAATGCATGGAATGCTAAAAGCCATCATGCGCACGCTTCTCATTATGATAATTCTCCTCTCATCCAGCGCTGGTTGTTCACTATTCAATCCTCGCTATGCCATGGATGATCCCGTCTATGCAAAAAAATACGCCAAGCGAGCAGACCCCGGTGACTTTTTTGGGAAACTAAAACAAGCCACCGACGCCCGCCACAACGACAAACAAGTTGGCTGGCTAGTCGGCGGCGGCACTCAGGTAAATTCAAATTCCTTTGACACCTTGGGAACCTTGGAATTAGGTCGCGAGGTATACGACACGAGTTATCTATCTCATCGTTTATCACTAAGCGGTCTCGTGGGAGACAGTACTTCTGCGTTCGGAGCTGAGGCAGGCATACGCTTGCAAACCCCAACTCGTTTGGCTCCCTTCGTTGGCGTTGGCGGATTTGGAGGCATCCGAACAATCGATGCCGTTTCGCTGGGTTTAGATGCCTGGAATGACTCCAACAATCCACTTGACCTTTTGGCGGACGAACCAATAACTGAATCGGTCAACGGCCTAGCCACTTTCTATCCGGAGGTAGGTGCTCATTTCTGGATTGACGGTAACATTCGGGTATCGGGTTTTGGCCGCTACACAATCACTTCCGAGGGCCGAGATTATGACGACTGGATGGTGGGCGGGCAGCTCACCCTATTTGGCCGCTAAATTAAGCCGCGAATGACGCCGCCATCACAACCGGCGATTGAATTACAATAACATTCAATCAAATGATATTTCATCCATTTCCGTAGAGGGATTCTCAAGATTCAGATCAACTGAAAACTCGCGATCATCAACCGTACCGAATATTCCATCGGCACCTTGATGCTTGATTAGCATTTCAGTTTCGGAAACCTTCGTTGCATTCATCATTTCCGCTTCGTCTTCGTCGAGTAGCAGCTCCACACACTCAACCTCAGTCGGTGCTCTATCATTTTCTAAGTAGAACCCGCGAATCTTATATTCAACGACTCTGGCTTGGTTAGCAACTTGCATTTCAGCAGCGAGCGCCGAGGCTCCGGCAACTCCAACTCCCATTGCCGCCGCACCTACGAAAAAAAATGGGATGATGAAAAAGACCAAAACCAATAGAAACTGAAAGCC
>JAAEMV010000321.1 GCA_024225195.1 Planctomycetaceae bacterium | reverse complement strand
GGAGGGTACGCCTCCTGGTAACAAATACTCGAAAAGGCACACGGCCTGTTGTTGCGCTTTCTAATCAGTATTCGCGCCCTCCTTGTCAAACAGAATGGCGTTAATTAATGGGTTATGACCCTAACAACCCTCTTTTTGTTCGAGAGAGGGTGGTGAGGAAACTTGTCACCCTCTTTTTATATTGTATGGTGGGGGTGTTGAGCAAAGCAGCGTTATGGATTTACTTGAAAATTTGTCGAGAATTTAGATGCCTCTGGTGATTAAAATAATTGTAATATTGGTTGCATGTCGAAGTGAATTTCTTCAACATTTTGTAACTTCGAAACCGCTGCATAGCACGTTCCAACCATTCGAAATGGCAGATGTGAATTCTCAACCAAAGCGCATTCTCAAAAATCAATGAATGTGCTTTTAAATTCGCGGAAAAATCTAAAAAATGTATGCATGATGCTGCAATGAATCTTCAAGTCGGGGGAAAGCGGCCGTTCAAATTTGTGGAGTGTTGAACTGTCAATCGGCGGCGGCGAGCCCATAGATCACGATGCTGCACCGTACATAAATGACTGTTTCCGATTTGAGGCCACAATTCCTAGATCACGGTGCTAAAAGTTTTTTGCAACAGCCCCCTTTTGAACATTTGATAGCTTTGTACTATTGTAGTATTTTTGGTGAACTAATCGCCACCAATTTTCATATCGGATTGCGAAATGGCAATTATTGGCAATAGTACAACTTTCCGCGATGTTCATGAATGGCGTGTGCGACTTGCCATCCTGGAACGGCAAGTATGCATGATTGAGCGCCAAATGAGCCCGGAAAACTATGCCGGAGCGGGAACAGGATTTCTTGTAGCACCTGACATCATTATGACGGCGACCCATGTCGTACCGGAGTTATTTAGCCCAAGCCCCAACAGTCGAAGGTCGCGCCGTGTCCGTTTCGATTTCGTGCGATCCCCCGGTGGAGAAGTGAACGCTGGCGTGACGCTCAATTTCTTAGACGACCCAGAAAAGGTAGTTTTTGCGTCCAATGAGTTGCGGGAGCTTGACGTGGCTCTGTTGCGTTTAGCGGAACCCGTAGGCTATGAAACTCCTGATGGGACGTCGCATCCTCGAGGGTGGGTTGAGCTGGGAGCATCCGTGCCAGAATTGGAAGAAGATGCGGCAGTATCGATCCTTCAGCATGCACACGGTGAACCCCTCAAACTAGCGATCAACACGCAATCTGCTGTCACAACCGATCAGTATCTCAATGCTCAGATAAGTCCGGAGCAAAAGGCCGCCCTTGCAAAGCACTGGCCATTCGATGCCGAGAGTCTTTCGCGACGCTTCTTGCACAAAACGGATACCATGCCGGGTTCCTCCGGCGCGCCGTGCTTTGACATCGATTGGAATTTCTTGGGCTTTCATCAGGGCACCAGTGCCCGTTTTCCAACCGATGCTCCGATCGTAAACTTTGGGATGAAGGTGTCGGCTATCATAACATGGCTTGCCAAGGTCGGGCTCCTTGACGCGGTCTCTTTGCCATCGCCTTCGCACGCACGCTTCGCCTATTCGCCAGAGCCTTCTCGAACTAAGGACAGCGCGCTGCCGACCTATCTTGCAGAATCGCTCGCGGCGGGTGAGAGCGAAACTGTGGAATTCAAAGAGAAAAGCCTGAGCGAAGGTCCCTCCAAAGCACTCCTATCAGACAGCATTGTTAAAACGGTTGCCGCACTTATGAACAGTGAAACCGGCGGGCAGATTTTCCTCGGCGTTCGAGACGATGGTACCATAGCAGGCATCGCGCAAGAATACGCAAAAGTGAATCGACAACGTGCGAACTGGGATGGTTATCAACTTTGGCTTTCACAGGTGCTTGAAGAAAAGATCGACGTCGTTGGGGCGAGTTTTCTTCTTAGTTTGCATCGCTTCGAATACGATAGTCAGGATTTGTGCGTTATCGATGTGCGCCCTGCAGATCGACCTGCCCTGGTGAAAGAGGAGCTACCCATCCGTGTTGGCGCGCGCAACAAGTCCTTGAGCGGTCAGGAAATGCTCAACTATCACATCAAACGGTGGCCACCTCATTAGAAGCCAAAACGAAGCGGAGCGATTCGAATCGGCGCATAAGACCGGTTCAGACGGGGGTCAAAAAAAGCGGCGGGTGTTCTCGGCGACCGGGAAATTCTCGCCGCGCCATGAAAATTGCTGGAATATCCGTGCAGAGAGCAGTGGCCCAGAAGGCGAGAGGCTTTATTGTGGACCATACTTTTCAAGGAAGTTTGAGCAATTCCCCTAAATTCGGACACTGATGTAGTCTGCTGATCTTTAACACGAAGGAGATCAGATATGTCGAAACGGAAGCAAGAGTAGCTTAATTTACGCCAGACACTGCCCAACAGATGGGGAGTAGCTCAGTTGCCGAAGTCCTTCTTTGTGGTCTCGTTGCAGCCTTGAGCTTTTGCGTGATCCGGGTCCAAAAAAAATAATCAAAATCTTTGTAAAGGTCTAAGATCGCGGCAAAATCCTTCTCGGCTAAGTCTTTGGGCCAAGCTCGTTGTGTTTCGTACAATTTCACGATAGCTGCGCGTCGCATCCTTTGACGTTTCACCCATGGTGTCCTGAGCATCGTGACCGGGCGCCAAAGCAGTCTGGGGATCCACCAAATTACAGCCGAAACAGATCGCTCAACCAACAGATTTTAAAGAGTAGCCGGGTTCAGCAACAATGGTGCTAGCTCTGCCTCCGAATTTCTTTGAGATTTGGACCAATTACGCTAGAGTAGAATAGTTTCTTATTAATTGGATTTAATCTCGATGAAACAAGCAGTGGTCATAATACATGGGATGGGTGAGCAAATTCCCATGGCTACCCTAAACTCTTTTGTAAACTCGGTTTGGACCACAGACACCAACCTAGTTGAGCGTGAACGACCAGATCCTAACACTGGTGGACCAAGGGATAGCAACGCTGCGTGGGCCAAGCCCGATGACCGAAACAATTCTACCGAGCTACGCCGCATCAAGACAGAACGCGATCTCAACGGGAACTACACCGATTTTTTCGAGTTCTATTGGGCTCACATGATGCAAGGGACGACCTGGGAGCATGTTTCGACCTGGATCCAAGACCTGTTGCTGCGCAATCCGCTGAAGCGCGTGCCCAAACGAGTTTTCCACGCTTGGGCGTTACTGTGGTTGATCTCGATTATTGTCGTTGGGTTCACTCTTTGGGGAATGTGGCCCAAGGCCGAAGCGCCGAAACCATGGCTTGCGTGGGTTTCCGGGCTTCTGGGCTTGGCGGCATCGGCCTTTGTGTCAACTGTATTGATAAAACGTTTTGGTGATGTCGCCCGCTACGTCAAAGCCCTGCCACCCAATGTAGCCAAGCGCCATGCTATCCGGCAAGCGGGGGTTGATCTGCTGGTCCGTTTGATCGATTCCAAGGATTACGACCGGATAGTTGTGGTCGCACATTCTTTGGGCTCGATCGTAGCATATGACATCCTGTCGATGGCATTTGACCGCTATAACGGTCAAATCGGCACAACAAATGCCCAACCGGAACGCCACAAACTGGAAGAGATGGTGCGGAACGCTCTTGACGTGCAGGAGCTGGATATTGACGCGTACCAAGACCAGCAGACCTCTGCCTTTGCGGAGGCCCGTGAACAGGGTTCTGCGTGGATTGTTAGCGATTTCGTCACCATAGGTGCGCCACTGACCCATGCCGAATTCCTGATGGCCGAAAGCCCCGACGATCTGCGCGCGCGCCAAGCCGCGCGCCTGTTGCCCACCTGCCCACCAACGTTTGAATATGACGGCACGACCAAGCTGCATCATTTCACCTATTCCACCAAACCGGGCCGCAAAGCCGATGGTCCGCGGACGCCTCATCATGCGGCGCTTTTCGGATATACCCGCTGGACCAATCTTTATTCGCAAGAGAAAGGCATTTTAACCGGTGATCTGATCTCGGGTCCGGTGAGTAAGGTATACGGACTGGGTTCGGAAAGCGGTGTGGTCTCAGGCGTCCGCGACATCGCTGTGCTTCCCCAGCTGGATGAAAAAGGCAAGCCGGCAAAGGGGCATCGCCGTTCGTTCTTTTCGCACAATAATTATTGGGCACTGGACAAGGGAACCGAAACCGAACCGATAAAAGTGCCGCACCACATTTCAGAGCTGCGCCGCGCGGTGCGGTTACTGGGCTAGACACAATCCCGGCCTACGAAAGGGAAGAGAGGTTCTTATGCGGCGTTTGACACGACCCGGACCCCCGGACTGGTACGAAGAGTTTCGCGAAAAGGGCATACAAGAACTGTCCGGAATGATGGAGGATGCGGGCGATGATGGTATCGGCGCCAGCTATTTGCGTGATATCCTCCTGTATCGAGCACACACTCAATTCAAGCAGATAAAGAAGATATTTTCGAACGCTTCACACCGGTGTTGCCACATGTGCGAAACCCGAGAGGATCCGGAGGCCGTCTTTCTGGACCTTGAACACTATCGTCCCAAACAGTTTGCAAGCAACCGGCTGAAAAGCATACGCAATCCGTTACATTATTGGTGGCTTACCTATGACTGGGACAATCTGCAGACGCTCTGTGCTACTTGTGCGCGTTACAAGAAGACGCAGTTTCCGATCCGAGGAAAACGCGCCCCGCTGCTGGCCACGGGGTCGGAGCTCCAGCAGGAAGAGCCGATGTTGCTCAACCCGTTCGACGACGACCCAACCAACCATTTTGTGCTGATTGAAGACGGATCGCTGAAGCCACGGAGTGAACTGGGGGAAGAGACGATCGGCCTCATCCGGCTCAACCGAAAGGAGCTGCTGGTCGACCGCTCGAAACTGTACCGGCAGATAAAGAGCGATCTGTCGTCGCGGAACCTTGCCAACCAACCCGACGAGGCGGAAAAGGCGCGGGTGGTACAAGCGTTCATGCAGGATTGGCGCGGGCGCAGGGCCGGGGCGGTAAAGCTGGCGCTTCTGTCCTTGATCAAGGTTCGGCGACGCAAGTCAATCCACACCCGGCCAGATCATTGGGCCGAAAGCGCTTCAACGAACGAGTCTGACGGGCTGGTCTGGCTTGAATCGGTTGCGGTCAAGAATTTCTGCCTGTTTTCAGATTTCGAGCTGCATTTTCATGCCCCTGGGTCCGCGCTGGAACCTTGGCTGACTTTGATCGGCGAAAACGGCGTAGGTAAGTCCAGCTTTCTCAAGGCAATAGCGCTGGCACTGTCTTCTTCCGATGTCATTCGGGACTTAGTGCCCGATGCCCGCACGATCTTTAATCGCAATACACGTCAACGCACTGGCTTTGTCGAAGTCCGAATGAACAATGGCATATCCCGACGGATTAGCTTTAATCGTAAGAGCAAGGCCTTCACGGTAACGGGCCAGGACATCGTATTTCCGGTAATTGCTTTGGGCGCGAATCGCATCACCGCGCGCAAAGGATCCGCAAAGAACTTGCCCACAGCTGGGGCGCTCAATAATTTGTTCGATCCGGTTTTGCCGTTGGTGGATATCGAGGAATGGCTCACTGATACCAAGAGCGTCTCTTCACAGCAGTTCAATCAGTTTACTCAGAACCTTAAATATCTTCTGGAATTGAATGTGGGCGACCGCATTAGTCGCTTGAAGGGAAAAATCTACATCCGCCAAAGCGCCGCGCGCGAAGATTTGTCGGCGATGTCGGACGGGTTTCGTTCAGTTATCGGGCTGGTGGCGCACATCATGAAGCATCTAGCCAAGGAAACCACGGTTATGTCTGAGGCAGAGGGCACTGTCCTTCTGGACGAAATCGAATCTCATCTACACCCGACCTGGAAAATCAGGATTGTGGCAAAACTGCGGAGGCTTTATCCGCATGTGCGTTTCATCATCAGCACCCATGATCCGCTGTGTCTTTATGGCTTGCAGGATCAGGAAGCCTTTTTGCTGAAACGGAATTCCGAAGGAGACAACATAGAAAAAGAGCCGTTACCGCTGAAAGGTGGGTTGGATGTGGATTGGCTGCTGACTACAATGTTCGGGCTGGGTTCGACACTAGATTCCGAGACCGAGGACATGCTAAATAACTACAGTTCACTTGCCTTGCGCCGGGATCTACTGAAGCTACGCGAGGACCGTGGATTGCCCGAAGACGAGCAGCAAGAATTTACGCGTCTACGTACCGAGCTGCGCAAACGCATGCCGGAATTCGCCGGAACTGACGGAGAGGCCAAGAATCTGGCCGATGCAGCGTTGGGTAGTGTCGCACTTGAACCCGATGATCCGATTGATCAAAGCGCAATCGCAAGCCGAATCCGACAGGCATTTGGCAAGCGGGAACAAGGATGATGTTTCAGTTCGGTCCCTTGCTAGAAACGGCGGAATTCAACCAAGACGCGCGCATTGCAGAGGCCCGCACCGGGATTAAAAACTATTACACCAGCCTTGTTGATCACAAGGATGAGAATGGGAATGACCCGACATTTCCCAAGAAGATAAACCGTCGAGATGTTGATCACTGGGGAAAATTCAAGGGCGATTTCTCAGCCAAGCAACACGGAAGATGCGGGTATTGCGAAGCACTTGTGATTGGGTCGCAAAATGGCGATGTAGAGCACTATTACCCAAAGGCCGAAGTCCGCATTTTAGACCCTCATAATCCGGGACGTGAGGCCGATCATCTGTCCAACGTTTCCGGTCGCAAGTCTTTGCGCGTGATATCCACAGGCTACTGGTGGAAGGCTCTCGAATGGGACAACTATTTGCTGAGCTGCACCGTCTGCAATTCCAAGTGGAAAAAGAACTTCTTTCCCCTGGAACCCGCCGACCAGCCACAAGAGGAGCGCGCCAGACCAGCGCGCAACGTTCAAGAAGTACCGTTGCTGCTCAACCCACTAGGCAATGAGGACCCTGTCAATCACCTCGCCTACGAACTTGAGGGCACGATCCATGGGCGAACAGAGATGGGACTTGCCACTATTCAAACCTGTGGCTTATGGCGACCTTCGCTGGTCAGCGCGCGTCGCCCTATTTTGGTGAGGCTCAAGCGCCGGTTTGACGAAATGATGACTTCTCATAGCGACGAAGTCGTTCGAATACACGCCCAGGCTACCTTCGAAGAGGGACAACCCGATTGGCCGTCATTTCCGGGTCTAACGAGAATTTTTTTTAATCAGACAACGGGTATGAATTGGAACGAGCTTCAACAATTAGTCAACTAGTTCCGCCGCTAGAGCACCGAGCCAAAGAGCGATCATTACCGCAGCAGCCGCGAACGGCAGCTGAGTCGAAGGTTTCTCGCTGCTGGATCCTTTGGTCCAGCGGCGAGAAACCTGAGAAGGAGGAAACAGGCACCCTCATTTACATGCACCAAAGGGGATACGAGGCAGGGATACCGAAGGTATTCTGTATCCCTTTTACCCCGTAAGATTTTATCCTTATTTTACATACACTTCCTGCACGGTTGTCAGGCGCTACTCGCCATGACTTCCCTATAAGCTCTATACTTTAATATTCTTAAAGATATAGCTTACGTCCCTTATGTCCTTTACCAGTCCAACGTGAAGCCAATAGGGAAGTCATGGCGCTGCCGCTTTAGACAACCGTGCAGGATACTTTTACCAATACCAATTCACATTTCACCGATGTTACAATGACACCAGTACACTAGTTCTTATACGGCAGTACCTATTCACTCATTATCGGCATAAGCAAGTTGATGTGTTTAATCGGGTTCTGCCTTATATGAGGCTAGGAAATATTAAACAAAAAGATAATTATACCGGTCCACCAATTCCTTACGATGAAGACCACGATCAAACCAGTACGTTGTTTATTGGTCAGCCACAGACTGGAAAAACCAACTTTACTTTGCAATTCTGCACTTGAGGATATTTGCAATTTAGCCCGGATTATTCACCACACATATCCGGTTTCTGCCAGACGTGAGAGATTGGCCGGGTTGACGGCGTTGATTTGATCGGGACTTTGGATACGCGTTGGGGGTTTTTGTGCGGGGTTCGACCTGCGGCTCTTGCCGCGTTG
>JAAEMV010000320.1 GCA_024225195.1 Planctomycetaceae bacterium | reverse complement strand
TTCATGACAGTGCATACACGTGGCAATGACCTGCAACTATTCGTTGATCTTGCCAATCTGCCTGAGACAACCGTTGCCGAAGAAACACCTCTAAAAGTACTGATACCAGCGTTCATTATCAGCGAATTGAAAACCGCATTTATCATGGGCTTCTGTATTTATATTCCGTTTTTATTAATCGATTTGGTCATTTCTACCATCCTGATGTCCTTGGGAATGATGATGATGCCGCCGGTCATCGTTTCTACTCCCTGTAAGTTGCTGTTATTTGTGCTCGTCGATGGATGGCAACTTATCTCCAAAGCACTCGTCAGCAGTTTTGTTATTTAAACCAATTCATCAGAACCAATTTTTCACTCCAACAAAAACCACGTTTAAACGAAAGTCCAGCACTCTCAACTACTTTTAATGGCAAACAAAGCAACCGACAAATCGAAAACTAATTTTAGTTTTGCCCAGCAAAGCGAAACGTGGCTGTCCGCCGCATTTCTGTTGACGCTCGCGGTGTTGATTGTGCCGTTACCGGTTTTTCTACTGGACATGTTTCTGGCGACCAACATCGCCATCGCGGTATTGCTTCTTCTGGTCACACTTAACGCCAAGCGTCCTCTCGACGTTTCCGTCTTCCCGTCACTCCTGTTGCTCATGACGCTCTACCGTTTAGCGTTGAATGTCGCGACTACGCGCTTGATT
>JAAEMV010000319.1 GCA_024225195.1 Planctomycetaceae bacterium | reverse complement strand
TGTACGATCTTTCTGTTGATCGTTGCGAGATCACTGACCTCGCAGGCAAAGACCCGCAACGAGTTAAACGTTTGGCCAACAGCTGGTTTGACTGGGCTGAGGAAATGGAGTTGAAAGTAAAACGGCGGTAAGTTTGAGACGAATTACATCAATCGCCCCGGGTGGTTCCTATTGATCGTGGGCTGATTCTTTGGATGCGGATTCATGCGAATCGGCTGGCGGTAATCCTCATTGGAAATGTCACAACCGGTTTGTTACCAGGAGCCGGTATTTCGAAAATCTTAATTTCGTTTGGTTGATTGCAGCAGTTTAGGGTAAGCTGCTTAGCTTGAATTATTAAGTTTATCGAGGTGCTCTCATTGAAGAATGAAACAACCGACGTATCGAATTGCGAGACTCAAACGATTGAGCTAGGTGGCGAACGGTTCCAAGTCTCGCGTCCTCATGCTTTCGGGATCGTGATTAACCGGCAGATCGATGCGGGAGATGTTGGTGAAGATTATCTCCACCAAGTGCTATTGCGAGAAGACGTTCGAGATAGTTTCTTGGAAATTGTCGACGACGAGGGACTTGTCGTATGTAAAAATGTTCGAACTTCAGAGCCTAGCTATCGTAAAGTCCGTGGAAAGTCGAGTCACGGAAAGCTAAGCCAGGCCGAGTATTATCACCATGATGGGTGTAGTTGTCCGGTAAAGCCTCGGGTAGTTGAAATTCGAATGCCGCATCAGTTAATCAACAGAAATATTGCTACGGCGATTGCTCCCTTTCGGTCGGTGGTTGCAGCGATGCTGCGTTCGCTTCCGCAGGAGATGTTAACTCACGGTGATCTAGAGTCGACATTGCATGAGTTTTCTCGGTCGCCTTCAGAACATCCGCTTGTCGATACTTGGGATCGAATTCAGGGGCGTATAACCAGGCTGGTGCGTCGAGAGTTGAATGCGGAATCCTGCCGCGCCTTTTTTCGACAGGTGGACTGCGAAGCCAATGCCTATGTGGAACCTTGGGAAATGGGTGAATCTCGTTTGATTTGTAACAATCACGAAAATTTGGCTGAAACCATGCAACATCGACGTTCCTACCAAACGCCGAGAATGTCGGCGGAAGCCAATGGAAGTTTGGTTAAACGCTGGACTGCCGAAGAAGCCTAATTTTGCAAATTTGTGCTGCCCGACTTAAGCGATCGAATTGCTGGCGGTGTTGAATTTGCTCTCTGATTGCTCAGAAGCTTCAGAGACAACTTCGTTAATGGCGCTGGTTTTGCTCTCATCACCAACCATTCCGCCCGCAAATTCGATGTCACCGATTCGTTGAATGACTCGGTACTTTCGCCGGTAGTCGTGGTCAATGAAGTCTACAAAATGAATCACAAAATCCATTTCGCTACTTAAACGCTCGGACAATAAGCGTTTGCTCTCGGTATGGACTTGCTCCATAAATTGGTTGTCGGAGAGGATGAATTGAACTTCCAGTTCCCGTTGGCCTTTTTCAAATACCTTGATTTCAATCACGCTGTCGGCGACGATCGCATTTAGGTCGTTGACGAGTGTATTAAAGAACGAAGGGTAGAATCGGTCGCCTTTGTCATTGAGAATGAAATTTGAATCTTTGCCTTCAATTTTAGTGATTGAGTATTTTTCGGTACCATCGGGATAGGTTCGAAATTCTACGTCCGCAATATCTCGCATTTTATAGCGGATGAATGGGAAGTCAGAGGTGTTCAAGCGGGTGATGATCATTTCGGGTTGCCCCGCGTCGTTCGGTTCCGTTTCTACGTAGGCGACGTTCGCGAATATCTCAAGGCCGTCCGGCGTTTCGTGAGCCAATTCGCCCAGTTCGACAGAGCCGTACGAATCTTCAATTTTTGATTTGTGAAAGATTGATTGAATATGCTTTCGCTGACAATCAAAAAAGGTTTCCCCGCTAACGTTAATTAATTCTGGGTGGTGTTTGACTTCCAGATTGAAACGTTTAACGGTGTTCGCAATCATGTTCATCGGTGACGGGAAGACCAAAAGCAATTTTGGTTTGTATTGATTGATGTCGTCGATCAACCCACGCACTGTTTTTTCATCAATTTTATCGAAGAGGTGATACTTAAATCCAAGCCATTTACTAAGACGATTGAATTTAACCATGTCGTCGATGTTGTAAGTGTTTTTTGGGTAGAAGATCAGCATTCGCTCGCCCGGACGCCAACCCATGCGATACCAGCATTTGAAAAATGTGAACAGCATTGAAAACATATGCTGCTTTGTCATCATGATTGAAAGTGGAGTCGATGTAGATCCGCCAGTTGCCATCGGCATCAAGTAATCGTCATTGCGGAGCCGTTGAATGGATTCAAATGGTTTACCCTCTACTGAAAAGGTGTTTTTCGCTGGATCGATCGACGCCCACTGATCGGTCATTACCGATTGGCCCGCCTCGGCGTAATCCTTTTTTGAGAGCGCCGGCAATTTTGAGTACGATTCAAAGAACTCGTCATCGGAGAGCCGCGGTGCCTCGGATAGGAACTGGGTATATTTACCCCGAAAGTACTCGCAGTTACTGTTTGCGTGTGTTAGCAACGCTTCAATATCTTTTCGGATCTTTGGTCTGATATTGGTCAGACGTTCGTCGATTACCACTTCCTGATAGATATTTTTGACTTTGATGTACCGAAAAGCCAATTGATACAGTGTCTTTAACATGTTTTAGCGTTGAGGCTGGGGAAAGTCCGGGGCGAAAAACGTTAGCGTTATGCTAGGGAAGTAAAGCCGGATTGTCGAGTATAGAGGCCTGAAATCGCGTTGCTTTTAAGTTTCTCGCTTTTTAATTCGAGAGGTGCCGTTATTGACGGGGTCCCATCAATCGCGGTTGGAATTTGGTCATTCGATCAAGAGGACGGACGGAGTCGAGCATCGATACAGTGGATGACTATTACTGCGCTAGGCCGAACTTTTTGAGATCAAACTCAAGGATTCCCGTGGTTTGGCAAGTCGTGGAAACAAGATCTGGATTTATGTTTTCTTGAGAACTGTGTTGGGCTTACTTTGCGTGGCAACATTTAGGTCGTTTGTGCCAGTTCGTCGGATAAATGCCATAAAACCATGAAGTCGAGCGGAGCTCATTTTTTAGATTCTTGTTCCCGATGTTGTTAGGTAGGTGATTTAGGAAGCGAGACTCTCTGTCGATCTAAAACAAGAGGCGTTACTTTGAATATGGTTAAAAAGTATCGATTGGTTCTGCTGCGGTCCTGCGGGGTCGCTTTGGTTGGCTTGATCATATTTTCGGCTGATCAGTGCAATGCGCAATTGATTCGTGGTCGCTGGCAACGTCTTAAGTCTGTTGACAAAGACGTTCACGCTCCAGGGCAACTGTCTGTCCGGTCGCCGCGGCAACCACTCTCTAACACCACTCAAAGTTTGTATCCAACGAATCGTTTCAGTGAGCGATGGGGGCGACCTAATCCATTAAATGTCCAGGATAATGACGCGAGATACATTGGTGGTTTGCACCACACCTATTTTGAAAATCTTGGGATTCCACCTGGCGACATTGGGTTGCGGGGAAATGGAGTCTTTTGGCGTCCGTGGTAATGAGTTGATGGTTTGTTTAGACAAAACGAAAAAGTGGTTTTAGGAAACCAGCCTCTAAAGCCAACGATCACTTGACAACATTGTTTGTGTTGAGGAGCACGTTCAGCGTGCGGTTCGCCACCCGAGTGATGTACTTGTTGGGTTGATCAGTCAGACATCGTTGAAGTTCGGGAATGAGCGGGCGTGCTGCCTCCCCCGCTTCGTCAAGGACGATTGCTGCCCGTAACCTCGCCCATTCATGTGCTCCCGCAAGTTCATTCTTTAGCGTTGCTAGTGCCCGCTGGGGCTCTTCGATTTTTAAAAGGGCGCGTGATGCAGCGATTCGGACGCTAGGAGATGGGTCAGCGAGTGCGTCGAGTAAT
>JAAEMV010000318.1 GCA_024225195.1 Planctomycetaceae bacterium | reverse complement strand
GGGGGTTTATCAATCCGTGAATCTTGCGTTTGTGGCAAGGGTCAATGGCACTGATAAATCTGACTTGCTGGGTAAAACAGCATCGCAGGTATTTTCAGAACCTCTTGCGGAAGGGTATGAGCAACAGGATCGCGTCGTTTTTGAAACGGGGCGGCCAATTCAGGATCAGCTTGAGCGGATTACGAATTCAGACGGCTCAATCGGCTGGTACCTTGCAAGTAAATTTCCGATTCGCGATTCGGAAGAATCCGTGGTTGGGCTGGTCGGTATTTCACAAGATTTAAATTGGCCCAACGACAGTAATCCCGAACTTGCTGAGTTAAAGGTGGTCGTTGAGTTCATCAAAGATAACCTTGATCAATCATTGAAAACGGAGCATCTCGCTCGGCAGGTGTCCCTGTCAACTGTGCAGTTAGATCGTCGGATGAAACGTGTGTTTCGATTGTCGACTAAGAAGTTCATTATGAAGTGCCGTCTGGAAAAGGCTTCGCGGCAATTGGTCTCAACTAAAATATCTGTATCCGACATTGCACTCGCCTGCGGATTTACTGATCAGAGTGCGTTGACGAGGCAGTTTCGAAACGCAATTTCGGATACTCCGGCTAACTTCCGAAAGAAAAACCAGAGTTTCTGATTTAAAGTTTTTGGATTCCACTGGTTTTTTGTTGATAAAAAGCAAGCGCTGAATATCGGCTTTAGGCAGCGTTGAGAATTAACCCAATGCTCATTCGTTCTTCTTAAATAATTCACAAACATCTGCATACTATTAGCAAAAGAAATCGTTAAATAGTTTGGCGGGAATGCCCGCAGTTGTTTTTTGAAAATGGAATAATGTTGAATCTAAGAATTGATGAGCGTGAGTGTTTGGGGGCTAATTTCGAAAATTACTTAACATCGACAGCCATGTTTCGCGGGTGTGAAACTGTCGTTGAGATTCAGGTTCCCAACCGCGATGAGATTCAAAGGGCCTGCTGGGCAATCCGAAGTCGCTGGGATTCTCGGGAAGAATTCCTGCGTAGATTGCGGGCAAACATGGCGTGCGAATCAGGTGTTTGTCGCAATCATTGATAACACGGTGTTGTTTTCGTGCGTCGATTTGGGGGGCAGCGGAACACAACCGCAATTTCATTTGGTGCTTGTTCGGTAGCGGTCGTGTCTCAGGTCTTGCTCTCCTGAGTTTGGGGTGGCAAAATTAGGAATTCCGACGAATTGAATACGAG
>JAAEMV010000317.1 GCA_024225195.1 Planctomycetaceae bacterium | reverse complement strand
GATCTTTAAGTCTTCAATGTGTTCTTCAGGGGCTTCTTCCAGCCAAACTGTTTGCCAAATCCCGGATACCTGCGTGTACCAAATACCACGTGCGTTAATGACTTGCTTGCCGCGGAGCTGAAACGCTTCCGTCGCATCTTCCACGCGGACAACTAGTTCGTTTTCGCCTTCCTGGATCTCCCCCGAAATATCGAATGAGAAGGGTGTGTTTCCACCGACGTGAGTTCCTACCGAATTGCCGTTGACGAAAACTTCGCATCGGTAATCCACCGCTTCAAAGTTGAGCAACCAATGCTTCGCGGCCGGCTTGTTTTCCAGGCTAAATGTCCTCCGGTACCATAGCGCTTCACTTGCATCGAGCAAACGTTTTACTCCACCAAGTTTGGATTCAAGGCAGTAAGGTACAAGGATCTTGCCTGTCCACTCCGTAGGCGTCTCTTGCGATTTGATCGACGTGACTGCGTAATCCCAATGGCCGTTCAGGTTTGTCCAGTCTTTTCGCTGGAGTAGAGGTCGGGGATACTCCGTCCATGCATTTTCAGCAGTAACCTCGGCTCCCCACTTCGTCATCAATTCCGATAAAAACGGTTTCGTGCTACGTTTCGGCTTGGGCAACTCCGGCACGTTGTCGGCATCAATTACGTGTACGTCAATGAATTGGCCACCCGTGAGTTGTTTACAATGTACCGCCAAAAGATTCTTTCCCGTTTGCAAAGCGGACCGCTTCTCACTGGCGATTGGAACAACGATGTATTTGGACTGAAAGCCTTTGACTGTTGCGATTGGTTTGCCGTTGAGGTAGACCTCTGCGTCTTCGTCATGGTGTATTAGCAACGCAGGTTTGGCTGGAACTGACTTTAGTTCGAATGACTTGCGCAGCCAAATATTTCCGGTTGCCCACGTTGTCCCGACACGCGATCCTGGAGTTCCAAAGGTTCCAAACCCACCGAATCCTTTTTTCCAGTCCGCGTCGTCGAAGTTAGCTTTCCGCCAACCAGCAGCGGGGCGGCGCAATGTGTAACGCCAGTCGTCGACGATCTCTTGTCCGACGCTGACTGAAGACAACAAAGCCAAAATGGCTGAAAGCAAAAATATTGTTCGATTGTTCATGAGGTTTTTCGTAGTATTTGTTTGGCCTGGATGTTTTGGCTGGACTCTTGTTTTCACTGCTGCACGCCGAGGGTGGGGGTCCCGCTATTTGGTTTTTTTGCGTTGCTTGTCCCACGGTTGTCGGCGTCATCGTTCGGACGATCGCCCGGCAGCAATGGGGCGAGCGTTGGCAATTTCACCCTCGTCGCAACTAGGTCCTCACGAAACCGTTTCCATAGATTGTGTTTGGAGATGTTTGCATTGAATTCAATTAGCTGATCCTCGCCGGACTCGCACCACTCCATCAGTGTCCACCTGTCATCGAAGATTGCTGATGAAGGGCGTTGTTTCTTTGGCAAGTTTTTCGTCGTTTTAAGTTTTGGGGAGTGCGCGACGACTTCAGCAGAACGTTTGGAAGGTAGGGTAGATTTTCGTTTCGAAACAATCGCTTTCTCTGTGAGAACGACGGAGTCACCGTCGATGCTCGGCGGCAATGGAATTGGAGCTAAAGCGGATGTCTTGTTTTTCTGCCGATTTTGCTTTCGCTTTCCTGCGGCTCGTGGAGCGGGTTCTGGATAATCT
>JAAEMV010000316.1 GCA_024225195.1 Planctomycetaceae bacterium | reverse complement strand
AGGTGGCTACTCAAACTTTAGCAGTACCATTCAATCGGCTGTTCCCATGGGAGCCCAAACGGATTTCCTTTCCCAGAGAACCCGTGAAATTTCATCCGTTGAAGGGCGCGGACAAATCTGGCGACAGTTCCTTGGTGGCGCTCTCCAGGATGTACCGGACGTCTACCAACTCGCTTCACCACTCGTCCACCTCGACAAAAACGATCCACCCTGTTGGTTCATCACAGGAGAAAATGATGATACGAGCACTCGAGCTGATAAATTTAGAAGCCAAATGGGAGAGTTAAACATCCCGGCGAATCTCTCAGTTATCACTGACGCACCGCATCCATTTCTGCCCAAACAAATCTGGTTTGACCAAATGATCAATTTAGCAGATGCACATTTCAAGAAGACTTTGAAATAAGAATGCCACTTTCCCATTCGAATTCATCCCAACTCAGATCGAAAACTAGATGGAGTCACTGCGTAACAAAATTCTCGGTCGCTGGTGTATAGACACCACTTTCCTCGTTGTTGTTCTCATCCGATTCAAGGATGAGATTATCAGGATCAATCTCAAACAAAATATTGTACGCATCTGAATTAGCATCTGAGATTTCACCTAAGTTACCTGAATTGGAGGTAAATGTTTCTTCAGCACCCGCTGCAATAGGCTTGGTCATGCTCAGAAAATATTCTCGCTCCTTACCCAGTTCCGGAATATAAACTGCCATGCGAACACGTGTTTTACAACTGCCCGATCCCGTGTATTTGAGCGGACCATTGTTTCGCACCACCACTTCCCAGCTAATCCGCTCCGCCGGTGCATTCGGTTGATTGTCTCTGTGTCGGACGACAACACTTGTAAACTCTAGATCAAGACCAGGCTTTCCGTTTGGCCCCATTCCGTAAGGAACCGGTTCAATCGTTCCCGGCCCTTGCTTCGTCGGCGGTTTATTTCGCTTGTCTTCCGCTATCTTTGGTGAGTCATCATTGGAATTATCCCCCGGCACAAAAACCGTAGGACACTCAAACAGACTGGTCTCAATTTGGCCTAGATCAAAAGTGCGAATATTCCCCGACTGCTGGTTCGGACTAGCACCACTGATGTTCCTGACAATGGTTACGGTGCGCCACTTATATCGAAAATCATTTCCGAGTACCCAAGCTTCAATCAACACATCCCGACCACGAACGGCATCGGGAAAAAAATAACTAGTCTCTGAAAATCGGCCATTCGAATTAGTGGTTGCCTCACCCCATGAAATTCCCCATGGAAATGGTGTGACGGGGCCGGTAAAACCTACGCCTGTCCCACCTAGCCAACGACTTTTAAATCGGAGCTTTACATTTGACATCGGACAGGAAGTTTCAAAACCTGTTCCAGGATTATCCTTGTTGATGAGCTCGCCGGTCACTCTCCAGAATCCACCGTCCGCGGAGGCGACCGAGGCAAAACCAAACAACAGAAAACCAATACACAAAATTGACTTAACCATCTTTTGCGATTTCTTCATGAGTTCATTTCCTTTTTGAATAACTGGACGAACGATAGAAACTCACAAACAACTTTCAACTTTCGTTACTCCGTCATTCTCAGTGAATGAAGAAAGTGTTGCCGTTCTTTCTACCTATCAACGATGCACGCCGTGTGCCGAAGCAAGAAAACACCAAATACGCCCAATAAACCGGCCAATCCCCAATTGACCGAACCACCAAACATCTCATTCTGAGAATGATGAGATCAAATTGAGATCATTTAAAAATCT
>JAAEMV010000315.1 GCA_024225195.1 Planctomycetaceae bacterium | reverse complement strand
TATGTTTTTTACTTAATTGAATAATCCTATCGGCTCCATTAAATTGCCCATCAGACAATATGAAAATTGTCTTCGTCGATGAATTCGCGGCCATCTCAAAAGCCGGTAATGGATTAGTACCACCCCTAGGAGAAACTTTAGCAATCCATTGGCCAAACTCGCTCTTAGTGGCGTTCGTGGCCTTAACCAACTGCCCCTTTTTAAAGGCAGTTGTTACCGTATTGTAAACAAAGACATTGAATTCTTGATGAGGGCCCATTGACGCGATGCTTTGAATCAATTGGCGGCGTGTCTTATCGAATCGCCTGTCGTCGGCCATGCTTCCCGAGTGATCAATGACAAAACTCACTGGTCCAGTTTTACTTTTCACTCCAAAAAACGTGGTCCCGCCTGAAAAATTACCAATGGGCACGAGTGTGCCGCCGGAATTCGCTGCGTTTTGATTTCGTATACCCGCGGCGTCTCTGGTGCTCGAATGCGTTCCAGAATTTTTTTCAGATGTACTCGATGCTTGCGGATTAGATTTAGAAGAGTTCTTTTCGTGAGATGTATCTGCTACGGAAGCTTGCTCCTGCTTCTCATTTTCTGTGGGATTGGATTTATTGTCGGTCTTTCGTTTCGAGCTTTTACTCGAATACCCTTCTTCATTTTTAGCAACATTGTGGCTTTTCGACTTTGCTGACTGGGCCTGCCCGTCGGCGTTTTCTGAGCCAGGTCGGTTGCCTGCTGACCCACCTCCTGAATCGAATCCCAGCGTCAAGAACAGAGCCGTCAAAAATAAAAACAGCGTTATTAAGCCAACCAGCACGATAACGAAAACCCAATACCGCGGCTCGCCTTCTCCAATACACCCAAGATCAACTTGCGAATCCGGTGGGGCGGGAGGGCGTGAGTTCAATGGCGGTGGTGTCATGGAACCTGAACCCTGGGAGGAGGTACGTTAGCGGATTCAACAATCCTTTTTCCGTCCGACATGAGAATCAATTGGTATTCCAAACCTATGTTTCTACAAACCTTTTGCAGCGATTCAAAATTTGAAAACGAATCATCCCATATTGCAATCTGCAGGAAGTAATTTTGCCGATTCATGGGAGCCAGTTTTTTGCTGATGCTATTGGAATCAGTTAACAAAATCCCGCCACTTGGCTTGGGTCGGTAATTTCCTTGACCGAGTAATACCATCGCCTCGGGTTCACTGCAGTTTTCAAAATCGCGGAGATTCACCTCATTAACTGTCCGATTCAGATCTTTTTGAAGGAAATACAAACGTCCCTTACTTACGATAACCGTAACCGGGGCGTTGTTTGTCTCCTTCTCTTTGGGCGTTGCAATTTGTTTTTTTCGTGACTCAACCTCGGCATCGTATTTTTTAGCGAGTTGGTTTCCGCGGCTTTTTTCGGATTGCATTTCCCGTTGCACTTGGTCGACTTCTGCCAGACGGAGAACTGTTTGTTTATTTTCAGTTAGTTGTTGTGATAGTAAATCACCCACTGCTTTCTGGTCCTCTCGATATTCGGAAGCAATTTCTTTAAGCCGCTCCATGCTTTCAGCATTGTCATTCAATCCATCCATTCCGGTAACAATGCTCTGAGCACTTTGAAGTTGTCTTAACTCAATTTCACGCATTTCTAATTGTTCAATTTTTGCCGAAATTGCATCCAATTCTGCTTCATGATTCGTCGTGCCTGAATCGGTTTTCTGGTTTTGAGTAAGAATCACAATCAACAATGCCAAAAATACTATTCCCCCAAACGTATTGGTGATAGTGTCCAACAACATATCAAGGCTGTCGTCATCATTTCGTTTCCGCCTCATTGGATCACCGTTCCGGTTTGAGGGTCAATAATCACGACCTTTTCGTTTAGTAACTCAACCCCAAACTCCACGCCGCTCAAGCGTACAGAGCCTCGAATTAAATCGTAGGATGGTACTCCATCGGGACGAACGAACAAAACGAAATAACTTTTTTGCAGCGTGATGCCATGCTGCCAGTTCTCAAACCGCGATAAACGTTTAGACAGATCTGATTCGGAAAAAATTATGGGCGGTTGTTTTTGATTGACCCGCGCGCACATCCATTGCTTTTCACTAAGATCTATCAGCCACGGCTCCTCTCCCCCTGTACTGTCATACCCATATTCAACCCGTTCGGATTGCTGTAGTTTTTTTAATGCTTCTGATTTTTTTTTGTTTTGATTTTCAATTTCGGAAAGCTGCTGGCGTTTCTTTTCGAGTTCTTTCTTGGTGGATTGAGCCTTGGTTTTGTCATCCCAGTATTGCCGCTTCAGCCTGGTGATTTTTTCTTTAGTCTCTTTGGATGAACGCGTCAGTAGGGTGTCGAGTTGTTCCATGGAATCTGCATCAAACTCAACAAGCAAATCCAGTATCATTTGATCTACCTGCGACTGGGTTTCAATTGCATTGATCGTATCCTCCAATTGTTGCAAATTGGCTCGCAGTGTTTCCACTGACTCGCCACTTGATGCGTCAAAATTTTCCGGTTGGACGACCATCGTCAGTGCCAGAATTAAGGTGATTAAAATGAGAATCCCTGTTACCGACGTGATGATGTCTTGAAACGCAAAAAGGGTAAAAGGGTTACTGGTTTGTGTCCTACGTCCCATAGTCATGCTCGCTGGGTTCGAACGGCATGATTCTTAATTTCGATACAATGTTTCGTTGGCAGTACTCCGCGCAATCGTCCAAAAACTCCTCTTCCCCTTTTTTCAAAAAGGTAACCAGTAACTGGATACATAAAGCGCAGATTAAAGCAAGAAGCGTGGTCTCGAAGGCGGTGGACAATCCGCCGGTCACGACTTTTAAGCTTGATGCAATTTCACTGACGTCGCTTTTGTTTCCGAGGACTTCACCAAATCCACCAATCGCTGTGGAAAGTCCCATCACTGTTCCAATGAATCCGAGGATTGGGATTGCCCAAACAAACCCCCGTAACAGTGAGTAACTGGTCTCCATTGTTGATTCGTCGGTTTCAGATTGAGATCGGAATATCTCGTCAATATCTGATACATTTCCAAGGTTCTTCAAATTGGACAACGCAATTTGAATGCGGTTCAGCAAAACAAAACGCTTTGGGTCGTCAACTTTAACCAGCATATTTTCAAAGATCTGCCCTACGGTACTTACCGACAATACAAAATCGGATGTTTGGGGTACTAGCTGCAAATCAAGTGCTTTGCGTTGCAAGCTTAGTTTTCGATGTTTGAGGCCAATGATTGTGAGGCACCAAGCCGTCAACAAGACAATCACGTAAGGTGTAAACCCGCGACTGGTGAACATTTCGGCAAACCGACTACCTTCAAATAACATCAGGCTTGCGTAAAAAACGGTCGATAAAATGGCCGCTAAAGCAAAAGAGAAAAAGGTGTTGACCTTGGTGAAACGACCGCCCGTGACACCTATACGATTCTCGATATCCTGCGCGCCCCAAGCAATTTCAAGCCGGGCATTTTGGTTAGATTCGAATGACTGCAAATTATTCATTGCCTGAATTCTAGTGTCCAATCGCATTAAAAAAGAAACGGAAGAAATGCAATAGCCACTGTCAATATCAAAAGCACCACAGTGGCTAACATTGCCAAACGCCGCGTTCTCGTAAAGACAGAACGCAATTGAGAAAATGTCGTTGTATGTTTAAGCCTTACGACGCTGCCTTGCAAATAAAAACTAGAAACAGATAGTGTGAGTAAGCTGATGAAAAGTATCAGCAGTAGGACGGCTCGAAGAACCTCAGCACTGTTTTCATTTTTGATCCCGTTAATAAATTCATAAAAGCCTGCGATTAAACTTGCAGCAGATAATAATCCCAAAAGAAATCCTGAGATAAGTATCCAGATGCGGCTTCGGAAAATCAGGTTCGCCAAATCATTCGATATCACGCCCTCGTTTTGAGCAGTCCCGGAATCACTTATTGCCGCGGCTGCTTGATCGTCACGAGTCAGATTGAAATCAGGTATTGATGCTGCAGCGGTCCAATCCTGCATGCCCTCACACCAAACCAGATTATTTGCGTTGTATTGTCCACTTTCTAATCCGTTTTTTAGCGCGTTAAAAGAGAGCGGGCCAGTGGACTGACCTTGCTGTTCAACATACCACTCGGAATCCAAATCGGGCGCGACAGATCTGGCGGATCCTTCGCTAACCCGCGATTCAATCTTTTCTGCCGCAGAATTTTCGGTTTCGAATAAATTTTGGAAATTGCCAGCCCTGGTCCAGCTTTCTCGGTCAGCCGAAATGTAATTTATACGACTTAAATGTCGACGCCTTACGAGCTGCTTTAG
>JAAEMV010000314.1 GCA_024225195.1 Planctomycetaceae bacterium | reverse complement strand
GGATGATCTAAACGACTGGGTTGGGTGTCTTGGAGGTCACTCGCAGGCACACACGCCGAATATTGATCGGCTGGCGTCTCGCGGAATGTTGTTTACGAACGCCCACTGCCAAGGGACGATGTGCAATCCGTCACGAATCAGCTTGCTGTGGGGACAGAGGCCTTCGACGACTGGGTTCTATGACAACCATCATCACGTCTCGAAACATCCTGAGTTTTTGAAGTCACATGTCAGCCTGCCGGCACACTTCGCAGCCAGCGGATACAAGACGCTAACCGCGGGAAAGGTATTTCATGGGGGCGTTAACCTCAAACAGCAATTTCATGTTGTGGGGCCACGCTCGGGACAGTGGCTCAAAGGGCTTGATAAAAAGGTGCAAAACAAGCCAAAAAAATGGCACAGCACTTGGGACTTTGGACCCCAGGATTATGCCAAATCGAAGTTCACCGATCATGTCGTGGCCACGTGGGTCACCGAGCAACTTGGGATCAAACACGGGAAGCCGATTTTCCTCGCTTGCGGTTTCTATCGCCCGCACGTGCCATTCTTTCCGCCACGCGATGTTTACGACAGTCTCAAGGACGTACAACTGCCGCGCGTTGACGAAAACGATTGGAGCGATATTCCCGACGCTGCGCGCGACGTGTCAATGAGCAATCCAAAGATCCCGACCCATGACTGGATGCGTGAAAAAGGTCGCTGGAAAGAAGCAGTGCAATGTTATCTCGCCTGCGTTCGATGGACTGATCAGCAAATAGGCCGAGTGCTCGACGCACTGGATCATGGACCGCATGCAAAAAATACCATCATTGTTCTCTTCTCGGACCACGGTTACCACCTCGGCGAAAAACAACGCTGGTCAAAGTTCTCGTTGTGGGAACGCACGACACATGTACCCTTGATTATCAGTGTGCCGAATGGAATCAAAGGTAGGACGAATAGACCAGTTGAATTACTAGGTCTCTACCCAACACTCATTGATCTCTGCGGACTACCTGAGAATTCCAAGCTTGAGGGCATCAGCCTGCAACCTTTATTGGAAGATCCTAAGGCCGATTGGAACCATGCTGCGATCTCTACGCTTGGGCAAGGCAACCATGCCGTGCGCGATGAGCGTTGGCGATACATACGATACGCTGACGGCAGCGAAGAACTCTACGATCACCAGAACGACCCAAACGAGTGGCACAATTTGGCGGCAAGAGCGCTGTCTCCTGAGGCCACGAGTGTGATCGAGCGATTAAGATTGAAGCTTCCCAAAACTAATTTGCCTCAACGAAGGGGCACTAATTGACAAATTCCTCAAATCAAAACAACAACAAGTTACAATAAAACGGGACAGTTCAGTTCGTCATCCCGCATAACGAACAGACCGTCCTCCGTTGTGAACTGTTTATGGGAAAACAATGAAAATAGAAAACGTAAGAAGATTGCTTACCGCACTTGTCTGTTGGTTTCTACTTGCGACTGAGATCAATGCCGCTCAACTGCCCGATGAGCCTACGGTTTCGCCCAATGTTCTTTTGATTTGTGTTGATGATCTCAATGATTGGACTGGTTTTCTC
>JAAEMV010000313.1 GCA_024225195.1 Planctomycetaceae bacterium | reverse complement strand
CATCGACTCCGTGGGCGGACGCTACGAACAAGACGCACAAGTCAATGTCGTCCCTGAACCGTCGACGGCCATGCTGCTGCTAATGGGTCTGGCCGCCGTCATTCGCACCACAACTCGATACCGCCGGTAAGCTCGTCGCAAGATGAGGCAGCAGCATCTTCGAATTCATCGCCTATAACCGATACCGACACAGTCTTTCTGCCGCTAACCCAATCGCTTGAAAAAGAACAATCTCCACCTTTCACACCCAAACCAAAGCCGGTGAGCCCAGGGACAACAATGGGCACTTGCGCGCCTTACAAACCGTGTCGCCATGCGAAATGGACAACTCACAATTCCCAGCCGCGAACCGCGAAAAATACGTCTCAGGAGCCACATTCCCGTCGTTACGATAACTCGCTAATCAAAATATCGTTGCGTGGAATCTCATTTTCGGACACATTAATGGTGTGTTGCGATGAACAAATCGAAATCCCGGGGGGGAGACTACTTGGAATGGCCCACGCCAAACATACTTTCGTTCTCATCGTTTGCCTTGCCATCTGGCTATCTGGTACACCTCTGGCCGTGGCGGTCGACACCGATGGCGACGGCCTCCTCGACTTGATCGATGTACCGGGATGGCCTCCTGAAGACTGGGGGCAAGAAGTGTTTTCCTGTTGCAACACTCCCGTGGAGGATCTTGATGGCGCGAATCTGCTGAACGTGCCGGTGATGTCGCTAGCGAACAACCTAATCACCAGCATCGAGCGAGGTGACTTCGACGGAACAGGCGTCTCGGGGCTCGGTCTCAACAACAACCTGATCGCAAACATTGAAGCCGGGGCGTTCGATGGCGCACGCATCTCCCGCCTTTTTCTCAACAACAATCTGATTACCAACATTCTGCCAGGAACATTTGCTGGAGTAGGCGGTGAACGGCTTGACCTGAGCAATAATCAACTCACAAACATCCAACCCGGCACATTCACGGGATTCCAAACCCTAAAGCTTGACCTGAGCGATAATAAGATCGCGAACATCGAAGCTGGAGGATTCGCCTCCGCTTTGGCCAGACACGAACTCGACCTCAGCAACAACGAAATCATCAGCATCCAGCGAGGCGCCTTTACGGAACTCGCGACTAACGACCTTAACCTTAGCAACAATCGACTTGCCGATCTTAAAACAGGAGCATTCACGGGATTAAAGCGGGCGGGGGGGGGTAAATTGCCGACCCTCAACCTCAGCAATAACCAAATCACCAATATTGAGCCCGGTGCGTTCACGGAAATGCAGGGTCGTGACACGCTGGACCTTAGCAATAACAAAATAAGCGACATCAAGGCCGGCACGTTCGCCAATACATATGTCGAAAGGTCCCTTGATCTCAGTAGCAACCAAATCACCCACATTGGAACCGGTGCATTCGAAGGATTAACGCAAAGCGCAGGCACCGTTTACCTCAATGACAATCTAATCACCAAAATCGAATCCGGCGCCTTCAGGGAGATGAACCACACCGCACAACTTTCCCTTAGCAACAATCAAATTACCACCATTGAAGCCGGTTCCTTCACTGGATTGGCGGCGGCCGACATCGACCTTAGCAACAATCGCATCTCAACCATTGAAGTCGGAGCATTCACTGGGATTGGGATGAGGGGAAGACTTAATCTCAGCCACAATCAAATCACCACCATTCAAGCCGGTTCCTTAACCGGGATGAACGGAAATCTTGATCTCAGCAACAATCAAATTACCACCATTGAAGCCGGTTCCTTGACCGGGATGAACGGAAATCTTGATCTCAGCGATAATCAAATCACCACCATTGAAGCCGGTTCCTTGACCGGGATGAACGGAAGTCTTGATCTCAGTTCCAACCCGCTCGTTACGGTAGGATCCAACGCATTGGCGGGCCTGACCACAATGACCGCTGATTTAAGGGACACGCAAATCACGACGATTCAGAGCGAGGCATTCGCAGGAGCTTCCATTCAAACTCTTCATCTTGATGGCAATCAACTCATCACGCTGGAATCGGGCGCTTTTGCCCAACTGACCAATCTGAAAAATCTCGACTTACGCAATAACCAAATCGCCGAATTGAATTTTTCGCAAGCCGACTTTCGTGATCTGTCCGGATGTCAAGAATCACGAAACGAAGGACTCTGTTTTTCTGGAAACCCCGTCACGAGCTTGGTGCTCGACGACACAACGCTCAGCCTCAACTCCTGGCTAGGCATTGTCCTTAAGACGCCGGAAATAACCGACGCTTCTCTCGTCGGACTGCGGTTCGATGGTGTGCAACCCGGATTAAGCACGTTGCTACGCATTAACTCGCTCGACAACTTGACGGTCGACGAAGGGATCTACGAAAGCTATACCGACGAACTGGATGCTTTTGCGGTCGAAGCTGGAAACACCTTGTCGGTCGTCTTCTACGGCGACGCGAATCGCGATGGTAAGTTCAACAGTAGCGACCTGGTGCAAGTGCTCGCCTCAGGAACCTACGAAGACGATGTGCCCGGGAACTCCTACTGGACCGAAGGTGATTGGAATAGCGACGGCGACTTCAATACGGCCGATTTGATCGTCGCCTTTTCAGCAGGCATCGACT
>JAAEMV010000312.1 GCA_024225195.1 Planctomycetaceae bacterium | reverse complement strand
TCTGGCCTAACAATGATGATGAGGATGAGTAGTGTTCTTCGAGGGGCTGGTGAGTTTTTCTAGCGGCCCGGTGACTGATTTTTCCCAAGCGTTGAAGCCCGGTCGTCAGAAACTCTTGAATGGCTGGCGGATCGGGTTTCGCTCGTTTCCAATAACGGAAATTAATGGATCTGGTCATGCTGGATTCAGCGGGTAAGTCAGGTTCTTCTTTTGCTTTTGAAAAAAGTAAGGTAGCCTGATGGGAACACAATCATAGTGGAGAGGCTAATGAACGGATCAAAAAGTAGCGTCTTGAGAGATTGGGATTCACAGATCAGCGTGGCGATGTTCGTTCTGGCTTTGGTGTTCGGAGTAGCTTCCCTGCAAGGTCAGGAAACCACTGATCCAGTCATTTTTCCACAGGACGATATTTTTGGCAGAGATGCAAAGAGTGGAAATTTCATCGAAGTTTTTACGGCGGCGGATGTTTCTGACAAAGTGAAACAGGCGGTGGTTGAGACGCTTGCGGCAGCATCCAATACCTGGGGGTCTTCGGGAAGGCTTGAGTACTGGGTATTGGGCGTTGATCGAGATGCGGCGTTGCAACTGGGATTGAAGTTTTGTGAGCGGCGGGTGGCGCGCGGTCAAATGACGCGTCGTGATTGTTTGGCGGATAACGACAATCGAGACCATGGGTTTTTGATGTATCAGGAGATCGGTGCCAAGGCTCTGGCGACGGGTATGCCAAGTGGAAGTGCGGGCCATAACGGTGGCGCTGAATGGGGATTCCATCGAATGACCTCCTCGTTACCGCTGGGGTTTGCGGGCGTTTTGAATATTGCGGGTGAAGATGAGCAAGTCACTATTTTTCACGAGTATTGGCACTCGCTGCAAAACTCATTCATACAGACGAGAGACCATCGAAAACGGCAAGAGCTGATGGGGCCTGTGTGGTTTGTCGAGGGTTCGGCGGTGGCGATGGCTGAGTTTACAACCGCGGAGCTTCGAGGCTCCGGTAAGCTTCCCAATTGGAATAACGCTTCCTATCGCTGGCCAACTCTCGAGCAACGAATGACCGACAAAATGAAGTTGATTCAGTCAAAACGAAAAACCTGTCCAACTTCTCTGCCCAATTCCTACGATGACGATTGTCGACAGCTTGCTTACGAAGGCGGTGCCTGGGCGATTGCCTATTTAATGAAACGCAAGGGGCGTGATGTTTTACTCGAATCTTTTCACCCCGAAGTAGAAAGTCTGGGGTGGGAAGCGGCTTTTCAAAAAGCGTTTGGGCAGAGTTCTCGCGAATTCAAAGGGGAATTTGAGACGTTTCTCGATCTAAGTCTCGACGAGCAACTCAAAGTGCTGAAGGACTGAATCAAGTCTTCAGGAAAGATCGGAGGGATTCCCGGGAATCAGATTCTAGAGGTCTGGTTCTAAGGGCTGGTATTGCCGGAGATCAAATCTTGCGTCCGCTGCCAAGTGACCTCGGCAACCTGCTGGCCGAGCCGTTCGCCGTTGAGATCACCGTCAGCGAAGTGGATGCCACCATAGCGTCGGGAAAGCCCCGCCTCTCTCGCGGCGTAGGTAAACGTATCCCAAGTTAGGGTGACACTTTGGTTGGGGGTAACGCCCGGTTCGAATCTGGATTCTCCCGGTTCAAAACTAACCGAAGCTCCGAAATCATTACTACCACTGAATCGTTGGAGGATTGCGGCGCCGGCGGCGCTGAAGGAACTGTGCCCCGATGGGTATTCTGAGAATGGAGGAGAGGGGTGACCGCCGGGAGTTTGGTAGGTCAGGAAGTCGGTGGCGAGAATAGTCTGGGTGAATCCCTCAGGGGTCCAGGCGTCGATCGCAAAGCCATCGAGTTCTTGATTGAATTCGCCAATTAGACCGAGTTGCCCCAATTCCCGGATAGCGCGAACCGGTCGCACGTAGTCGTAATAGACCTTGGCATCCCAGGTGGCAACGCCGGCGTCAAAAATGGCGTTGGAAAGTGCGAGAAACATCTTGGCATCTTGATCGAGCGAATGATTATCCCTTGCCGAAACGTACTGTCCAAAGGTATGCCACGTTCCTGGAGGAAAGGCTGTGCCGTTGGCGTCTTCCCAGAATTCCGCAATTAATTTTTGATCATCGGTCAGGTTAGAACTGGTCTCAACCAGCGCTTCAGCCTGTGAAATGAAAACCGGATTGATGACGGTCCCGATTAGGTCCCTGTTTATATCGAGTTCCGTGCCATCATCTAGCGTGATGGTCGCATTTTCAAGATCCGTGGTTCCGTCGACGAGTAGGAACGGTTCCGGTGGTTCGGTTCGGAATTGATCTGGACTGGACAATGCGAAGGGAGTGACTTCAATCCATTGGGGTGTTAGGAATTTTTGTACTTTAATGGCTGTTTCGGGAGTGCTGTCGATAGGCACCCGCTCCGGCGTCCATTTTTCAATGTTGACCGCTGAGCCGACCGGGTTCGGCGGCACGTAGCCAGTTGTGTCTGAGTAGGGTTGTCCATTGCCGTTGGCATCATTGCCGGTTTGGTTGGAGCCATCCGTGTGGCGGAATTCAAGGATTGCGTCGGCCATTAGATTCCCAACGCCAGCAGGTGTTTCCGGATTTCTGGATTGATCAGCGGAGTCGTATCCCAAATTATTCATCAAGGACTGAAATGAATCGGTTTCGGTTGCAAAGAGATCGTCAAGCACGCGAAAGGCAGCAAAGCTCATTGCTTCCGATTTGTTTTCATCGGTGATTTCGCTGGCAGGCTGTTGCAAT
>JAAEMV010000311.1 GCA_024225195.1 Planctomycetaceae bacterium | reverse complement strand
TCTTTTGAGGCATTGAGTTGACAGGACAGACAATTCCGTTTCCGCCATATTGAGCCAGCTGCCGTGTTTTGGTGTATAGTGCCACTCAAAACGCATGGTGAGACGGCGCGCTTCGTTAGGTTCGAAGGCTTCATAAAGGGATGCGGGTTTATGCGTATTGAGGTTATCCTGAACCAGGACTATTTTTTCAGCATCGGGGAAATGCTCATCCGCCAGCTCTTTTAGAATATGGGCATAATCCACAGCGGTCCGCCGTTTCGTGACCTTGACATGCCGCCAACCCTCAAGCGGAGCGAAGAGCATAAACATGTTTCTTGTTCCATTGCGTTTATATTCATAATCAGTGCGGGTGAGAAAACCGGGTTTTGCCGGAAGAGGCTTTCTGGTTTCCATGGTCAGCTGTTTGGAGATTTCATCAACACAGACCATTGGCCGTTTTTTGTCATGCGGGCGTGTATAAACCTCCAGAATATCTTCCATATTGGCGGCAAATTCAGCATTGGCCTTTGGCGGAATGACCCAATATTCATTCAGATGCGGTTTCAAAATGTTTTTTTAAAACACGCCCTACAGTGTTGAAATGAACCGTCTCAACAATTTTCAGCTCGACAGCCTTGTGCGCCAGTAGACGGATGGTCCAGTGGGCGCGGCCTGGGGGCGGTGTGCTGCACGCAAGCGTGATCAACCTGGCTTCCGCTTCGCCGTCAAAAATGCATTTGCGCGGTGGCTTT
>JAAEMV010000310.1 GCA_024225195.1 Planctomycetaceae bacterium | reverse complement strand
TTTTTTTTACCTCATCAGCCCTTTGGCAGGTCACCTGCACAGCCCGCAAAAACGACGCTCCCTAAAAACAGCGAGACCAAAAACCATGTTGTTTTCGACATAATAGTGCTCCAAAATTTGCTTGATGGACTACGACTCTTAGTAAAACCTCGGAATGAAAAACAACATTAACCAAGGAAACTCCCGTGGCAGAGTTTGTTACCCATTCAATCGGAACGATCAAAGGGAGTTATTCAAACCTTAGGCTGTTCGAGAAATTTGCTTTCTCATGGCTACCGACGGTTGTTCGGTGAGCGAGCATGTTGTCGTCGCTTAAAATTCCCGTACCGGTGCGTTAGGGTTTTTTTCTCGAAAATGATTTGTTTTGAGCTGCGTTTTCACGCTTCCGTGGGGGCCTCAGCAGCGGGTTTCGTGGGCGGTATTTCTAACAATTCGTGCAGTTGTTGTTCCACAGCGACCATCACGCTGTCGTGTTTATATTGGCGATCTCGTTTTGTGGGGACTGGAATTGCTGAGCCAATGCGAACGGTCGCCGACATCGGACGATGGATACGTGTGCTGCCTGTAAGATCGAATTCAAACTTTTCAACCGTTTCCAAAAGGCGTTCGGGCGTGGGCTTGCTTTTCACATAGTGTGGTGGGTAATGTCCGAGCTGCTGGGCGAGATTCATATCATTTAAATGTATCCAGCGCCGGTCTCGTTCCTCTTCGGTAACATTGTCTTGGATCATGTCTCGTAGAATCACGAAACGTAACCTTTTAATGCGTCCTATGAGCGAACCCTCGCGGACGCCCTCGATCCATTCTTCTTCTAGCGGTACCAGAATGCTGTCGATGATTTTTTGTAACCGCGCCGGAATCGCCCCGAATTGAGGC
>JAAEMV010000309.1 GCA_024225195.1 Planctomycetaceae bacterium | reverse complement strand
GAAGGCTCAAGCACGGTTGAACCGATTTCCAACCGAGCTAAAGAAAAATTCAACGGTAGTTTTCCAAACGTCAATATCTCTGTTAGCGGGCAAGGTACCGGCAATGGATTTAAAGCACTTGGTGGCAAAGAGTGTGACGTCTATGATGCCTCCCGACCCATCAAGCAAAAAGAATTAGAAGTTTGCAAATCCACTGGCATTAACTTCTACGAAATACCCGTCGCCTACGATGGCCTTACCATTGTGGTTAACAAGGAAAATGATTTCGTCGATGAGTTGACGGTTGAGCAACTTAAGCAAATCTTTCGTGAAGACACCGCCGCGAAAACCTGGAAAGACGTCAACGACGCTTGGCCTGATAAGCAAATCTCCATTTACGCTCCGGGGATCGCCTCGGGAACGCACGACTACTTTGTTGAAGTGATTGGCAAAAAAGATGGCAAAGGACTGCGTGCTGACGAACAGACAATGCTGAGCGAAGATGACAAAGCACTGGTTACCGGCGTAAAAGGTGACAAGTTCGCAATCGGATTCTTCGGATTCTCGTACTACGATGCGAACAAGGATGAATTAAAAGCAGTCTCAATTGTGAATCCCATCTTAACTAAATCAGTTGCACCGAGCATGGCTTCGATCGAGTCAGGAGAATACGCACCTTTTAGTCGTCCTCTGTTTATCTACGTCAACTCGGAGTCTTACCAACGAGCCGAAGTCAAAGAATTCGTTGATTATTACCTCCAGAACATCGTCGAGATCGTTAAAGACGCCAGCTACGTGCCGCTCCCTGCTGACATTTATGAATCAGCGAAAGCACGCATCATGAAAGACCTCCCTGGTTCTCATTATCTGGACGCTGAAGGCAATAAGCGCGAAGGCTCAGTCACTGAAGTCTATACCGAAGCGAACTTACCTAAGTAGCGTACCAATTTAGGGATCGAATAACGCTTCTGTACCTAGCCTACTGAACACAGGAAATTCCGTTTATGAGCAACACCTCGGCCGGCCAAGGCGAACTCCTAGGCGATGCTGTATCGCCGCGTGGAAAACTGCGCCCGCGTTCATCTGCGGCTAGTAAGCGTTGGCAGACAGTGGTTGTGACTGGGCTTGTGTTTTGTGCGCTTGTCTCAGTGTTCACTACCATCGGAATCATCTTGATGCTGGTGGTTGAATCCTGGGGGTTTTTCTCAGACGACAAGATTGAAATCTGGAAGTTTTTAACCGGCACCAAATGGACTGTTGGACAGACGCAGGGCGAGCTCAGCTACGGCATCTGGCCGCTTTTATCGGGTACACTTCGCATCACTGGAATTGCGATGATGCTCGCTCTACCAATGGGCTTGGTTTCCGCAATTTACCTTAGTGAATATGCCTCAAAACGAACCCGATCCCTTCTCAAACCAACCCTCGAAATTCTTGCGGGAATTCCCACGGTAGTGCTTGGTTTCTTTGCGGTTAAATTCATTACTCCCTATATGCTGGAACCCCTCGGCGATTTCAAAACTTTCAACGCAACCTCCGCCGGCATTGCAGTTGGCATCTTGTGTATTCCCTTGGTCGCATCTCTGGCGGAGGATGCACTCCAGGCTGTTCCCAATCGACTTCGCGAAGGAGCGTATGGATTGGGTGCGAACCGTCTGGAAGTCACCCTCAAGGTCGTAGTTCCCGCAGCACTCTCAGGAATCATCTCAGCATTTTTACTTGCCTTAGCAAGAGCGATTGGTGAAACGATGGTGGTTGCGTTAGCCGCCGGAAGCACCCCAACACTAACACTCGACCCGCGCATGCCGTCACAAACAATGACCGGCTTTATCGTCGAAACGTTTAAAAGCGAATCGGTGGTACCCGGAACGCTGAGCTATTTCTCCATCTATGCCGTCGCTGCCGTGTTGTTTCTGAGCACATTTGGAATCACTTTGGTCGGCCAAATTATTCGGATGAAATACCGGGAGGTCTACGACTGATGAAGGATTCCGTCGCTCAACCTCGTAAGCACCGCAGTGTGGCTCGAAGAAAGTTGTTCAACAACTCGTTCTCGGTCATCTGCCTGTTGGTTTCAAGTCTCGCGATCGTCGTGCTGGCAACGTTGTTGATTGCTATTTTTTCAACCGGCGGTAACTGGCTAAGTTTTGAAATGCTTTCGGGAAGCCACCGTGAAAACAACCCGGAAGGATCCGGCATTGGACAGGCGATTCTAGGTTCTCTGGTTATCTGTTCGATTTGCGGGTTAGTCGCACTGCCAATCGGCGTTGGAACAGCGATTTTTCTTGAAGAGTTTAAACCCAAAGGCCGTCTGCTAAGAATATTTCATGGACTCGTCCAGCTCAACATTAATAACCTCGCCGGGGTTCCCTCTATCGTTTACGGAATTTTGGGTTTAACTGCATTCGTTTACATGTTCGGAGCCTTCAGCCCGATCCGTGTTAACGATCAGCCTGATTATGAAATCGGGGCGACTTATTTTTACCAAACCAAAACATTAGGTGGCCAATACGTTCGATTTCCAGCCGTGCCTCTAGTCCAGCCAGTTATCAAAATTAAACAGGGACAAATTGCGAGCAAAATCAATGGCGATAAATTCAAGCTGAATGTCGTTTCAGCCTCGACCGAAAAATCCAAGTACGCGAATCAAGTTAACAAAACGGTCCTTCTTGGAACCGAGGCTAAATTGAGCAATCGGAATGGCAACCAGGTATACGAGGCTAACACCATTGGCGGGGAACCATTTGTTTTTCCTGCCGAAGCTACCTACAGCCAATTCGCAAAAATCACCGACCCCATCACGGTCTCCAACTCTAACGGGGATACGTTCAGCCTGAACGTGCTAAGTAAGTCGGAACCAATTCCAACAGATCCTACAATCCTGGCGCAATCAGTATTCGCTGACTCCCCCGACCCCAACAAACGATCGTCTGCCTCGATCTTCCGCGAGAATTCACTCTTTCATCTGCACCTGCCGTTCAGCAAAAGCGTTTTATCGGCAGCGCTCACTCTGGCTTTGGTGATTCTGCCCATCGTGATCATTGCCTCCCAAGAGGCGATTCGAGGAGTTCCTCAAACACTACGAGAAGCTGCTTTTGGGATGGGAGCGACTCGCTGGCAAGTCGTTCGCAGTGCCGTCCTGCCATCGGCAACACCGGGGATTATGACAGGCGCAATTCTCGCAATGAGTCGAGCCATCGGCGAAGCCGCACCTCTCTTGGCGGTGATGGGAGGCGTGCTCGGCACAACCAATCACTTATCCAGCCTGATGGACAAAACCCCTGTCCTTCCCGTTACGATTTTCAAATGGGCAGGCGATGAGAATCAGGGCTTCGAACATCTGGCCGCCGCTGCCATTATCGTTTTACTTGCCTTCTTACTGTTGATGAATTCGCTCGCGATCTTCATCCGCTATCGCTACGAGAAAAAATTAAGCTAACCCGCAACCTCCCCTTCAAATTAAGCTCGGACTTCCAATGTCAAACCTAGCTTCCTCAACACGAATGAATCAAAGCCGATCCATTTTAAGCAACACCATTCCTCAAGCCTCCCCAGCCACGCTTACCCCCCCCGTAGAAAACGAATCCATTGCGATCGACATCACCGGGTTCAATGCATTTTACGGCAGCTTTCAGGCCTTGCATGATCTCAATTTAAAGATCCCCAATCAAAAAGTAACGGCGTTTATCGGGCCTAGCGGTTGCGGAAAAAGCACCCTGCTGAAATGGTGCAACCGGATGAACGACATCGTACCGATTGCCCGCGCGACCGGCAGCCTGACCGTAGGAGGGCGAAATATCTTAACCCGTAGTACCGACGTGGTTGACCTTCGAAGACAGGTAGGAATGGTATTCCAGAAAGCTAACCCGTTTCCAAAATCAATCTTCGATAACGTCGCCTACGGTGTCCGCCTACATTACAAAACCTCGAGGTCAGAATTATCTGACTTGGTCGAGTGGTCTCTTAAGAAAGCGGCACTTTGGGACGAAGTTAAAGATCGGCTCAAACGCTCCGCCCTTGGACTTTCAGGTGGTCAGCAACAACGACTATGCATCGCCAGAGCAATCGCCACAGGTCCCGAAATCTTACTGATGGACGAACCCTGCTCTGCACTCGACCCGGCATCAACTGCGAGAATTGAAGATCTTATTTTTGAACTGAGAGAACAATTCACGATCGTAATTGTCACCCACAACATGCAACAGGCTGCACGGTGCAGCGACCGAACTGCTTTCTTCTTTGACGGGAAAATCGTCGAAGAAGGCGCTACAGAGGATGTCTTTACCCGCCCCAGGAAACAACAAACAGAAGATTACGTCACCGGTAAATTTGGCTAGGATCGCTACGCCGATTGCAACGTAAATTTGCCGGCCCGCGGTTCTCCTCTTGAAACTCTATTAACTAAAAATTTCATGGCAAAGCACTTTTTAAAAGACGTCGAAGTCATTCACAACCGTTTAATGTCACTATTCGGCGTCGTCGAGCAGATGATCGACAAAGCCGTTCGCGCGCTCTGTGAACAAAAGGTCGAATTGGCAATCGAAGTGATTGAAACCGATCACGAAGTAAACCAGACGGAAGTTGAGATTGAAGAAGAATGCCTCAAAATATTGGCTCTCCATCAACCGGTGGCAACTGATCTTCGCCGCATCACCACAGTATTGAAAATCAACTCTGATCTCGAACGAATCGCCGATTTGGGATGCAATATTGCCGAACGAGCCCAATGCATGCACGAACATCCGTTTTTCCCAATCCCGGAGCAACTGACTGACATGGTTCGCCAGTCAACAATGATGGTGCGATTAGCGCTGGATGCGTTTGTTGAGTCGAACGTCGATTTGGCTAAAAAAGTCATTCAACTGGACGCGTCGGTGGATGCATACAACTTATCGGTAATTGAAGAACTTCAGACACTCATGCGTCAGGATTCAGATCTCGTCGTGCCTGCTCTCCACTGCTTTTCCGCCTCCCGACACGTGGAACGAATCGCGGATCATGCCGAAAATATCGCCGAAGATGTTATTTATCTGGTCGACGGTGACATTATTCGACATCGCCACGACCTGCTCACCAAAGTACAATTTCCCTGGAGAGGCCAGAAACATTAAAACCTCTCTCTCCAAAGCAAAACCATGGAACACGATATTGCTTCATTGACTTCGTTTTTCCTAAAACGGATAATAGAAGGGTGCCGATTAAATCTGATATTCCCGATGGAATCAAACATAAACCTCCTCATTCCCCGCTCATTTCTCTCAATCTATCATGTCTAAAAAGAAACTCTTAATCGTCGAAGACGATCGTTCACTCGCCAGTGTCTTGGAATACAATTTTTCAACCGCTGGCTATCAAGTATTCTGTGCTCACGATGGCTTAGAAGCGATTAATCAAGCCCGTTCGAAATCTCCAGATCTTATCATTCTGGATTTAATGATTCCGGTCATCGACGGAATCGAAGTCTGCCGAAAGCTCCGAGCCGAAGCGGGAACGCGAGATACACCAATCATGATGCTGACTGCCAAGTCAGAAGAATCCGATCAATTAATTGGATTTTCGTCCGGTGCTGACGACTATGTTGTCAAACCTTTTAGCGTTCGAGTTTTGCAGGAACGCGTTAAATCGTTACTTCGCCGAAGCGAAAGCGTTAGTGGGCCTGGCGATGATATGGTCGTCAAAGGATCTATCCGAGTCGACCGCGTCAAACATCGGGCGTGGGTCAATGACGGAGCCATGGAGCTGACGCCGAGCGAATTCCGGTTGCTCGATACGCTGATTCGCAATCCCGGCCGTGCCTTTGACCGGTCGGAATTGATCGACTCCGCGCTTGGCGCCGATACATTAGTTTTAGAACGAACCATCGACGTTCATATTCGCTCACTTCGAAAAAAGCTTGGAAACCAAGCCGAGATGGTTCAAACCGTCCGCGGCGTGGGTTACCGATTTCGGGAGTCGGCTGAACCTGAATTGGCATAATCGTTCGAGCGAATCAAGATTTCAGCCGCCAAACAGCTGAAAAAAAAACCGAATCCCTTGCCCCTGCGGCGAGTTCATCTTCGTTAAACGGCGACAAGGGTATTTAACGGAACGCCGTTAGGGTGATCGATACCCTACCCCGCCCCGAAAAAACAGTTCTGATCTTGTTGAATCCAACGGATCGATTGGCAATCGGGATGGAGAAATACAGAATTGCAAGAAAATTGCCTCGAAACGGCCTTGCCCATCGAAATCACATTTTCTAAACTTAGCACCCTGCAAAGCGAACTTCGGTTCGTTTCGCGTGATCCCCTGTAGCTCAGTTGGTAGAGCAACGGACTGTTAATCCGTTTGTCGTAGGTTCGAGCCCTACCGGGGGAGCTTTTAAGATTTGCATCAGCGAGTCTACTGGAGCACATTTGAGAAAAGCCTCGGCAATTGTCGAGGCTTTTTTCGTTTCAAGCTCCAACGTGCGTTGGCACGCTGCTGCCAAATCTGCACCACTTTGATCAGCGGGTTGCGAAACAGCCCTGGCCGCAGATCGACTCCAGTCCGTTCCATAATCCGCTCGAACTCAGTTCGCAAATTTTTACCGCGATACTTCCAAATGACGTAGACCTTTCCCACAGGGGCGGTCTCGATCGTATCGCGGAGAAATACCAAAGGTTCCGACAACAAACACACGACTCGTGTTTCTTTTACCATATCACTTGGTTTTGGGGATGGTTCCTCGTTTTGGAACGGGTCACCCGAATACACAAGTGTCTTCGTAAGTCTGGAGTGAGGGAAGTTGGTCAAAGGGTTGAGTAACAAATTCGTTCAAAAGTCTGCAAACGCAAAAAGTTTCCCCGCCGATTCGGAATCATGTTGCTGACGCCCCCAGAAGCGTCAGGTCTATCGTTTACGGGCAGCCCGGATTTTCAGATCTGCAGTCGCTCGGTACTCACCTGGTGACATTCCGCTGTAGCGATTGAATTGGCGATAAAAAGTTGAAAGATCATTGAACCCACATTCAAAGGCGATCGAGGCAATCGGAACATCTGTGCCACGCAAGCGATGCTGAGCATGCTCAATCGCCAATCGACGCAAGTACCGAAGCCACGTATCGCCTGCTATCTCAGCAAACAACTTGGTAAAGGTTCGACGTGGAATATCAAGTTGGTCAGCGGTAGCATCGATCGACGTCTCTTCAAAAAATCGATTAGGAAGCGAATCGACATACTGCTGAACACACCGCCGATACTCTGTAGATCCCTTTACGATCCTTTGCGTCTCTCTTGAAATTTCACTGATCATTTGAATCAGCTTAAGAGCATCGATCACCATCGAAATGGGACGCATTCTGGTCGTTAACTGCTGAGTGTGAACCATTCGTCGAACGACCTTTTCGACCCGATGTGCAAATCGACCTTCCCGCGGTAGAACGCGACACGGCAATTGCGTGATGAGCGAGACGTCGAATCGCAGTACGCTTTGCGATACACAGCAAACGTAAAGACTGGAGGCGCAGGCTGGATCGTCAACAATCCGATTCCGCGTCCCTGGAGGAACAACAATAACATCTCCAGCAGCAAAATCATGTCCTTTTTCACCAAGAAAGAATGTACCCCGTCCGCTCAGAACATATACAATTTTCACAAACGAATGGGTTCGCCACTCCATGACGAATTTTGGACTGTGATGACTTTCCAAAACCAAAACACCCCACTCTGGCAGTTGCTCCGGTAAAGCTCGATCGGTTAATAAGGTCTCCATAAGGCTCCACTAGACAATCTGCCCGAATTG
>JAAEMV010000308.1 GCA_024225195.1 Planctomycetaceae bacterium | reverse complement strand
TTGTCCGGACTCCAAAAATTCAACACAATCGCGGAGAGCAACAACAAGAACGGAGGCCAGAAAACAATGTGGTTCAAATCAGAGAACAAACCCTTGTTGCCTGAGCCACGCAGGGGAGCGTTTTGCGTTCCGATAGTCACCTCCAGTCAATAATAATTTTCGCGGGTGCCAATTTCCCAGCAATTATTGTTCGGCACTTTATGGTTGATACCTAATTTGCAGCAACTGATTCACGGCAGCCAATTTTTGGCATCGAGCCTCAGTTAATTTGCTTTGCGATTTGCTTAACAAATTTTAACAGCAACGGGTGAGCAGGTTTCGCCATTTGTCCGTGGTTATACCCATCGAGTTCGAAGATTTCCACCTGCGAATGCCCCGCAACTTTCATCATGCGCCAAAAATAAGCGTTCTCTTCGTACCGCCCCAGCATTTCCAATTCGCGGTCACCGGTAATGATCAACATTGGGGAAGCATCTTTTCTGACGTGATAAAGCGGTGCTAATTTATCCACGACTGGCACCTTATTACTAATCCCCCGCTCAGCACGCACGGTAAAATGTGTAATCGTGTGACCGCTGTAGGGAATAAGCCCCGCGATGCGATCAGCATCAACTTGGAATTCCCCCAACCATCGTTTATCCATGCCAACCATCAAAGTTAGATAGCCGCCGGCCGAGTGCCCACTAACAAAAACCTTTTTATCACTCCCCCCGTATTTATTAATGTTGGCAAACGTCCAAGCGACGGCAGCAGCAGCATCACGGATATATTCCGGGGACTTCACTTTTGGGTGTAGCCGATAATCAACTGCGACAACCGCGACTCCTTTCGCCAACAATTCCTTGGGAATCGCTCGTTTGCCGCCGGTAAGTCCACCTCCATGAAACCAGATTACGGTAGAGAAATCCTTGATGTTGCTTGGATAGTAAATATCCAGGCGACACTTCTCTTTCATGTAATCTGTGAGGTCATCGCCGCCGCGATACAAAATACCCACTTCGGTTTCATAACCGTCGGCCTGATCGACAACGTGCTGGTCAGCACTGGCCCGATGGCTAGTTGATATTGTTTGCCGTGCAAAAGACTGACCGCTGACCAATTCTGGAATTAAAAGCAACAGACAACTGACTGCCACTTTCCAAATTTCAAATCTCATTGGAATTGCCATTAACAACATGACCTCACTGGCTGCCGTAACGCCAATGGCGAAACGGGTAAAAAAGAACTGTATATTTCCAGGCTAACTGAACCGCAAGTATCTGTCCGGCAACGTGTGATCAATCCATAGCTAATCGGCAACTTGAAAAACTTATCCGATTAGAACCCCAACCGCCCGCGACGGAAACTTGGTCCGTTGCTGGTTATCATAAACCCTTCCAATAAAAATCCAAAAACGGATCCTCGGTAAACTTGGAGTTGGATTTGATGATTCAATTACACGAACTCATCACTCATAAGGAGAAAAAAGAGCTTCAGATCTTTCGACTGGCTGTGGTTGAAATGTTTCAGGAGCATGCGAAACGAGATGAGGCCATTCAAAAAGCCTATCGGCGGCAACGGAAAACTTTTACTGTTCGTTGCGGTTGGACGGTTTGTCACAAATCAACCAAAGAATCTCTCGTCGCAAAATGCTCAAAAACCCGACTAAAACAGCGTTTCAGAGCGTAGTTTGAAATTATCTAAAAGAATCTTGCATTTGGCACTTGGCAAAGTCGAAGGGATATACAATACTCTGCCTCTTCGAAGCCAATTGGCTTTGAATTGTGAGTTTCCTTCTGGCAAACTTCTGAACGCTCAGCGTTCAAAAGATTGTTGGCAAAAGTTTTGGTTTTCTTCTTGATCACCGTTGACAGTTGCCGATGAATGCCTAGAATGGTGAACCTCACGAGTGGGAATTCTTCCTACTCGTTTTTTGTTCGCAGTATTTGCGGACGCGTTCTGCCTTCGGGTAGGATTTTGTTCTTTGACAATTTAGTAGATACCTCTTGTTAAATTCTTTTGAATTTATGCAAATCATAAGATCATGTGAACCAAGCTAGGTAGCATTTATTCCAGCTACCTGGCCCGGTCAAGCAACTGGTTTTTGTTGGCAACAACAAAGCCTTTATTTAATTGGCACTTTGCTGCAAGTGAAATCATTACTTCGGTTTTGAAATTAGCCTGCAAACTAACAATGTTAGTCGTCTATGAACTAGTTTCATAGCAAGCATACAATTGAAGGGTTTGATCCTGGCTCAGAATGAACGTTGGCGGCGTGGATTAGGCATGCAAGTCGAGCGAGAAGTTTTAAAAAGATGCTTCGGTTGATTTTTAAAACGGACAGCGGCGAAAGGGAGAG
>JAAEMV010000307.1 GCA_024225195.1 Planctomycetaceae bacterium | reverse complement strand
CATAGAGCATTAAAAGACGCTGCTGGGGATCCATCAGCTCGGCTTCTCTCGGAGATATTCCGAAAAACATCGGATCAAAATCCCCGATCCCGTCGATAAATCCGCCCCATCTGATGTCGGTTTTATTCTTGTCCTTTAACGGATCTCCGTAAATCGCTTCCCAATCCCAGCGATCTTCAGGAATCTCCGTAATACAATTTTTTCCATCCACAAGATTATTCCAGAATTCTTCCATATCTTCCGCCATGGGAAATTTGCCGCTGATTCCGACTATGGCGACAGGTTCGGATGCGAAAGTCTCATGCTTTGGCGCTGATAATGCTGCCGCAAAGCGCGAACGCCGTTTTTTCACAGCCGGTATGTTTTCGGGTTCCTGCGTAACAGGGACAGGAATTTTCGAATCTGTTCTCACTGCAAACTGCGCGGCAAATATTGCCTGATGTTCATCAGTCAGGTACTTTGCAAAGCTGTCTATGGTCGGATATTCGAAAAACAGGGTGGGGGCCAGTTCGAGCCCGTATTTTTCATTGAGTCTGTTGGCAAATTCTGTCAGGGTGACTGAATCGAATCCGTATTCATTCAACTCGGCTTCAGTATCGATATCTTCGGACGTAACTTTCAGAAGTTTCGATACATTTTGCACCAGCATCAGCCTTACTTTGTCGAATAATAAAGAGACGTCAGTTCCGGGCGCGGTAAGTTCGACAGTCTTTTCCGGTTTAACGGCCGCAAGTTTGCGCTTCATCCGCGCAAGCATCCCTTCTGCAACCATTACCTGGGACTCATCTGAGGAAACTCCCTGGTAAAATGCCCGAATCCCGGTTTCTGTCTGCATCGCAGCCATACCCAGGCTTTGCGTCATCATCTTTTCTGTCTCTTCATGTACCTGCATACCGCCCTCTTTCCAAAGAGGCCAATTGATTGACAGGGTCTTCCCTTTGCGCTTTTCTGTTTTTACCAGATCGTTGCGAAAGCCTGCATATGCGTCCATGAAAGCGT
>JAAEMV010000306.1 GCA_024225195.1 Planctomycetaceae bacterium | reverse complement strand
TGCAGGTGGCGAATCAGACCTCTCACCGGGGTGGGATGCGGCGGACGAGCAAGTTCGGTTTTTTTTGAGCTACGTTGCCAATGCTGAATCCGGGATCGGTGATTCTGCAGGAGAGTGGACGAAGCTAAAGACGCAACAAGGTGGATATTATCCGGGCAATGCAACGCATTGGGGACCCGAGTTTGGGTTCGCCCGCAGTTTGAGCCGAGCGGGTGCTCGAAACCTCGGGATTATAAAAGCGAGTCGTGGTGGAGGAGGCAATAGTCTCTGGTCTAAATCCAATCGTGGGCACATGTATCAACACGTTGTGAATACGGTACAAGCGGCCACTGGGCAATTGAAAAACGAAGGTCATACTTTTGAGATCGTGGGCTTGCTATACCTTCAAGGCGAGAGCGATTCTCTAAGTGAAGCAAGACTGGCGGGGGTGCGGCTAAATCAATTCATTTCTGATTTGCGGAGTGAATTACCCCATGCGAAGCAAATGGTGGCGGTGGTGGGTGGAGTTGCTACTGCAGGAACAGTTCGCGATCTCGTCAGAGCGGAGCAGCAAGATGTCGCCAAACAGCGCGATATTCACTTTTTTTCCAATCTCGATTTACAAGATCAGCTTTATGACAAACTGCACTTTAACAAAGCCGCCAAACTGGTTGTTGGCCATCGATTTGCGAACGAGTTCATACAAGCTGGAGTTGCTATTCCTTCCTATGGGAAATTAGTTTTTATCGGCGATTCAATCACGCAAGGCAGCGCCTCCTCGCTAGGCTATCGGTATCAGGTTTTCAAGCAGTTGGTGGATTTTAAAGCCAGGTATCAATTTGTTGGTTCGGTCAGTGGAGCTCATGACGATGGAAGCACCTCCCAAGCTACTCCCGTCCATAAAGGAAAACGATTTCAAAATATTCACGAGGGACACTGGGGATGGCGAGCCTCTTGGATTAATGGACGACTACCACTTCCCACCGGTCGCCGAATTAAAAATGGAGGCGAAGGATGCTTAACCAATTGGCTCGGTTTAACAGATACTTATGAGTTGGATAAAGTTGGGAATCGAATTAAATACCCAGCGTTAAAGAATCGTAAATCGGAGAATCGTAAATCGGCGAGTGCGGGAAATGTGTATCAGCCGGATACTGCAGTAGTCATGGTGGGGATAAATGACGTAGCTGATGGGACCCCAAATCGCCAAATTCGAGATGACATCGCGACTATTATTGACCAACTTCGCTCGGCAAAGAAAGGTGTTCGGTTATTCTTATGCGAGGTTCTTTATACGAATCAATCTCAACAACGTAATGAATTGGTGGACGGTCTCAATCTTCTCCTCGAGGGGCTCGCGCGTGCCAAATCATCAGAGTTATCACCGGTGTTTTTTGTTCGCACCAATTCCGGGTTTCAACCCGATGCGATGACCTATGACCAGGTACATCCCAATCAAAAAGGTGCGATGCTGATCGCTGATAATATTGTGTCCGGGATGGGATTAGGTGGCGTTTCGAAACCAGAATCGCCTCGCCCCTCTCCGCTGACAGTTGGAAAGCAAGACAAACAAGAGTTGGATTCATTCCTAACAAGTTTCGAAAATTCCCCATCGGGTGAGATCGTATCTGTCGCTTCGGAAGTCGGTGTTTGGAAAGCCAAACCGGGACATGCCAAAATCAGCAATACACATTACCGAACCGGTAAACAATGTTTGCATGTGTTGGGTGGTGCGGATCGGGAAGTAGAGTTGGTTGTTCGTCCCCAGAAAACGCCGCCGGAAATTCTTAGTTTTTGGTCGGAGCGTTGGACGAAGGGAACCCCTTTTGTCTTTCGGGTTGATGCTTTTTCAGACGGTGTCTGGCAGGAGATTTACAACGGGGATCGACAAGTCGTAGTTGGGCGTGCATTTAAATCATTTGTGAAAATCGAATTAAAAAAGACACCTGAGAAAATTCGTTTTCGGTGCACCACTCCTGCTAATTCAGGTTTGTTGATTGACGATCTTCAGTTGAAACCGGCGATAGAACAACAGGTGAAGTCTGTCTCGATGGAACCCCTGGCATTGCCGGCACTGCTGGGAAACCCGCAGGTGGCGATCGGGAAGTTGTTGATTCGATGTGAAGGATCCAAGCGACCTCTTACTCTAGAGTCGGTGAAAGTAGCAACGTCTGACGATAACGATGTCATTCAAAAAATTGGCCTTGTCTCGACTCTAGGAAATTCAAGCTTCCGGGCATCTGGGCCGCAGGATTATATTTCAAAGCAAATCGCCATCCGGAGAGACTCAGCGAATCTGAAAAGTAAATTTGAGTTGACCGAGGGTGATAACTATTTTTGGGTTGTTGCTCAATTAAAACAGGATGCTTCGATTGATGGAAGAGTTTCAGCCGATTGCCGTGAGGTCATCATCGGGGGAAAGGCGTTTCCTGTGACAAGCCTCAAATCAATGTTGGCTCAACGACTTGGGGTTGCCGTCCGCAATGGTGGAGATGACGGGGTTCACACGTTTCGTATTCCAGGGTTGGCAACAACGACCGCGGGAACCTTGATCGGTGTCTACGACGTTCGTTATCGAAACGGTGGCGATTTGCCGGGTGATATTGATGTGGGAATGTCTCGTTCGGTGGATGGCGGACAAAACTGGGAACCGATGAAGATCATTATGGATATGGGGGGCGATCCCAAGTGGAGATACGATGGAATTGGAGATCCCGCGATTTTAGTTGATAAAAAGACCGGCGTGATTTGGGTAGCTGCGTTGTGGAGTCACGGGAATCGTGGATGGGTCGGTTCTGGGCCGGGCACGCAGCCGTTGGAGACTGGTCAATTTGTGATAGTCCGTAGCGATGACGATGGAAGAACTTGGTCTGAGCCGATCAATATCACGTCTCAAGTCAAACAGAAGGATTGGTGTTTGTTGCTGCAGGGGCCGGGCAAAGGCATTACGATGTCCGATGGTACATTGGTGTTTCCTGCTCAGTTTCAAGACTCGCTAAGCAAGCGGCGACTACCTCGCTCGACCATTATTTATAGCCGAGATCAGGGAGCTTCTTGGAAGGTGGGAACTGGTGCCTTCGATGATACAACCGAAGCTCAAGTCGTCGAACTTGAAGATGGTCGATTGATGCTGAACTGTCGCTACAACCGGGCTGGCGTTCGAGTCGTGATGACCACCAGTGATATGGGGGAAACGTGGCAACCTCATCCTACCAATGTCAAAACGCTGATTGAACCGGGAGCTTGTCAGGCGAGTTTAATTGATGTGACGCGTGAGTTGGATTTGATCAAGCCGAATCGAGATCGGTCCAATGAACGACCGCTCTTGTTGTTCTGTAATCCCAATAGTCCGCGCGGTCGAAAAAATATGACGATCAAGGCGTCGCTGGATGGTGGAGAAACCTGGCCCGTTGAATATCAAGTGTTGTTGGACGGAGAAATGAGTGGGGGGTATTCCTGCATGTCAATGATTGATGAGAATACCGTGGGAATTCTTTATGAGGGATCGCAAGCTCATATGACATTTCAGCGAATAAAAATCATCGATATTTTAGGTCGCTGATTTCGTAAGGTTGTTAATCTTTTTAAGGTTGAGCCTAATGCCAAAGAGATGTTCGGCTGCTAAAGGATTTCTGCGAGAGGCTTTATGCAGTGTGGCGATTTGCGTCACGTTCCCTCGGGAATGGGACCGCTAAAAGGCTGTTTTTGAAACCAGATACTTTCGTCCAGATCTCGAATCTCAGTTTGCAATCCGTGAACCATCAATTTCAGAATTGAGTGGTTTTTCCAATTGATGTCGTGCTAGCGAAACCGTCATTGAGGCGTTGTTGACCCAAGTTTTGAAGCGACCAGTAGGGTGAACTGAGCTGGTTTTACTTGGGTTAGGCAATTTTTTCAGAATATTCAGGCAGATTTTGCCGACAGAACAACAGATGGTGTGAGTGTTTGCCGATTACCGTGACGCGCTCG
>JAAEMV010000305.1 GCA_024225195.1 Planctomycetaceae bacterium | reverse complement strand
CCGGTTGGGTTACAGGTCATTGAGGAGGTAGGGCTAACCCTTGATCAGGTTTGTTATATCGGCGACGACCTATCCGATCTCGGCCTGTTGTCAAAAGTAGGCCTAGCTGCCACGGTTGCCGATGGTGCCGCTGAATTAAAATCAGTCGCTCATATTACGACAACTGCCAAGGGTGGTTCGGGGGCGGTGAGAGAGCTTATTGAGTTAATATTAAAATCTCAGAATCGTTGGCAAGAACTACTTCAGACACACTACGGCATTTGAGAAAAACCGACACCAAGCTGCGACGACAAATGTCAGGATGACATGCGACTGCTGTAAAAAAAGGATTTTTGAACTTGGCTTCTGCGAAAACTCAAAAAATCGCACTTCCAAAACGGCTCAACGCTGTTGCGCTGTACCTGATGGCGCTAGCTGCGACCATCTGCCTTTATTCTTGTTACGAGCAGTTTGCAGTCCCTCGACTTGAAGGGCCACCCAAAACGATCACCAAAGTCGCATCAGATTTAGACAGTGACTCGCAACCGCTCCACCAAGACAAATCGTGGTTGATTCCGCTCTTGGGAGAGGGAACAGATCACTGGGAACTTCAACCGTGCTCCACACTCAAGCTCGATGAAGGCATCATCCTATTTAAAGAACGAATCAAATGCCCCGATGGTTCAGTTGAGTTTTCGCCATTCACTTTCGTCAGTGCGACAGCGACAGCGGACGAAAGCAACAACACCGGAGCCTCCGAAAGACCGTTCATCGTTCGCTCCACCGGCGGAGCAAACATCCAGTTTAATGAACCGTTTAATGGAGTGAATTTCGACGGGATTAAACCTGTACTTTGTAAATTGCTGGGAGAGGTCAAGATTTACTCCCTCTCCGATAAGGCGAGAGACGAGTCATTGATTTACATCGAAACTCGCAATGTCACAATTGATCCACACAAAATTACAACACCGGAATCAGTTGAATTTATGTTTGGCGAAAGTCTTGGCATTGGTAGCGATCTGACGATCGAACTGTCACATCCCTCCAGCGCGTTGGCTGACTTTTCAAATATCACGGGAATCCACAATCTACAACTGGAACGAATCGAGAAAATTCGTTTGGAACCGGAATCTAAACAGGCTGCCTATCCACCTAACACATTCCCAACAACGTCGTCGCTAACGCCTCCTGCGAAAGATCAGCTGAAGAGTAAAGACGGCCCGATTGAGGTGACGTGCAATGGCTCCTTCCAATTTAACTTTGCAACGGGTTATGCCGAATTCTTCGACACCGTTACGGCCAACCAACTTGAACAACAAAACAAAATCGAGTGTGATCACCTCGTCCTGATGTTCGGGACGCCCAAGGGAACGCAATCAACACCTCTCAAAAGTGCTCATTCAAAAACAAAAATAGCCGAGCTATCTCGATTAGTCGCCAATGGGGCACCAGCGATAATTACGACTCCATCAGCATCGATCACAGCAAACACCCTCACTTTTGATCCAGAAACGAATCTATTTTCAGGACAAAAAAACAAAACAACCGAGGGATTACCAGTACAAATTCAGTCCGATGAAATGTCGTTACAGGCTGACTTATTAAGGTACCGTGCCAAGCGGGATGGCTCACTGGGTGATTTGCAAATTGTAGGCCCCGGGTGGATTAAGTTCGCAGGAAAAACAAGCGAAGATGCAATCTCAGCGTCGTGGAAGACAAATTTAAGAACGATCCCTAATCCTCAAGACCCTGATCTTTTCGAATTAGCTCTCTCCGGGGAGTCTGCCATCTCGACGGATTCTCAAACAAGTATCAACGCTGAGCAGATCAGCTTACAAATCCGAAAAGCTGGTGCTCCTACTTTACGAGAACCGCCAGCAGTCAGCTCAACTTTTCGCGCACCAACCTCCACGTCACGCAAACCGAACTACACTCCTGTTCAATTAACAACTACTGGCACGACTTACCTTCGCTCACCGGAAATCAAAGGGCAAACGGAAAAACTCGTTGCTGTTTGGCTTAAACCGACCGCAGTCGACAACACTCGCGTCGGCAGGCGACAACATTCTTTAAAGCCAGTCCAACAACAAAACAATCCGCAACTTGGCACCATCCAATCCGCCTCTTCCACGACTCTATCAACTCCCCCCCTCAATCCTGGCTTCAACCCTGGCTTCAATTCTCAACAACTTCCCACAGCCTCCACTGGCTCACCCTCTACGTCTGCCTCTACATTCCAACCTACATTTCCTCAGCGTAATCTTCAAAGTTCCAACACAACTGCAAATCGCAGAGCACCGACGTCTCAAGCGTTCAACTCCGCGCCCCGCTCCAATTTGAACTCTAAATTGAACAATTCGCCAAAACT
>JAAEMV010000304.1 GCA_024225195.1 Planctomycetaceae bacterium | reverse complement strand
TAAAAAGAAAGTCTAGTACAGGCAATATCGACTTACCAAAGTGTTCGGGAATGGAGGTGACGGTACTGATCTCTCGCAACACAGGCGAAAAGTATTTGCTGGCTGTATTCACGACCAAACGGATTATTACAACCACGCTTACGAAGAGGAGAAATATTACAAGTCCGTTGATAAACACGTCCATCGAGCAATTGATTGTTGTCTGTGTCTTGGGTTTCTCGACGATTGTTCAGGTTGTAAAAGATATCATATCTGAAGATGTGAGGCAAAATTTTGCAACGTCCGAGAAATAACATTCATTACTTAATCTGTATTGGGGGTAACCGTAATAGGTTAACACCTTTCCTATTAAAAATAGCCCTCTCCAACTTGCATAGCCCCCGAAACCCAGCAAACAGAGAATAAAATTAACCGCAGCCGCGTCTCGCATTAATTTGCGTCGAAAATATGCATTTTTAGCAAAACGGAGCTGATATTGACCGAACTGGGGCTGGCCCCGGAAGGGACACACTTTTTGTACGTACAAAAAACGTATCTTTTTTTCCGGAACGGAAACGGAGTGAACAGCCGATTTAATATTAACCAGTTGCGACACTTCAATGACCGAAGACTTAACCTGGGGGTTCAATGTAGCATTCACATTGAAAAGCATTGAATATTCTTGTTTAGACAAAATGGAAAGGAGCGATTATACTGAACCTGGAAAAGCTATCCGAGCATTGTGTCACAGTGCAATGAAACGAAACAGAGTAAAGAATAGTAAGGATAAAGACTTTCTCACCCGCGAAGATGAAAAGAGGCAAAGGGCAGAGAGAAAGAAAGCAGTTCAGGAGGCACGAAATGCAAAAAAGTATGAAAAAGTAAAAGAGGCACGGTTGAAGGTGCCTTTACCCAAGCGTTCGAAGAAGGCAGATGGCTCAGTAAATGACGATGCGAAACGGTTCTTGAAAGGTTACAATGAGCGGACTCGGTTCGAAGTGTGCGGTGTTTGTGGAACCGATGAAGAACCTCGTAACCTAAAGCTGTGTAACGATACGGTACTGGATGCAATCAATGGCAGCGATTTGCCGCGGTATCGTAGTTACTTGATGAGAAAATTGGATCGTGAGTGGCACAGCGGGTACTTGGAATCCATTGAGGCAGAGTTTGATGTGTATGGTATGCTTCGTGGTACACGATATATCTGCAAATGGTGTTGGAATTGTTTCAACCCGAAGACGAAGAAGAATGCTGAAGCGGCAAGCTCGAGCCACATGGATGTGGTAGAAGAACAGGTCGTACAGAATGCAAATCAATCCTCCTCAAGTAACGGAAATCAATCCTCCTCCAGTAACGGAAACGAAGTTGGTTCCAGTTACCTTGATCGAGAAGGTAGCGACGACCATGATCAACAAGAAGAGAATGTTCCGGAGCTTGGAGAGGATAGTTCCGATGAGGAGGAGGATGAGCACGATGAGGAGGGTGATGAAGAGGGGAACAATGTTGCGGCAAAGTATGCGAAAGATCAAACCGTGTGGAACTTGCCAGTCAAGACATTTCTGCGTGGATTGTATCCTGGCATGGTGCCTGAAGAGTTACAAGTATTGACGTTGGTCGAGATCAGTATGGTATCCCTGTACAATCCCATAACGGAATCAGCATGGGCAAGGTGTCCTTTTACCACGGCAAGGGCAACATGTATAGCATCATCAACGACATTACCCGAGTTGCAGAATGTTTGCCTAGTATGCCAAAATTGGACGAGTTTGCGATGCTGCGGTACGTGAATGAGAAAGGTAACGAAAGTGAGTTTCGTTACCGGCCCAACCGAGTGCGTACTGCGCTAGATTGGCTAAAGCAAAACAACCACCTGTACCAAGATGTTCCCATTGTGTATCCAGAAGAGTGGCCAGATGAACATACGGAAGCTGGAGAGCAATTTATTGACATTGTACCGCTGGAAGTGACAGCAGAAGAAGCCGAAACTCTGGAAGAAGCACGAAAGGAGGCAAGCGAAATGGAGGACAGCAACGTTTCTACAAACACTGGTAAGGGGTTGGTTGTGTTTTGCTTTGTACATTCGGTATTATTATTCTGGACTATCTGCAAGGCGATTGTTGGTTCGTGTAGGTTTGTGTAACGTTGAACAAATTGTAACGTTTTTTTTGTATGTAACGAAACGAAAATTGTGGATGTAACGATTTTTATGTAACGATTTATTTTACTTTATTTTTGCAGGAACGGTTGGCGTGGATCAAGAAACGCTACTGGCATCCGATGTTGACTTGGTGACACAGCTGGAAGACCTAAAGCGCAAGCTGCAACCTAACAATGTTGTTACGAGGGTACTAAGCGAGAGCAAACCAGTCAATGTTTACAGTAGCCCAGATTACTATTGGGAAAAAACGTTTCCAACTCTCTATCCGTATGGTTTGGGTGGTCCAAGCAAT
>JAAEMV010000303.1 GCA_024225195.1 Planctomycetaceae bacterium | reverse complement strand
TCGTCTGAAGTGAGAGCCGTCTCAAAGTAACGATCAACAAACCCCATATCTATCAGTTGCGTCAGAGATTTATCCCGCGGTGGCAGTGTCGATTTTAAAAGAGTTAATTCTTTTGCGTTAAGGTAACGCGCGAGGACAACGGCAATCGAATCGCTGGTGACATCCCAAGACTCAGGAAGACAGACAATGGTATCGCGAAGCCAAGATTCCATTTCAATGAAATTGAGAGCTGTTGCGAAAGATTCGTGGAGTGAATCGGGTGAATCGAAAAAACTCCAGTACTGTGAGGTTTGGCTCAATGAAATCGCGTGCCTGTCCATCTGTTGTATCGCTGACCAATGGGATTTCGCACTATCAATAGTGCGGGCGTCTTCCTTTATTTTCTGAACGGGTTGTCCTCCACCTACGATGCAGAAATTGAGCATGGGTGGCTGCTGGGTTAACCAATCCTCAAGTCGGCAAGTAAGCTCAGGTAGTTCTAAAAGACTACCTCCAATTTTGATGACTCGCACCGGCGTGGAGAGTGACGGTTTCAACTTACTTGATCCTCTGATCGTGCTGGGCTCGAAAATGGGCAACGGCAAGTGCAGGAACTGATTGGTTCAACGCAATGTCAGAGGAATAGGCAAGAATAGAGGGCGGTGTTTTTGGGGATTCTGTGGCTAACTTTTTAATTATTTCGTCGGCGATGAAAGCTCCTCGCCCGAGTGTTTTGAAAACCGGTGGAACTCCCGGATGATTCTTCATTACTTTTTCTAATTGGCGTGAAAGCAATGTGACAAAAGAGGATTTTACTTGACGTGAAATTGAGTCAATCTCATTTGTATCCAGTTCCCCCGAGTCAGCACAAACTAAACGAGCAATGCGACTTCGGCTGTGGCGTCGAGATGCGGGACGACCGTCGGCAGTCGCAGTTGAATCTAGATCTTCCTCGATCTCGTTAAGCCAGCGAAATATATCGGCCATCGTCGCGAAGTTTTCTCGAGCGATGGTAACCGTTGCGCCGCGCAGGTTAAGTTCGGATAAGACGCCGAACACGGGAGTTCGGCCAACCCCCGCATAAACCAACTGCCCATTGGTAAGACGATCGAAATCGTTTTGGGTCGAGGTGACCGGAACACCGTCGACAACAGGAATGATATCGGTCGTGGTTGAACCGATATCTAATACAAAACCAGAAGTGTGAAGGTCGTCGATTGAGTAGAGGTAACTCGATGTCGCGTGCCAGTTGGCCGCCGCTGTTTGTCCCCAGCCTTCGATAGCTTCGGTGCCAGTGCAGAGACGACCCGTCGTCTGATAAAAAAGGGGGCTGAATTGAGCCAAGGACTCTGCCACTGAGTCGACAATGAATTTGACTCCTTCGCGCTTTGTATCGAAACAGTCTGCCAGCTCGGCGGTCATGGTAATGCCAATTTTGGCATCGCGCGGGAAACTCGAGATGATGCTTTTTAGTACTGCGGGAAGCCGTTCGGGCGCTTGCCAAATGGCAAACGGGATTTCAGATGCATTGCCGTCAAGATCGCCCCATTTAATATTTGCGCCACCGATATCGAAACCGAAGTAATGCATCTGGGCAGTGCCTATGGATTGATTGCATTTTGGAGTGCGGACTTAATATCAGCAAATTGGAATTGAAATCCATGGGAGAGTGCAACCCCGGGTACGATTCGGGAGGAAATAAACAGACTATTGGCAAATTCGCCGAGTGCTAACCGGACTGCAAACTGAGGAGCGGGCAAGAATGCCGGTCGACTGACAGCGCGGCCAAGCGATTTTGTGAATTCAAGGTTGCGAACAGGGTTGGGGGCGGTTGCGTTAACGGCACCCGAGACAGGCTGTTCGATCAACCACTGGATCATTGAGACTAGATCGAGCACATGGATCCACGCCATCCACTGTTTGCCATTGCCCAGAGGCCCACCGAGTCCAGTTCGGAAGAGAGGAATAAGTTTCTTCAAGGCCCCGCCGTTGGCGCCCAGTACGATGCCGATTCGGAGGTGAACGACGCGGACACCAAGTTCCTCCAGCGGCGCGGTGGCAGATTCCCATTCTTGACAGACTTCGGGCAAGAATCCACGGCCGGCAGGTGCGTCTTCTTCAACGATTGTTTCACCAGTGTCGCCGTAAAAGCCGATGGCGGATGCCGAGATGAAAACTTTGGGTAGGTTGCCTGATTGAATCAGTGAGCTGACTAAACTCTTCGTCCCATCGACGCGGCTAGTTCGAATTTTCGCTTTCTTAGTCGCAGTCCAGCGACCTTCGGCGATTGATTCGCCCATCAGATTGACAACCGAATCAATCGGCGAGACTCGGGAGAGATCCACCGGGTTGAGTCCGTTGTTCCACTTGATCACATCATCGAGATTCTCAGCCAAGCCTGCCTCTTGGAGCCGCTGCCGGGCGGACTCAGGGTTTCGAGAAACAACGGTAACCCTTTGGAGTCGGTTGATTAGGTTTTTACCAACGAATCCGGTTCCGCCGGTCAATAGTGTTGTCATGGATAGAGTTCGTATGAGGTTGGGACATAGACGCGAAGTGGGACAATCTAACGCTGCCCACAAGGTGGATGATCGGCTCTGTGTATCGTGTTACCAAACCGAGGTTATTGGCCTGCTGTAACGAGCGATTTTAGGAATTCGCCTGTTGGAGTTTGTAACAACTTCGATGCGGTGCTACCATCCTTATGTGCCTTTTTCCGTCTTCCGGACTCGGTGTGAGCCTGCGAAACGGGGACAACCTTGAATTATCATATTGAATCGAATGGAGTACCTGATGGTTTTTTCGCTGAACCATTTGCGAGTCGCTTTTCTAAGCACTTTGGCCGTTATTTTTTTATCTACCCTCAGTTACGCACAAAATGAGGCTGGCGGCGGAGATCGCGGTCGATCATCGGCGGAGGGAACCGAGCGAGGCGCATCAGAGCGCGGCCGCGGAGGCCGAAGACCACGTGGTGGAGCAGAGGGTAGGGGGGCGACGAATCGTGGGCCTCGGACTGAGGCATCCGAAGCGAGGAAACCGCAAGTAGATCAGACTAAAACGCCAGCAAAGGAGGAGCCCAAGCCTGCACCGGAAGCCAAGAAAAAACTTCCCCCGGCTTTGGCACAAAGTGTTGCCGATCAATTTAGCTGGCGATCGATTGGGCCAGCCAACATGGGCGGGCGGATCACAGCCATTGCGGTTAGCGAGCACGATCATTCGACTTGGTGGGCGGCAACCGCTTCCGGCGGGCTGCTGAAAACAACCAATGACGGTAACACGTTTGAGCACCAATTTGACAGCGAAGCAACGGTTTCGATTGGCGACGTTCAGGTTTCAGCGAGTAACCCCGACATCGTATGGGTGGGAACCGGTGAATCTAATCCGCGGAACAGTGTCTCCTGGGGAGACGGAGTCTATAAGTCGGTGGACGGTGGTAAGACATGGAAAAACATGGGTCTGAAAAATACATTTCAAACCGGTGCCTTAGCGATCCATCCAGAAAATCCGGACGTGGTTTGGGTCGGTTCTCTTGGGCGTCTCTGGGGACCTAACCCCGAGCGAGGTTTGTTTAAAACGAGCGACGGTGGCAAGACTTGGAAAAAGGTGTTGTTTGTTAATGACACCACCGGCGTGATTGACGTTCAATTAAATCCGAAAAATCCAGATCACCTTTTGGTAGCAACTTACGAGCGAAAGCGGGACGGATTTGATGGAAATGATCCTGAGCAACGGTTTGGTGCCGGTGCAGGGATTTACAAGTCCACCGATGGTGGTGAGTCGTTTGAGCGGGTAACCAATGGGTTGCCAACTTGTAAGATGGGACGAATTGGATTGGATTTTTACGAGAAAGATCCAAAATATGTTGTCGCGATTGTTGAGTCAGAAAAAATCGCAAAAGAACCAGAGAACTATTCTTTTGCGGGAATTCGCGGCGAAGACGCGGAGCTTGGCGCGAAAATTGTCTCGGTTACCAAAGACGGGCCAAGTGATAAGGCCGGCTTGAAGGCTGGCGATATCGTCGCTTCGATTGACGGACGAGTGGTCCCATCTTATTCGGCGATGCTTAAGGAAATTCACAAACGCCCTGCCGGAAAGACGGTCAAGCTCGTAGTCTCGAGAGAGAGAAAACTGGTTGATATTGATTTGGAACTTGGCAAAAAGCCAGAATCGAAAAGCTCGTCCAGTTCGCGAAATCGGCGGAATGATTTCACAGGAACTTTAGGTGGCCAGGCAGCTAACCTGCAAGACACTCAAGGTCCAGATGGATATGAATACGGTGGTATTTATCTTTCCAAAGATGGCGGAACATCGTGGAGTCGAATCAACTCGCTCAATCCGCGACCAATGTACTACAGCAATATTCAAATCGACCCGCTGGATCGTAACAATATCTATGTATGTGGAACAAGTCTCTACCGTTCGAGTGATGGAGGAGAGACGTTTACCGGAGATGGTGGAAGCGATGGAATTCACGTCGATCATCACGCACTCTGGATCGACAATAAAGATCCGCGTCATATGATTCTTGGAAATGACGGCGGTGTGCATGTGACCCGCGATCGAATGGAACATTGGGATCACTACAACCATGTAGCGATCGGGCAATTTTATCATGCCAGCGTTGATTCAAATCTAGATTTTAATGTTTATGGCGGTCTTCAAGACAACGGGAGTTGGGGGGGACCTTCACGTGGTAAAAATGGAAGTGGCCCAATTAACTCAGACTGGATTAGTGTGGGAGGTGGCGATGGATTTGTAACACTTTCCGATCCTAATGATCCCTCGCAAATTTATTATGAGAGCCAAAATGGAGGGATGGGACGGATTCACCTTGAAACAGGTGCTCGCGGATTCATTCGCCCGCGGGAGCGAGGCGTGAAATTCCGATTTAATTGGAAGACGCCCTATATTCTCTCACCTCACAATTCACAGATCCATTACAGCGCTGGAAATTACGTACTTAGATCGCTCAAAAAAGGCGACGGAGTGAAGCGGATTTCTCCTGAAATCACCAACACTGACCGTGGTGCGGGAAGTGCAATTTCTGAATCTCCTGCGGAAGAAGGAGTCATCTATGTCGGAACGACAGACGGCGCCGTGTGGATGACTAAAGACGGAGGCAATAACTGGGAACCACTGTTTTTCCAACCTAAACAGAAGGAAGAAGAAAAACCGGCGGAGAAAACACCACCGAAAAAAGAGAAAACGGACAGTAAGCCTGCTGGCGATTCAAAAACGGACGCCGTTTCGGGAGATTGGCAAGGCCGAATGATCTCGGATCGAATCCCTGAGGATCGTGCAGAATTTAATTTCACTTTGAAATTAACCGATGGAAAGATTTCCGGGGAGATCGACGGGTTTCGTGGCCCGCAAGAGATCAGCGAGGGAACCTACAACGCCTCCAGTGGCGCGGTGTCCTTTTCGGTTGAAAGCCAACGCGGTAGTCGTGATTACTCCGGAACCATTAAAAACGGAAAGTTCAACGGCGAGATGACAGCCGGTGGTGGGCAATTCCAAGTTGATATCGAAGCAACTCGGAAAAAGAAAGATCCAAAACTGGGTATGCAATTGGGGCCGGTTTCGCTGTTGACAGCCAGCGTCCAGTATTCCGGTGAGTCTAGCCGAACCGTTGAGCGGATCAATCTCGACGATCCGATTTCGGGCGACTGGGAATGCGTAATCGAAGATGAAAACGTGCCAGGCGGGAGACTAGAGTTTACGCTCGTCCTTGCTCAAGGCAAAGATTCCAAAGTAACTGGGCAGGTAACTTCGCAGTTGGGCGATTCGGAAATCGCTGACGCGGTTTTCAACGCGAAAACTAAGAGACTGTTGATTTCATCATCCAGTGAAGAATTTGACCTGGAATTTAAGGGGACGGTTTCAGGAAACGAAATTTCTGGAATGTTGGAAATCAACGGCGGACAGCTCGAGGTTGAGTTCTTCGGGAAGCGTGCTGTAACTCCGGAAAAGATGAAGGCTGAAGCAGCTAAAGCTGAAGCAGCTAAAGCTAAGGCAGAGAAGGCTAAGGCAGAGAAGGCTAAGGCAGAGAAGGCTAAGGCAGAGAAAGCTAAGGCAGAGAAAGCTAAGGCAGAAAAGGCTAAGGCAGAAAAGGCTAAAAACGAAAAGGCCAAGCAAAAGAAAGCTGCTGCTGATGCAGCGAAAAATGCTGACGCCAAGAAGTCAGACAAGGGAGAAGCCAAAGGTGCTGATACGAAGAAGATGGATTCCGAAAAACGGCAAGAGAACCAGGCTGAAGCCACAGCTGCTGATGATGCGGTCACCGGGTTATGGACAGGGCTACTAATGTCTCCCAACGGCGAGCAGGATTTCACCGTGACCCTTACGCGGAAATCCAACACAGAAATTACGGGGGTTTTTGAATCCTCACGGGGCGAACGCGAAATTAATAGCGGGAGTTTTGATCCTGAAACGAAACAGTTGACCCTCGTTGCTGATGGTGACGAGCTTACGCTTGAACTAGCTGGAACCGTCAATGGCAGTAAATACGCCGGTGAAGTCGACATCAATGGTGGCTCGTTTACCATGGATTTCGAGTTGTCGAAAACAATGAAGGGTCAGCCCGTTGTGGAGACGAGTGAAGAAGTAGGTCAAAAAACAGCAGCAGCGAAGGTCTCGGGTGAAGAGCCTAAGAAACCTGTTGGACCGGTTGGAGAGAAATCACTAGCCAGCCAAATGCCGGGGCCTCGTTGGGTTAGTTCAATTGAGGCGTCGCGATTTAAAAAGGAACGCTGCTACATCACGATGGATGGACACCGAAGCAACGATGACGGCGTCTATGCGTTTGTATCCAATGATTACGGTAAAACCTGGGATTCGTTAACTGATAATTTGCCAAGCACAGCCGGTTCGGCTCGAGTGCTTCGCGAAGACGTAGAAAATGAAAACCTGCTATTGCTAGGTTGTGAATTCTCATCTTGGTACTCGATCGACCAAGGGAAAACTTGGACACGAATCAAAGGTGGTTTGCCGACGGTTTCTGTTCACGAATTTGCGATTCATCCGACCGCGGGGGAAGTTGTCGCTGCAACCCATGGTCGTAGTCTATGGGTTGGCGACCTCTCGGTGCTTCGTCAGTTATCTGTCGATTCATTAGAAGAGGATTCCAAGCTTTACGATGTGAAGGATGCGGTTCGCTGGCAACGGAAACCAAGTCGAGGTCTCAGTGGGACTCGGCGATTTGTCGGGACCAATCCTGAAACCGGTACTGTCGTGGCCTACTCCCTCGGCAAGAATGCCCGGCAAGTCGAGCTGGAGATTCAAGATCTCAAAGGGGAAACCATCAAGACATTTGAGGCTCCCAAGACAAAGGGACTTCACATGCTCCAATGGGATCTCCGTCGAGATTCTGGTGGGCGTTTTCGCTCGTCGGCGAATTCAGGTACCTACCTAGTTCGTCTAAAAGTCGATGGAGAGGCACATCAGACGACCGTTACCGTGAAAACAGATCCAACACTCTCTCCTGCCGCTGCAACGGCTTTGGAGAACGAGACCGAAGATCTCAGTTCTTTGTTGTTCGATTTGGATGATTGACATCCAGACGTGCGATTTTTGACGGCGGAGAATTTTGTGAGCTTTTGACTTCCTTCATAGTTGAAAAGAGGGGGGCTGGGTGTGCGGGTTAGTCAAAATCGAACCTCTGTAGAAAGTAGCTAAGAAACACCGGTTTTAGGTGATTGACAGCCTGTCAGGGCGGGCTAAAATGCCCAAACTAACAAGAAAACGTGCGTTCATGCTGATGGAATAGCAAGAGAGTGTGACTCACTGGTTCTTTGATTTTCAACTGGGATAAACAGGACGCTACGGCGCGTTCGTCAGATTGAAGTTTAGGCTTTTATGTTCTGAGGAGGTTCTTTATGTCGCAACGTTTGTTGGGCATGTTGGTGGTAATTGCATTCGCGATTTCGACACCCTATGTCAACGCTGGGACACAGCATGGATGTGGTCAAGTGGCCAATCCCTGTGGTGATTGTTATGGCGGATCTGTTGTCGATCCCGCAGCCAACGGTGGTGCCACCGCTGGCGATGATTGTTGTGGCCAGGAAGTGCGTTTTGTGACTCGTACGGTTTATGAAAACCAAATGATGACCGAGATGCGAACGGTCACACGTACAAGAATGAACAAAGAGACACGTACACGAGAGTGCACTGTTAACGTTCAGGTACCAACCAAGGAAACACAAACTTACACCGTGATGGTTCCAAAGACTTCAATGAAGACTGAGAACTACACCGTAAAGGTTCCTTACACAGAAAACGTGACCATGGAGTATCAGACCCGTCGGCCTGTCACTTCGATGGTTGAAAAGACGTACCAGGTTTGCGTACCGTACGCCGAAGAGCAGACGCAAGAGTACACCGCGATGGTTCCTTACAAGGAAATGGTGACTCAGAATTACCAAGTCCGCGTTCCTGTTCGCGAGATGGTAACTCAGACTTACAACGTCAAGGTTCCTTACACCGAGGAAGTGACTCAGTCTTACGTGGTTTGTGTACCTTACACAGAAAACGTCGAGCAAACTTATCAGGTGCGTGTACCTTACACAGAAGAAGTCACTCAAACTTACCAGGTGCGTAAACCCGTTAAGGAAATGGTGACACAGACTTATTGCGTTCGTGTGCCCTACACAGAAGAAGTAGAGCAGACCTATCAGGTTCGCGTGCCGGTAACGACTCAAGTTGAGCAAACTTACCAGGTTGCGGTTCCTTATACTGAGAACGTTGAGCAAACTTATCAGGTTCGCGTGCCCTACACTGAAAACGTCGAGCAGACGTATCAAGTTGCCGTTCCTTACACAGAGAACGTGACACAGACTTATCAGGTTCGCGTTCCTTACACAGAAGAAATCACGCAAACTTATACGGTTTGCGTTCCTGAGACGACTGAAGTTGAAGAGACCTACACAGTGATGGTTCCTAAGACTGAAGATCGCACAGGTACTCGAATGGTATGTGTGCCGGAGACAGTGACTCGCCATAAAACCCTATGTGTCGATAAAGGTGCATGGGAAACGACGACTTGTCAGGTGGCTTCGTCTTGCGGTACCAAGAGCCGTTGTCGGTTGTTTTCGCGGCTCAGCTGCGGAAGCAGTTCATGCGGAAATGGTTGCTCAAGCGGTTGTTCCACTGGTTGCGATACGGCTTGCCAGACCATGACAAAGCGGGTTTGGGTTCCTAACGTAGTTAAGGAAGAAGTGGCTTACGAGGCAACTGTAATGAAGCAGGTTCCTCAGGAGTACACTTACCAGGTCACCGTCTGTGTTCCTGAAACAAAGACGAGAATGGTCAAGCGGACTACGATGAAGCCGGAAGTCAAAACGAGAACTCTGACTTGTCAGAAGTATCGTTGTGAGACGAAAACTCGTGAGGTTCCCGTTACCAAGATGCGTTGTGAAACACGAACTCGCATGGTTCCATGCACCAAAGTTCGCTGCGAAACAAAGACGCGGACGGTTCCGGTAACACGCATGCGATGCGAGACGAAAACTCGTATGGTTCCCTGCACCAAAATGACTTGCGAAACCAAAACTCGCATGGTCAAAGTGCAGAAGTGCCGGGTTGAAACGCGAACACGCGAAGTTCCAGTTTGCAAAATGGTTTGTGAAACCAAGACGCGAACCGTTCCAGTAACCAAGGTGAAGTGCGAAACACGCACTCGTACGGTTCCTTGCACGAAAATGCGTCGGGAAACTCGGACGCGAACGGTACCAGTGAGACGTTGTCGAATTGAGACTCGGACTCGCGAAGTTGCTGTTTGCAAAATGGTTTGCGAAACCAAAACGCGTGAAGTGGCTGTTTGTAAGTACCGTCCGGAAACCCGAACACGTACTTGCAAGGTCATGAAAACGCGAATGGAAACGAAGACCTGTCAGGTCCCAGTTTGCAAGATGGTTTGCGAAACTAAAACCCGCACGGTTCCTGTCCGTAAGTGTCGTTTGGAAACTCGAACTCGGGAAGTCCCGGTAACCGTTTGCGTACCAGAGACGCGAACTCGTGAAGTTACCGTTATGAAGTGTGAGCAGCGAACACAAACTCAGGAATACACGGTTTGTGTTCCTGAAACCTACACCGAAGAGGTTGAGGTTCAGGTTTGTAAGCGAGTTGCGAAAACAGTTCAGGTACCAGTCAAGAGTTGTGGTTGTAACAACGGTTGCGGACCTGCCGCAGCTTGTTGTGACAACGAATCGGCTTGCTGTGCAAAACGATGCTGTGGCCTTCGAGCACTCGGAAGTCGGATCGTAAGTTTGTGCCGAAGTCATCGGTGCTGCAACTAGTTCTGAGTAACTAAAGTTAAAAAAATTGGAGCGTGCTGATCTCTCAGCACGCTCTTTTTTTTAGGGGTTGCGCAGCGGATTGCGGGATAAAAATCGTCTTTTCAAGGGTTTGAGTTTTGTGTCTCGCGTCTGGTCAGGAAGGTTTAGGACCTGAAATAGGCATTATTTTTATTCCTTTGAGAAAATTGCTCGTGAACATTCAAGCTGAAGACGGCACTTTACGATAAAGGTTGGTACCGATATATTAGTGGTCGTGGTAGTTTTCATTTCACCACTGATACGCACCTGTAGCTCAATTGGATAGAGCATCGGTCTACGGAACCGAAGGTTAGAGGTTCGAATCCTCTCAGGTGTACTGACCCGCTTTTTCATGCTCTACCATGCGTGAAAAAGCGGGTTTTTCTTTTAGGGTGCTCCCCGATTCTCCTGTGTTCTGCAAACTATTTGCAAACTTTTCAACACCGGCCGCTCTATCAATGTCCTCGCCAATGAATTGAAGGTAGTGCTTCCGTACAATGTTCGGAGAATTACCCAGCCACGCTGAGACGGTTTCGATATCAAATCGATCAACGAGGATTAAGTGACTTTCACAACTGGAACGCAGGTTAATCCAAGGTTTCGGCCAGGGCTGCAGTCCCGCTTTTGCAACAGTTCGATTCAATCTCGCTGTCAATTGTGTCTGACTTGGGCAATTCGGAAAGATTGGGCCTTGGAGAACCATCAGCGGATCATTTGAAATAGCCAACGCGTGATAGTCTTCAAAGTAAGCTCGGAAATCGCCGAAAATGGGGCAGGTTCGCTGTTTGGTTTTACCCTTCGGGATGATCATTGTGTTGTCGTCCCAGTTAACGTTCTCCCAGCGAATCGCAGCAATTTCACTTCGAGTTCTTAATCCGCAGAGACCCGCGAAGCCTAACAAGCATCTCCAGCGAATATCGCTTGCCTTGCCGATGATCTCATGGATGGACTTTCGGTCAATCATCACTTGTCGAGAACGGTCAGCGTCAGTGGAAATTTTGATGCCCCGAAATGGGTTTCGATTGATTAGTTCAAACTCTTCTGCTTTGCCGAAAAATTCACGAATAATTCTAGCCGTCTTATTCCTGTATGTATCCGCTATCTCTAGTTCGACTAAATACACGTGGTAAAAGTCATGCGCAGCTTCAGGAGAGAAATCACGGAGTAAGGGGTTTTTACAATCTAGGAAATCATAGAACTTATCGTGGGCGCGTTGGTAAATATCTCTTGTTCGCACGCTGCAATTGAGCTTTGCCAGTCTCTCCGAGAAGAACTCGCGGATAGTTCGTGAGCAGCGAGGATTTACCAAACCGGAAGATACCAATTTGGAGTAAAAGCGATCACTTATTGAGTCAAGCCAGTCTGAGACAAATGGAGAAATCGAAGTGCCGGTTTGAATCGCAACCTCCAATTGCTTTACGTATGAATAAATTTCGTTCGCCCGGGATCTGCTTATATTCCCAAGCCAAATTTGTCTTCGATTTGAATCAATATTGACCCAGATTTGCCAACAAGTTGAGCCGTTACGTTTTGTATGGTTTATACTTGCCATTGTTCATTCAACTCCTTTTTAGTTGTGTGGACTGGCTGTCGGGTGTTCGCGCATCCGGCAGCCGCCTTTATGTATAGCTGCTTTCGGAAGTAAAGCAAAGTTAATCGAGGTAACAATCATCGACTCGCTTGCTGATTGAACAAGAAGCGATCCTGCCGAAGTATATTTCGCAGACTGTGAATCCGAAATTTCATAGGTCAATCTAATTCTCACTTTTGGGGTTTTTCTTGATCGAGACTTTGTCCGCTAATCGGTTCAAAATACTATCTGAAGTGTGTTCGATTCGTGGCGCAATCTCATATTCACACGGAATAAGAATGGGATCATCTCGATTCGTTACTCTTGACCGCAATGGAGCAGTCTGACTGGGAGATAAGTACTGTAATTTGGCGTGATATTTGTAAGCTTCTATAAAGCGCGGTCTGGTATATCTCTCATGTTCAGCATCCGTGCCTTGGAGTGCTAAATGATTCAGGCCGCCTACCGCTCGTACTGCTGCGTTGGTGCACGGATCCTGAAAGTCGATCGGTCTGCCGGTATGGACGACGTGACCTACTGCAATCTCCTTCACTTTTTGCCAAGCTAACTGCGCTCGGTAATTTGGGTCGTCTTCCGGTCGCTTTACTAGCTCGCGCAGCTCTGCCGGTTTGGGGAAGAACTTACACTCTCTTATGGCGATTTCACAGGCTTGTAAAATTCGTTCTGTTCCGAGATCTTCTAGAGCCAGCAGATAGAATCTTT